>JALSIC010000010.1 GCA_026981935.1 Gammaproteobacteria bacterium
GGTCGAAATGACAGGAAGTGTGGTCGAAATGACAAGGAAGTGTGGAATGACATATCCCTGTCATTTCGAGCGCAGCGAGAAATCTTGGGGGCGGTGGAGCAGGATCTCTCCCTTCGGCCGAAATGACAAAAAGGAGAAGTTGACTCAAAATGGCAGAGGATGGAAGACAATTCGAATCACGGGAAACGGGTTGAATGCCCCAAAATGTCCCGGATCGGTTACGAGTCGTTCAACGACCAATCACGCCCCTCTCTCTCGGCTGGCTGTTGCGGCTTCGTGGAACCCAAAGATCGAAAAAGGCACCCCTGACACTCAAGGAGACCAAGATGAATCGAGCCCCATTTCTTTCCATGCTTGTACTGCCGATTGCGCTGTTGCTGCTTGCCGGCCCCGCGCTTGCCATCGAAGTCAGCCGCGCCCAGTTCACCACCGGTGTGGAAAACCGCGAGCCGGTGGACAAGGTGACCACCCTCGACACCCGACACGGGAAAATCTATTTCTTCAGCGAAATCCGCAACGGCCAGGGACAGGCCGTCACCCACCGCTGGCTCTACCGGGGCGACGTGATGGCCGAGGTGCCTTTCGACATCGGCGGCCCGCGCTGGCGAATCTGGTCCAGCAAGACCTTGCTGCCTGCCTGGACAGGTACCTGGACGGTGCAAGTGGTGGACAGCAATGGCGAGGTGCTGACGGAGATGCGTTTCGAGTATGGAGAGTAACGGGCGTCTTGCACCGGTTTTCAACGCGGTATCGCGCCGGGGCAGGTTTTTTCCACGCCTGTTATTGAGGATTACCTGAGTACCTGACATACGTGCCTGATCTGCCCAGGTGACACCTGTCATTTCGAGCGCAGCGAGAAATGTCACCATCCCTGTCATTTCGAGCGCAGCGAGAAATCTTAAGGGCGGTGGGGCAGGGTTTCTCCCTTCGGTCGAAATGACAGGAAGTGTGGTCGAAATGACAGGAAGTGTGGAATGACATACCCCTGTCATTTCGACCACAGCGAGAAATGTCAGCATCCCTGTCATTTCGAGCGCAGCGAGAAATCTTAGGGCGGTGGGGCAGGGTTTCTCCCTTCGGTCGAAATGACAGGAAGTGTGGTCGAAATGACAAAGGTGTAGTGGCAATGACAAGAAGATGCCGGGCTCGGGACCTGTATCCCGGCTGCAGGAGCCCGCATTCAGGCTACACGAAGCTGTCAGTCAGTAATGCAAACCTCTATCATGTTACTTGACAGTTTCATCAATGCGACAACCACCTTGCCGCCTGGCCAACGGGATGTTCTTGTAAACATACCTGTAGAAGAATCAACACGACAGCAAGCTTCTCCCAGGCCGGCTCAGGTTGTGCTGAAGTCCTTGACTGCCACACCAGCCTGTCTGAAGAACTTTACACTTTTCATCTTAAATAAAATTTTATCCTTATATTTCAACAAGTTGTAATTACGGCACGAAATATGCCTACAGATTGAGCTGATCATGTATGTAAATAACTTCAGGGAGAGCGAATCCATGAAATATAGTATTTTCAGAATGCATGCAGCCCTCTCGCTGGGAATCGTCCTGCTGATGGCAGGCCTCAGTACCCCGCTTCAGGCGGGCCCCATTTTCATCTCCGGTCAGGACCCTGATTTCCATGCCCAGTCTGACAGCAACGCTGGAAATCTCCTGCGTGCGGGGATCAATTTTGTGGTGAACAATTCCAGCAATCCCAGCCTGCCCTTCCTGTGGGTGGAGTCCGCTGCCGGGGACAGCGGATCGGGTATTCCCATACCACCGGGACATCGCCGGGGAGAGTTGGGCCTGAATGCGATCGGCCTTACCCGAGGCGTCGATTATGACTGGGTCACGGGTGCCGATCTTGCCAGCGTGGATTTCTCACTTTACAGCGCCATCGCCGTCGCATCCGACTATGGCGGCATGCTCATGCAGGCTGAACTCGATGCCCTGAATGCCCGGGCCGGCGACATTGCCAGCTTCGTGAATGCCGGCGGCGGCCTGCTGGCACTCTCCGAAGGGCACGATGACGGTCACACCACCTCGGGTGGCTGGTTCGATTTCCTGCCGATAGACGTCGCCTCCAACACCCTCAGTGGCGTGACCTTTCAAGTCACGCCCTATGGCGCCTCTGAATTCGGTCTGACAGACGCCGATGTGACCGCGCCTTCCCACAGCTATTTTCTGGACGATTACGGCCTCAACGTGGTCAGTACCGACAGCACCGGCAGGATCATGACCCTGGCCGGCATCGTGAACATTGGCGGGGGTGGATTCACCTCGGTACCCGAGCCGGGTTCTCTGGCCCTGCTGGGTGCAGGTCTCCTCGCCCTGGGCGGGCTGCGCTTCAAAAAACGCCAGGACGCCTGACCTGTCAACAGTGCAAGAAAAGGGGGCATCAGCCCCCTTTTCTCAATGTTCCCGCGTGGCATGGAACCGGATCTTCGGCCAGCGTTCCATGGCCAGTTCCAGGTTGACGCGGGTGGGCGCCAGATAGGCCAGTTCCCCGCCACTGTCCACGGCCAGGTGGTCGGCGGCCTTACGCCGGAACCTCTCCAGTTCTCCGGCATCCTCGCTGGAAACCCAGCGTGCGGTGGCTACCTGGACGTTTTCGAAACGGCAGTCCACGCCGTACTCGTGCTTTAGGCGGTGGGCCACCACGTCGAACTGCAACACACCCACCGCCCCCAGAATCAGGTCGTTGTTGCGCAGGGGACGAAAAACCTGGGTGGCCCCCTCCTCGGAAAGCTGATCCAGCCCCTTCTGCAGTGCCTTCATGCGCAAGGGGTCGCGCAGAATCACGCGCCGGAACAGCTCGGGCGCGAAATTGGGAATACCCGTGAACTTGAGGTCCTCCCCCTGGGTGAAAGTATCGCCGATACGAATGGTGCCGTGATTGTGCAAGCCCAGGATGTCGCCGGGATAGGCGGCCTCAGCGCGCTCCCGGTCGGCGGCCATGAAGGTGAGCGCATTGGCGATCTGTACATCCCGCCCCATGCGCAGGTGACGGATCCTCATGCCCTGGGTGTACTTGCCGGAACACACCCGCAGGAAGGCAACGCGGTCACGGTGCGCCGGATCCATGTTGGCCTGGATCTTGAAAACAAAGCCGGTGAACTTTTCTTCATCCGGCCGCACCGCCCGGGTCCGGGTCTCGCGCGGGCGCGGCGGCGGGGCGTATTCCACGAAGGCATCCAGCAGCTCCTGCACGCCGAAGTTGTTGATGGCGGAACCGAAGAACACCGGCGACAGCTCGGCGGCAAGATAGGCCTCCAGGTCAAAGGCATGACTGGCACCGCGCACCAGCTCGATCTCCTCGCGCAGCGCCTCGGCCTGGCCGTCCAGCACCTCGTCAAGGCGTGGATTGTCCAGGCCCTGGATCACTTCGCCCTGCTGGATACGCCCACCATGGGTGGGACTGAAAAGATGGATAGTGTCGTGGTGGAGATGGAACACCCCCTTGAATGCCTTGCCCATGCCGATGGGCCAGGTGACGGGGGCGCAGCGGATGTCCAGGATGCGCTCGATCTCGTCCAGCAGCTCGATGGGCTCGCGTCCTTCCCGGTCCAGCTTGTTGATGAAGGTCATGATGGGGGTATCGCGCAGACGGCACACCTCCATGAGCTTGATGGTCCGCGCCTCCACCCCCTTGGCACTGTCGATGACCATCAGTGCCGAGTCCACCGCCGTCAGGGTACGGTAGGTGTCCTCGGAGAAATCCTCGTGGCCCGGGGTGTCCAGCAGGTTGACGACGCGCCCCCGGTAGGGAAACTGCATCACGGAAGTGGTCACCGAGATGCCGCGCTGCTTCTCAAGCGCCATCCAGTCCGAGGTGGCGTGTCGGGCCGCCTTGCGCCCCTTGACGGTGCCCGCGAGCTGGATCGCCCCGCCGTAGAGCAGCAGTTTCTCCGTGAGTGTCGTCTTGCCGGCGTCGGGATGGGAGATGATGGCAAAGGTACGCCGCCGCGCGGTTTCCGTGGCGATACTCATGATGCGTGTGACAGGCTTGCTGCGGGTGATGCGAGGTGTGTTGAAAAACCGAGGACAGGCGCTGGCCTGTCCTCGGTATCTTCAGACAAAATAAAGCTCAGTTGATGGCCAGCAACTCGATATCGAACACCAGGGTCTCGTTGGGACCGATGTCATCACCGGCGCCGCGCTCGCCATAGGCGAGTTCCGCAGGGATAAAGACCTTCCAGTGGGATCCCACGGGCATGAGCGGCAGCACTTCCTGCCAGCCCTGGATAACCTGCCCCACGGTAAAGGTGGCCGGCTCGCCTCGCTTGTAGGAACTGTCGAACTCCTCGCCGTCGATGAAGGTACCACGGTAGTTGACCACCACGGCATCGCTGAGCTTGGGTTTCTCGCCCTTGCCTTCCTTGATTACCTGGTACTGCAGGCCGCTGGGCAGGGTCACAACGCCCGATTTCTTGCCATTGGCGGCGAGAAACGCCTTGCCCTTGCGGGCATTCTCGGCCGCGAGCTGACGGCGCTCTTCCTGGCGCCTGGCCTGAAAGGCATTGAAGGCCTGTTGCATTTCCTCCGGCGAGAGCCTCAGGGGCGCACCGGCCAGCACATCCTCGATGGCCTGGGTCAGCGCATCCACATCGAAGTGGGGCCCGTCATGTCGCAGGCTGAGGGCAATCTGTACACCCACGGCATAGCTGAACTTTTCCTTGTCGGACTTGAGATCGACAGCCTGGACTGTGGACAGAACCGATACCAGCAACACGGTCAACAAAAATTTTCTCACACTCATTTCGCTTCCTTATGACGATGGATGATAGAAGGGTCGCGATACAGATGACGGGGACTCTGGGATATACTGGCGGGACTATGACACGACCTGCATCGAGATTCGCAAAAATCCTCTGCCTGCTCGTTTTTGGATTGATTCACGGTGCCGCGGGAGGGGCAACCGGGAGCCAAGGGAACAGTGCCGTCATCTTCATGTACCACCATTTCGGCGAGCCGGACCACCCCAGCACCAACATCCGCCTGGACCAGTTCGAGGCCCAGCTCGATCATCTGCAGCAGGCAGGATACCAGATTTTGCCCCTGGAGGACATCGTCGCCGCCCTGCAGGCTGGTCAGCCCCTGCCAACACGCGCCGTGGCCATCACCATCGACGATGCCTACCGCTCGGTCTACACGCAGGCCTACCCCCGCCTGCGGGCCCGCGGCTGGCCTTTCACCGTGTTCGTCGCCACCGAACCCGTGGACCGGGGCCTGCCGGCTTTCATGACCTGGGACCAGATGCGGGAGATGCAGCGTTTCGGCGCCCGCTTCGCCAACCACTCCCGCCGCCATGACTTCCTCATCCGCCGCCGTCCCGGCGAAACCGAGGCCCAGTGGTCAGACCGGGTCCGCGCCGACCTCATGCACGCCCAGCAGCGCCTGGAAACAGAACTGGGCAGCGCGCCGCGCCTGTTCGCCTATCCTTACGGGGAATACGATACGGCCCTGGCGGCGCTGGTGAGAAAACTGGGTTTCGTCGCCTTCGGTCAGCAGTCGGGGGCGGTGGGGCCGGGATCCGATCTCCGGGCACTGCCCCGCTTCCCCATGGCGGAGGCCTTCGCCGATCTGGAGCAGTTCCGCATCAAGGCCGCCGCCCTCCCCCTGCCCGTGATCGAGGTGACTCCCTGGGATCCGGTGACCGAGACCCCGCGGCCCCGCATGTTGCTGCGCCTGGACGCGAGCGACGCGCGCCTGGATCAGCTGGCCTGCTACGCCAGCGGCCAGGGCAGGCTGCCCGTACAATGGCTGGACCGCGAGGCACTCTATCTGGCGGTACAGGCCCTGCGTCCCCTGCCCATCGGACGCAGTCGATACAATTGTACCGCGCCCTCGGCCCAGCCGGGCCGTTTCTACTGGTTCAGCCACCTGTGGATCAGACGTCCTGCCCCTTCACAGTAATTCCCGTCTGCAAATCCCAGGCATGGCCAACCATATCCCCTGTCTTATGGAAGGCAATTCCTGCCCATTTCTCCTGCCAACACGGGCAGTGCTCAAGTTTTCCCGATTGGAAACGACATTCCTCACAGAGTGAGACGGCACAATCTCACGGAAGACCGCTGTTATCCTCCAACCACATGATGCTTGCGGGAATCTGGACCGTGTCCCGGGCACAACAACTGAAAACAGGAGACCCTGCAGTGAAAATCAGACACAAGCTGTATCTGCTCGTTTCGATCAACGTCGTTCTGTTACTGGTCCTGGTGGCCTGGGGCATCTCGCGCCTGATCATCATAGAAGGAGAAATCCTGCGGATTGCTCATGAAAACGTGCCCCTCTCTGAGTCGATCAATATCATGTCAAACACACAAAAGGTCCAGAATCTCGTCATCGAACGCGCTCTGCGCAAGGGTGTGCTGCAGAATCTACAAGGTGGCAATGCAGATCCCATCCAGGAGGAACGCGAGCGTTTCAAAACTCGGAGCGAGACGATCTCGGCCCAAATGAATCGCGCAATCACAATTGCCAGGGAAGGGCTGGATCGCTTCGAAAGCGCGGAGGCCCAGGCCGAGATGCAACTCATACTCACGCAGGTACCTTCCCTACAAGAACAACACCAGCTCTACGAACAGGCTGCAATGGAAATGTTTGAACTGTTTTCCATGGGGCGTCAGGCCGAAGCCGTGGAAAAATTCGCGGCCGTCAGCAAGCAAGGAAACATGATCGAGGAAACGCTAGAGGGATTGATGATCGCGTTCATGAAATTCACGGAGCAGGCCGCGCTCACGGCCGAAGAAGAAGGCGCCGATGCCATCTGGGGCATGGCAGTGCTTGCCGCCGGCATCATTTTATCCGGGCTTGTCCTGGGCTTCTGGATCTCCACGGGTATCAGGCGTTCATTGCAGAAGACCAATACCGTCATGCGGAAAATCGCCGCAGAGAAGGATCTCTCCCTGCGCGCACCCGAAGGGAGGGATGAGCTTGGCGAGATGGGCGCAAATTTCAATCAGATGATGGACAGCATGGCCCATGTCGTGAAACAGGTTCTGGCGGCGTCAACACAGCTTGCTGCAGCAGCAGAGGAACTCTCTGCGGTAACCGCCCAATCCTGCAGCGCGACGGAGACCCAGAAGAATGAAACCGAACAGGTTGCCGCCGCCATCAATGAGATGACGGCCACCATGCACGAAGTCGCAAGAAATGTCTCCGATGCTGCAAAAGCCGCCCAGGTAGCCGACCAGGAAGCCACGGAACATCGGGGCGTCGTCCAGAATGTCGTCCAATCCATGGAGTCTCTCGCAGAAGAAATCTACAAAGCTTCCCAGGTAATCGAACGGCTCTCAACCGACAGTGAAAGCATCGGTTCAGTGCTCGACGTCATCCGGGACATCGCCGAACAGACCAATCTCCTCGCACTGAACGCGGCCATCGAGGCAGCCCGGGCTGGCGAGCAGGGAAGAGGGTTTGCGGTCGTGGCAGACGAAGTTCGCACGCTGGCACAACGCACCCAGGAATCCACCAACGAGATACAACAAACGATTGAAAATCTGCAGGCTCGCGCGCGCGAGGCAGTCGCTGTGATGCATCAGGGCGGCAATCGCGCTTCAGACAGCCTGCAGAACGTCTCCGCCAGCAATGAATCACTCGAAAAAATTCTGAACTCGATGACCATCATGCGCGACATGACCTCCCAGATCGCCAGCGCAACGGAACAACAGACCACCGTCTCCGAGGACATAAACCGCAGCATCAGCGCCATCAGCGACATGTCCCACGATGTCAGCAACGGCACTCATCAGATCGACTCGGCCGGGCAGGAAATCGCGCGTCTGGCCTCCGAGCTGCAACAAACGGTCAGTCAATTCAAGATGATTGCATAAAAGGCATTCAGCCGTGGCGAGGCAGCAAATACAGCACAGAACTTCGGGTGCCGTGTGCGGATGCGCAGCAGGAAGGTGAGTTCTGCTGCAACCCTCTTCAGCAGACTCCGCCAATCAAGCCTGCGTACCCGCACGGGGCCACGGTATCTAGCGGCATCTATCCATCCCCTCCGGACAACCGGTCCAGCATGAGCGCCAGGCGCCGGGCATCCTCGACCGGCATCAGATCCACGTTGCTGAGCCGCTCCAGGCGATTGCCGCGGATGATACGGCGGATCTCCTCCACATAGTCCTCGCCCCGTTCCGAATAGCGGCTCAGACCCGCCGCCAGGGCCATGGCATCCAGCGCCTCCCCTGACGCCCGCATCTCGTGGCGCATGCGCCGCAATGCCACATAGGCGTGCCCCACGTTGAGGTTGTAGAGATAGTCACGCACCGAGGCGCGCAGGCTGGGAAACTTGCGCACCAGGTAACGCTCACCCTCGGGACGCTCCGCCGGCACGATGCCATGCTCCTCCTGCCAGGTCCATTGCCCGAAGAGGTTGTTGGCGATCCTTGCGAAACGGGAAGTTCCCCAGGCACTCTCGTTGGCCGCCTGTGCCAGCGCCAGGGCGGGCGGGATTTCGTCGAGACGATGCAGGAGACGCTCCACCGCCTGCGCCAGGCCGTCCTCCTGGGAGACGCGATAACGGCGCAGCAGGTCCTGCAGCCAGGCATGTGACGCCGTGCCCGCCTGTGCCGGCAGCCCCAGCGCCCGGAGGCGCAACAGATGCTGTCGCTGGGCGCGCAGCGCGCGGTTCTCCGCCAGCACCAGGGGCAGCAGGGCCCGGAAGAACAGGGCCTTCTTGCGCCGTGTCTCCAGGCCGGCAGGATAGTCGGCGGGCAGCGGATCCAGGGCGATGCGCGGCACGGAAGGCCCGTCCGCAGGCGGCCAGGCATAGCCCAGGCGCTGGAACAGGGCCTCCGCCTCGGCGACATTGCCCACCTCCGCTCTCACCAGCGTCTCGTCCTGTTGCGGCAGCAAGGGTACGACGGGCGGCCGCAGGCGCAAGCCCTCGACGGCGAGAAACACCGCCGCCGTCAGCGGGAGCAGAAACACCAGGGCAAAGATGAGCGGACGGGCCAGTTGTCTCATTGCGCCATTATAACGCAGGCAAATCAGCTCCTCTCTTCCCGCCATCTTCTCCGGTCATCTTTCCTGAATTCCGCTGCGATCCTGACTGGAATCCTGACTGGGCAAGGCCAGCAGCAGCAGGGTACTCAGCCCAGCCAGCGCCGGGCGTTGCGGAACAGGCGCAGCCAGGGGCCGTCCTCGCCCCAGTCGTCCGGGCACCAGGCATGCTGGACGCTGCGGAAGACCCGTTCGGGATGGGGCATCATGATGGTGAAGCGGCCGTCGGGGGTGGTGAAGGCGGTGGCGCCACCGGGCGAGCCGTTGGGGTTGGCGGGATAGCGCTCGGTGACCGTACCGTGATTGTCCACGTAGCGCAGGGCGATCTGGCCGTTGTCTGCCAGCATGGCCTCATGGGCGGGATCGCGGTATTCCACCCGGCCCTCGCCGTGGGCGACGGCGATGGGCAGCCGCGAGCCGGCCATGCCCTCCAGAAAAAGGGAGGGTGACGGCTGCACCTCCACCAGTGACAGGCGGGCCTCGAACTGCTCGCTCAGGTTGCGCACGAAACGCGGCCAGGCCCCGGCACCGGGGATCAGTTCCCGCAGGCCGGCAAGCATCTGGCAGCCGTTGCACACCCCCAGGGCGAAGGTGTCGTCGCGCTGGAAGAAGGCGGCGAAGGCCTCCCGCGCACGGGCATTGAAGAGAATGGACTTGGCCCAGCCGCCGCCCGCGCCCAGCACATCGCCATAGGAGAAACCGCCGCAGGCGGCCAGTCCCTGGAAACCCGCGAGATCCTGGCGGCCCGCGATGAGGTCGCTCATGTGCACGTCCACGCATTCGAAACCGGCGCGATGGAAGGCCGCCGCCATCTCCTGCTGGCCATTGACCCCCTGCTCGCGCAGGATGGCGATGCGGGGCCGGGCACCAGCATTGATGAAGGGGGCACAGATATCCTCGGCGGGATCGAAGGTGAGCCGGGGACTCAGGCCCGGATCCTCGTCCAGCAGGGCATCGTACTGTTGCCGGGCGCAGTCCGGATTGTCCCGCAATGCCTGCATGCGGAAGCTGGTCTCCGACCACAGGCGCTGCCAGTGGGCACGCTCCGCCGCCAGAACGATCTCGCTGCCCCGGCGGAACACGATGCGCTGGTCGTCGCGCAGGGTGCCCACGACATGGGTGTGCTGACGCAGGCCCGCCTCGCGGAAGGCTGCCAGGACCGTGTCCGTGTCGCAGTGGCGTACCTGGAGCACCGCCCCCAGTTCCTCGCAGAAAAGCAGGGCCAGCACGTCGTCCCCCAGGTCCTCCAGCTGGATGTCCAGGCCGCAGCGGCCGGCAAAGGCCATCTCGCACAGGGTCACGAAGAGCCCGCCGTCCGAGCGGTCGTGATAGGCCAGCACCAGACCCTCGCGATTGAGTTCCTGGAGGGTCTCGAAAAAGGCACGCAAGGCCCGTGGATCGTCCAGGTCCGGCGGGTGATGGCCCAGCTGGTTGTAGACCTGGGCCAGAGCCGAGGCCCCCAGGCGGTTGGCGCCCTTGCCCAGGTCCACCAGGATCAGGTCCGTATCGCCCCGGTCGCGGCGCAGCATGGGCGTGAGCACGTCACGGCAGTCGGTCACCGGCGCGAAGGCGCTGACGATGAGCGACAGGGGCGCGGTCATCTCGCGGGTCTCTCCATCCTGCGCCCAGACCGTCTTCATGGACAGGGAATCCTTCCCCACGGGAATGGCGATCCCCAGGACAGGGCAGAGTTCCAGGGCCACGGCGCGCACCGTGTCGTAGAGGACGGCATCCTCGCCGGGCTCGCCGGCGGCCGCCATCCAGTTGGCCGACAGGCGCACGTCACCGAGGCGCGCAATGGGCGCGGCGGCGATGTTGGTCAGCGCCTCGCCCACGGCGAGGCGCCCGGAGGCCGGCCCGTGGAGCAGGGCCACGGGGCTGCGTTCACCCATGGCCATGGCCTCGCCCCGGTAGCCTTCGTAATCGGCCAGGGTGACGGCCACATCCGCCACCGGCACCTGCCAGGGCCCCACCATCTGGTCGCGGGCCACCAGGCCGGTGACGCTGCGGTCACCGATGGTGATGAGGAAGCTCTTGTCGGCCACCGCGGGCAATTGCAGCACGCGCCGGGCGGCCTCTTCCAGATCGATGACGGCCCGATCCAGGGATTCCTTGGTGAAGGGATGATGACGCACGTCGCGCAGCATCTTGGGCGGCTTGCCGAAGAGCAACGCCATGGGCATGTCCACCGGCGTATTGTCGAAATAGCCGTCGCCCACCACCAGCCGTTCCTCCTGGGTCACCTCGCCCACCACGGCATAGGGACAGCGCTCCCGTTCGCAGATGGCCTGGAATGCCTCCAGCCGCTCCGGTGCCACCGCGAGCACGTAGCGTTCCTGGGCCTCGTTGCACCAGATCTGCATGGGACTCATGCCCGGCTCGTCGCTGGGAATGGTCCGCAGCTCGATGCGCGCGCCGCGGTCGCTGTCGTGGACGATCTCGGGAATGGCGTTGGACAGACCGCCGGCGCCCACGTCGTGGATGGAGAGGATGGGATTGTCCCCGCCCAGTTGCCAGCAGCGGTCGATCACCTCCTGGCAGCGGCGCTGCATCTCGGGATTGCCCCGTTGCACGGAGGCGAAATCCAGGGCCTCGCTGCTGCTGCCGCTGGCCATGGAGGATGCCGCCCCGCCCCCCAGGCCGATGAGCATGGCCGGCCCGCCGAGCACGACGAGCTGGGCGCGGGGAGGGATGCGGGCCTTTTCCACGTGGCAGGGGCGGACGGTGCCCAGCCCGCCGGCGATCATGATGGGCTTGTGATAGCCCCGCAGCTGTTCCCCACGGGGACCCGGGACATGATCCTCGTAGGTGCGGAAATAACCCGCGAGATTGGGGCGCCCGAACTCATTGTTGAAGGCCGCGGCGCCAATGGGTCCCTCCAGCATGATTTCCAGCGCGGAGACGATGCGCCCCGGTTTGCCGTGTTCACGCTCCCAGGGGCGCCGGGCGCCGGGAATCTTGAGATTGGAGACGGAAAAGCCGCACAGGCCGGCCTTGGGCCGCGCGCCCCGCCCCGTGGCACCCTCGTCGCGGATCTCGCCGCCGGCACCGGTCGCCGCCCCGGGGAAGGGCGCGATGGCGGTGGGATGATTGTGGGTCTCCACCTTGATGTTGATATGGGCCGCCTCGCGCACGGGGCGGTACACCCCGTCGGCGGGGTCGGGAAAAAAACGCAGGCACTCAGGACCCGCCAGCACCGCGGCATTGTCGGCATAGGCGGAAAGCACGCCCTCGGGGGCGGCTTCATGTGTCTGGCGGATCATGGCGAACAGGCTGTGCGGTTGCGCCTGGCCGTCGATACGCCAGTCGGCGTTGAAGATCTTGTGGCGACAGTGCTCCGAATTGGCCTGGGCGAACATCATCAGTTCCACGTCCGTGGGGTTGCGCCCCAGGGCCGTGAAACTCTCCACGAGATAGTCGATCTCGTCCGGGCTCAAGGCAAGCCCCAGTTCGCGATCCGCCGCCACCAGGGCGGCACGCCCTCCGCCCAGTACGTCCACGGTTTCCAGCGGACGGGGATCGGCATGCAGGAACAGGCCCTCGGCCTCGCTCAACGCATAGCAGACACTCTCGGTCATGCGATCATGAAGCAGGGCCGCGGCCCGTCCCTGCCAGCCGTCGTCCGGGTCCACGCCCTCACGGCAACGCAGGTAATAAGCGGTACCCCGCTCGATACGCAGCACCTTCTGCAGGCCGCAGCGGTGGGCGATGTCGGTGGCCTTGCTGGACCAGGGCGAGACGGTGCCGAAGCGGGGCAGGACCAGCAGCAGGGTCCCCTTCGGCGGCGCTGCCCCGGGCGGCGGGCCGTAATCGAGGAGCCTGGCCAGTACCTGCTGCTCCGCCTCGTCCAGGGGGCGCTCCAGGTCCACGAAATGGACATGCTCGGCTGACAGGCCCGCCACCTCGGACACCGCCTCGCGGAGTCGCTCGCGCAGTCGGGTCAGGCGGAAATCGGAAAGGGCGGGGCTGCCGCGCAGGATGAGCATGGCTTGCAGGCGCGCCTCACCCGCTCACAACAGGAGGAAACGGGATCGCCAGGCGGGAGAACCGCTCAATCCAGCTCCACGCCCAGGCGCCGGGCCACTTCCTCGTAGGCCTCCACCACCCCCCCCATATCCTGGCGGAAACGGTCCTTGTCCAGTTTCTCCCGGGTGGCCGCATCCCAGAGACGGCAGCCGTCGGCGGTGAATTCGTCGCCCAGCATCACTTCGCCATGATAGCGGCCGAATTCCAGCTTGTAGTCCACCAGCAGAATCCCGGCATCCAGAAAAAGCTGCTTGAGCACGTCATTGACCTCGAAGGTGAGGCGCTTCATGGTGGCCACTTCCTCGTCGCTCGCCCAGCCGAAGGATCGAATGTGGTACTCGTTGACCATGGGATCGTGGAGCTCGTCGTTCTTGAGAAAGAACTCGAAGGTGGGCGGATCCAGGTCCATGTTCTCCTCCACGCCCAGGCGCCGGCAGATGCTGCCTGCAGTGATGTTGCGCACCACGCACTCCAGGGGAATCATGTCGAGACGCTTGACCAGGCTCTCGTTGCTGGACAGGACGCGCTCGAAATGGGTGGGAATGCCCGCCTTCTCCAGTTGCTCCATGATGTAGGCATTGGTCTTGTTGTTGACCATGCCCTTGCGCGCGAGCTGCGTCGTCTTTTCACCATCGAAGGCGGAGGTATCGTCCCTGAAATACAGGATCAGGCGATCCGGATCCGCTGTCGTATAGACCGTCTTGGCCTTGCCAGAATACAGTTCTTTCTCGATTTGCATGATTGCGACTCCAAAGCGCCGCCACGGCGCATCAAAATTGTTATTATAGAATCTCGCGCCAGGCCAGGCCACCGTCCTGGGTGGCAATGCCGATCCAGCCAGGCTCACACCCCAGCGCCGCGCTGAGCGCGTCCCGTGCGAGCGCCACCGTGTTGTTCTGCTCGCTGAGATGGGCGGCCACCACATGCTGCAGGCGCGTGGTCCCCAGGCGTGCGAGCAGCCCGCCCGCCTGACGATTGCTGAGATGACCCAGCCGCCCGCCGATGCGTGCCCGCACTGCCGGCGGATAGGCACTGCGGGCGAGCAGCGCCTCGTCGTGATTGCATTCGAGCAGCAATGCCTCGCAGCCGTCCAGTACCTCGGCCTGATGAGGCGTGGTCGTGCCGGTATCCGTGAGCAGGCCCAGTCGGTGTTCACCATTGCCCACCACGAACTGGCAGGGCTCACGGGCATCGTGGGGAACGGGAAAGGGCCGTATCTCCAGGTCACCCACGGCAAAGGCCTGGTGGCTGTTCAGAAGGCGCAGGTCCACGATCTCCCGGGCATGGCTTGCAGCAGCCCGCGCCGTACCGGCGCTCATCCACACGGGTATGTCGGCGGCACAGGCAAGCGCCGCGACACCACGCACATGGTCGCCATGCTCATGGGTTACCAGGATCGCGCTCAGGTCCGCAGGAGACAGGCGCAGGCGGGCGAGGCGGCGGCGCGTCTCGCGCAGGGAGAAGCCGCAATCCACCATGATGCAGGTGCCATTGCAGCGCACCACCGTGGCATTGCCTCGGCTGCCGCTGCCCAGGGAAGCAAACTTCAGCCGCGCCCCCACGCTCAGTGGTGCCCTGCCCCGTGCGCGTCAGGTGTCGCAGGCGCTTCTGCCGGCGGCGCGACGACGCCCCGCGGTGCCGGGGCGGACTGCCCGGGTGACAGCAGGATTTCCGGCGGTGCCTCGATCTCTTCCACGCTCTGCTGGATTTCCGCGGCCAGGCGACGGCGCACGGCCTCGACATCCGTCAAGGACAAGCCGGGAATGGCCATCCGGGTATCGGTCCGCGGCGGCTGCAGATCTGCCGGCACCTCGAGGGGGGGCAGGAGTTCGATATCGCGATAGTTCACCGGTGGTGTGCTGCAGGCGCAGAGCAACAACACCAGCAGGACGGGCAGGACCGGCCACCGCGCCGCCGCCCGGGCCAGAGTCGGCGTCGGAATCGGCGTCGGGGCCTCATGCATTGCCGGTTTCGGGACCGCCACCCGCTTCAGTACGCGGTTCTGAAGCGGATTCCGAGAGGGCGCCGCTCGCCACCAGGGCCTGGCGCACCGTGGCATGATACTGCTCGGACAGGACCGTCAGGGGCAGGCGGATCCCCGGGGGGATGAGCCCCATGGCATGGAGCGCCCACTTGACGGGGATGGGATTGGCCTCCACGTAGAGATCACGATGCAGGGGTTGCAGGCGCGCATTGAGGCGGCGTGCCTCATTCTCGTCGCCCGCCAGGGCCGTGGCACACATTTCGTGCATCTCGCGGGGCAGGATGTTGGCGGTCACGGAAATGACCCCCTTGCCACCGAGCAGCAGGCTCTCCAGCGCCGTGGCATCGTCACCGCTGTAGAAGTCCAGGCGTCCCTGGCAGCGCCCGATGATTTCCCGGGTCCGCGCCAGGTCACCGGTGGCCTCCTTGATGCCGACGATATTGGGCACATGAGACAGACGCTCCACTGTTTCCGGCAACATGTCACAAGCCGTGCGCCCCGGCACGTTGTACAGGATCTGGGGAATGGGCACCGCCTCGGCGATGGCCCTGAAATGGCGATAGAGACCTTCCTGGGTGGGCTTGTTGTAATAGGGCGTCACCAGGAGACAGGCATCGGCGCCGGCCTCCATGGCGCAACGGGTCAGCTCGATGGCCTCCTGGGTGCTGTTGGAACCCGTGCCGGCGATCACCGGCACCCGCCCGGCCGCCAGTTCCACCACCCGCCGGATCAGCGCGCAATGCTCTTCCGTGCTCAGGGTCGCCGACTCGCCGGTGGTGCCCACCGCCACGATGGCATCGGTGCCGCAGGCCACATGGCGCTCCACCAGGCGCGCCAGTGCAGCGTCATCCACGCTGCCATCCGCCGCCATGGGCGTCACCAGGGCCACCATGCTGCCGTGAAACATCACGCCTCCCCTCCGAAAAAACGGCCCTTATTATGACGCGGAAGGGCGAGCGCCTACAACCAGCGACGCACGGTTTCCTTGTACTGGACGAATTCGCGACCGAAGCGCTGCAGCAGGTACCGTTCCTCAGGCCTGATGAGCAGCCAATGCGTGAGGATCATCGTGGGCAGGGCGAGAATGAGCAGCCAGGGAAGATCGATACCGAAACCCAATCCCACGTAACACAGCAGCAGGCCGAGATAAAGGGGGTTGCGCGAATATCGGTACATGCCGTGCTTGACGATACGCTGCGTCGCCACGTCCGGCGCCGAGGTCTCGCCGGCGCGCCGCAGTGCCCTTTTCGAGAGGAAGATGACCGCCCCGCCCGACAGGAGCAGGGTGACCGCCAGGACATGCTGCCAGAAGGAATCTCCCGACCCCAGACCCAGTGTCTGGAAGCTCAGGGGCCAGAAATAATCCAATATCAACGCCAGCAGGGCACTGCCGCCAAAAACCACATCGGCTGTACGCCACCAGGGATGCTCGTGTCTCGACTCCGTCAAGGGACACCTCCACTCGAACCCATTGACCGACTATTTTGATAATATACCAAAATAGTAGGAAATCGGCACCGCGAGGGTCCGTCACCTGCCAGCCCGTACTATCCCGGCTGTACCGGCCTGGGAAAGGTCTGGGAAGGGTCTGTGAAGGATCTGGGAAAATCCAGGTCCGCAAGGTGGAAAATTGCCGTATCATTTGATGCATGGCGGCAACCAAAGGAGAACTGCCTTGAAGACGACAGAACACCTGGTGATCTCGGCACTGGGCGAAGACCGGCCGGGCATCGTCAATGACCTGACCCAGCTCATTCTCGACTGCGCCTGCAACGTGGTGGACAGCCGCATGACGGTGCTGGGCGGGGAATTCGCCCTCATGCTCCTGGTCAGCGGCGCGGCAGCCGACATCGAGCGCCTGGAGCAGGCCCTGCCGGCGCTCGCCGGCACCCTCTCATTGACCCTGATCAGCAAGAAGACCAGGCCGCGGCCACCGCAACCCGACCGGATTCCCTACCGGGTCCATGCCGTGGCACTGGATCATCCCGGCATCGTCCACCAGCTGGCACAGTTCTTCTCTTCCCGCCACATCAACATCGAGAGCCTGGAAACGGACAGCTATGCGGCGGCGCATACCGGCGCCCCCATGTTTGCCCTCACCATGCTGGTGAACGTACCGGGGGAAACGCGCATCGCGGCGTTGCGGGAAGAATTCCTGGGTTTCTGCGATGAACTCAACATCGATGTCACCATGGAACCGCTCCATCAAGGTGTCTGACACGACCCATGGCGCCCGGCACACAACAACGCGAGGAGTACAGCACATGTCCAAAGTCGTCCTGAACAAGAAAGTACCGGATTTCGAGGCGCAAGCCACCGGCGGCAAGACCCTCCGCCTTTCCGACCTGCGTGGCAAGCATGTGATTCTTTATTTCTATCCCAAGGACAGCACCCCAGGATGCACCCGGGAGGGGCAGGACTTCCGCGATCACTACGCCAAGGTGCGCCGACGCGGCGGCATCGTCCTGGGCGTCTCCCGGGACAGCCTCAAGTCCCACGAGAAATTCAAGGAGAAACAGCAGTTTCCCTTCGACCTCATCGCCGACACCGACGAGCACCTGTGTCAGCTCTTCGATGTGATCAAAATGAAGAACATGTACGGGAAACAGGTGCGCGGCATCGAACGCAGCACTTTCCTCATCGACAGCGAAGGGGTGCTGCGCCGGGAATGGCGCGGCGTGAAAGTGGCCGGGCACGTGGAAGAGGTGCTGGAAGCCCTGAAGGCGCTTAATGGGTGATGACTGAGCGCTTATTTGGGACTGAATGCAGGCCCCGAGGCTCGGTATCTCCTTGTCATTTCGACCGAGGGGAGAAACCCTGTTTCAGCGGTTTCAGATTCCTCGCTGCGCTCGGAATGACAACTCATCTGTCATTGCGACCGCGCTTTCTTGTCATTTCGACCGAAGGGAGAAACCCTGTGCCAGCGGCCCGGATTCATCGCTGCGCTCGGCATGACAAGTCATCTGTCATTGCGACCGCGCTTTCTTGTCATTTCGACCGAAGGGAGAAACCCTGTGCCAGCGGCCCCGGATTCCTCGCTGCGCTCGGAATGACAAGTCATCTGTCATTGCGACCGCGCTTTCTTGTCATTTCGACCGAAGGGAGAAATCTTCCCCACTGCCCCCAAGATTTCTCGCTGTACTCGAAATGACAGGGTTACTGCCATTTCTCGCTGCGCTCGAGCTGACAGATGTTACCTGGAAAGACAAACCCCCACTGAGGCCAACGAACCTCGACTATCACGACTTGCATTGTTGACTGACGGCCGCCTGCAGCGTGGATGCGCGTCCCGAGGGCCGGCATCCTGGGAGAAACACGATCCATGCCGCGTTTCGCTCTCGCTCCGCTCCCTGCGGGCCAGCCATGTCATGCACAGACAGGCAACAGGCTGACCCAAATGACCCATCAGACGCTCATTCCCCCCCGGCAGCCACGCGCGGCGGCTCCCGCGGGACAGGTTGCAGTTCATCGGCTGCATCGTTGCGCGGCCAGGCATCCATGACGGCCTTGACCAGTGTGGCCAGGGGAATGGCGAAAAACACGCCCCAGAATCCCCAGATGCCGCCGAAAAACAGGATCGCGGTGATGATGGCCACAGGATGAAGATTGACGGCCTCTGAAAACAGCCAGGGCACGAGAATATTGCCGTCCACGGCCTGGATGATGAGATAGGCCACCATCACATAGATGAACTCGTTGCCCCACCCCCACTGGAAATAGGCGATGAGTGCCACGGGAAAGGTAACAGCGATGGCCCCCAGGTAGGGAACGATCACCGACAGCCCCACCAGGGCTCCCAGCAGCATGGCATAGTTGAGCCCCATGATCATGAAGACGATGTAAGTCACCACCCCCACGATGAGGATCTCAGTGAACTTGCCCCGCACGTAGTTGCCGATCTGGCGGTCCATTTCTTCCCATACCTGCTTGGCCAGGCGCCGTTCCCGGGGCAGATAACGGCTGATCCAGTCCAGGATCATGCGCTTGTCCTTGAGAAAGAAAAAGATCAGTACCGGCACCAGAATCAGATAGACCAGAAAGGTGAAAACCCCCGAAATGGAGGCCAGTGACAACGAAAGGACCTGCTGGCCCATGTTGCCCACCGTGGAACTCATGGAAGCAATGAATTCCTGGACCTGGGCCTCGGAGATGAAATTGGGATGGCGCTCCGGGAGCTGCATGAGCAGCTGCTGACCCTTGGCGATCATGTTGGGCAACTCCTGGACCAGTTGCTTGACCTGATTCGTAAGCAAGGGCAGCAGCCCGAGGAGGATGAAAAGCAGGAAGGCGAGAAAGGGGACGAAAACCAGCAACACCGCCCAGAAGCGGCCGATATTCTTGTTCTCCAGGGGAGCGACCAGGCCTTCCAGCAGGTAGGCCAGGACCACGCTGGCCAACACGGGCGCCAGCATGTCGCCCATGAATATGACGACCGCAAAGCCCAGTACCAGGAGAATCGCCAGTATCACCCCCTCGGGATCGGAGAAATACTTGCGATACCAGCGGTTGATGACGTTGGTCATGATCCTTTCCCAGTCAGTCCATTTAGCTATCCGTCCCCTTAGGAGTCTGTCGGATTTAGGCGATCATAGCGAGCATGGTGGGAGAGCAGGCCGGTGGGGGAAAGGCTCTCCCGCAGTTTCTTGCCAGATCAATCCGTCTTATCTTTATTATTATTATAATGAATACCTGCAGTTAACGGCAGCTTACGCCCTGAACTGCAATAATCCACGGAATAACAGGCTCTTGGCACCTTTTGACCGGGTCTACTCGCGCGCCAGGGCCGGGGCGTTGACCGGCTCGCCGGGACACAGGTGAAGAAGATCCACTGCCCGCCCGCCGTTGATGGCGATTTCCACCAGGCCATTGGCATTTTCATACCAGAACGGCACCCCCGGCGGCGCCTCGGCATAGGTGCGGGCGTAAGCGATGCGCCAGCTCTTTACTCCCAGCACGGCATCCCTGGGCAGAACCGCACCCCGAATCCCCGTCATGGCGTTGCCGAAATGATCGACGTAGACGATACAGGCATAGTCATCGGGCCAGCTGTCGTCCACGACCACGGCCGTGTCCAGGGGCTCACCCGGCGCCGCTTCTCCACGGGCGAGCCTTGCAGCCACTGGCGCAAAGAGATCGCGGCCATGGAATGTGGCGGAAAGGCGCGAGGGACGCCATGTGATCTGCCAGCAGCGCAGCGCCTCGGCCCGCCGTGCCACCATGTTGAAAAGCCCATTGTCCGGGCCCACGTACCACCGACCGTCTGCCTCCACCACCAGGGGCAGGCGCTCACTGCCCACGCCGGGATCCACCACGCACAGAAATACCGTGCCCGGCGGAAAACCGCCGGCATAGGCCGCCAGCAGGTAGGCAGCGGCATGGGGATCGTGGGTCGGCGCATCGGCAAACAGATCGATCACCGGCACCGCCGGGGCCTCGCGGCACAACACTGCCTTCATCTGGCCCACGTAAGGGCCTTCAAGGCCAAAGTCGGTGAACAGGACGATCATGGTCTGGAAATTATTAACCCGGCAACAATATATGTCATGTTCAGCCGCCGCGTGCGGACACGCAGCAAGGCGGCGGAGCGCCGCTGTAGTCATTCTACAGCAAGCTTCGCCAACACCGTCTGCGTGCGCGCACGCGGCGGCCTGCCATATGAATTTCAACAAGTCAGGCGTTTCAGGCAGGCGCCGGCTCGGTGTTGCGGCACTTGGCAAGGGCCGGGCCATTCCCTGCGTGCCGCGCCTTGATCCAGCGCCTGCCTGAAACGCTGAACACGATATATATTGTTGCCGGGTTAATAAGTGATGGGGGATGAGCGATACATCAGGTGAAGAGCGCAGCACCTTCATCACGCATCATCCCTTACCCATCGCCCGTCCCCACGGCACAGAGACAAAAAACCGGGCACATGGCCCGGTCCTTGTCTTCATTCGGCAGCGGCTTCTTCCGCCTCCTCCGGCACGGGCCGGTCCACCAGCTCCACATAGGCCATGGGCGCCGCGTCGCCGGGACGGAAACCGCACTTGAGAATGCGCAGGTAACCGCCGGGACGTTCCCTGTAGCGGGGCCCCAGCTCGTTGAACAGTTTGGCCACGGCCTCCTTGTCCCGCACCCGGGCAAAGGCCAAACGGCGCTTGGCCACGGTGTCCTCCTTGGCCAGGGTGATGAGGGGTTCTACCACGCGGCGCAGCTCCTTGGCCTTGGGCAGCGTGGTACGAATGATTTCGTGCCTCACCAGCGAGGCGGCCATGTTCCTGAACATGGCCTGACGGTGACTGCTGGTGCGGTTCAGCTTTCTTCCACTGTGTCGGTGACGCATGATCCGGTTCCTACTTGCTCAACACGGTTGTTTTCGTCGGCCTTTCCAGCCGCCTTCAGGCGGGGGCCACTTCCTTCTCGTTATCCTTGCCCTTGCGCTGGAGGCTCGGCGGCGGCCAGTTCTCCAGGCGCAGCCCCAGTGACAGACCATGGGTCGCCAGCACGTCCTTGATCTCGGTGAGGGACTTCTTGCCCAGGTTGGGCGTCTTGAGCAGCTCCACCTCGGTGCGCTGGATCAGATCACCGATGTAATAGATATTCTCCGCCTTCAGGCAATTGGCTGAACGCACGGTCAATTCCAGATCGTCCACCGGACGCAGCAGGATGGGATCGATCTCGGCTTCGGGCTCGGCCTGGGTTTCCTCTTCCGTACTCTCCAGTGTCACGAAGACCGAAAGCTGCTCCTGGAGAATGGCGGCCGCCCGGCGGATGGTCTCCTCGGGATTGACGCTGCCGTTGGTCTCCAGCTCGATGATCAGCTTGTCCAGATCGGTGCGCTGCTCCACGCGGGCCGTGTCCACCGTGTAGGTGACGCGGCGGATGGGGCTGAAAGAGGCATCCAGCAGCAGGCGCCCGATGGGACGGCTGCCTTCCTCGCCCTCCTTGCGCACCGTGGCGGGCTGATAGCCGCGCCCGCGTTCGATCTTGAGGGTCATGTTAAGTTCGCCGGCCTCTGTCATGTGGGCAATCACCAGGTCAGGATTGACGATCTCCACATCGTTCACGAGTTCGATATCCCGGGCATAGACCGGCCCGAAGCCCTTTTTCTTCAGTACCAGCGTGGCCTCGTCCCGGCCCTCCATGCGGACCGAAAGGTTCTTCAGGTTCAGCAGGATGTCGAGCACATCCTCCTGGACCCCCTCGATGGTGGTGTACTCGTGGAGCACACCCTCGATCTCCACCTCGGTGACGGCACAACCGGGGATGGAGGACAACAGGATGCGCCGCAGGGCATTGCCCAGCGTATGGCCGAAACCGCGCTCCAGCGGCTCCATGGTGATCCTGGCGTGGCACTCGTCGATGGACTGGACATCGACGAGATGTGGTTTCAACAATTCTCTTGCTGAGCCCTTCATGAAAATTCCTCTCTAGCTGTGGCGCAAACCGAAATTACTTGGAATACAACTCAACAATAAGATGTTCGTTGATCTCCGCAGGCAGGTCGCTGCGTTCCGGTACCGCCTTGAACACGCCCTGCATCTTCTCGGGATCGAACTCGACCCACCCGCACAGTCCCTGCTGCTGGGCCAGCTCGATGGATGCCTGGATGCGCAACTGTTTTTTGGCCGCCTCGGTCACGGCGATCACATCGCCGGGTTTCACCTGGTAACTGGGTATGTTGACCTTCTGCCCGTTCACGGTAATAGCATTGTGCCGCACAAGCTGACGCGCCTCGCTGCGCGATGCGCCGATGCCCATGCGATACAGCACATTGTCGAGGCGGCATTCGAGGAGCTGGAGCAGATTCTCGCCGGTGGAACCCTTGCGACGGTCGGCCTCCTTGTAGTAACGCCGGAACTGTTTTTCCAGAACACCATAGATACGACGGACCTTCTGCTTCTCACGCAGCTGGATGGCATAATCGGTCAGGCGTGCACGCCGCTTGCCGTGCTGTCCCGGCGGGAAACCGCGCTTCTCGATGGCACACTTGGACGTGAAACACTTTTCGCCCTTGAGGAAGAGCTTCTCTCCCTGACGGCGACACAGACGACACTTTGCATCAGTATACTTGGCCACGATTAACCTACCTTATACACGCCGTTTCTTGGGCGGACGACAGCCGTTGTGGGGGATGGGCGTCACATCCGCAATGCTGTTGATCTTGAAGCCGGCCGCATGCAGCGCGCGGACGGCGGAATCACGCCCCGGACCGGGTCCCTTGACCATGACGTCCATGTTCTTCATCCCGAATTCCTTGACCACATTGCTCACCTTCTCGGCGGCCACCTGGGCGGCAAAGGGTGTACTCTTGCGCGACCCCTTGAACCCGGAAGCACCGGCCGAGGCCCAGGCCAGTGTATTGCCCTGCCGGTCGGTGATGGTGACGATGGTGTTGTTGAACGAAGCGTGGATGTGGGCCACCCCGTCAACCACGTTCTTCTTGACCTTCTTGCGTGTCCGTGAACTTCCTTTTGCCATATTCGCTTTCTACCCAGTCAGTTATGTCAACGCTTGATGGGGCGCCGCGGTCCCTTGCGGGTTCGGGCATTGGTCTTGGTACGCTGGCCGCGCAAAGGCAGGCCGCGCCGGTGCCGGATGCCGCGGTAGCAGCCCAGGTCCATCAGGCGCTTGATATTCATGTTCACTTCGCGGCGCAGATCGCCTTCCACCGTATACTTGCCCACCTCGGTCCGCAGTGCCTCCAGCTCACCCTCGGTAAGGTCGCGCACCTTGACCGCGGGATCGACGTTGGCGGCGGCACAGATCTGCCTCGCCCGCGTAGCGCCGATGCCATAGATCGAGGTCAGGGCAATCACGGTGTGCTTGTTGACGGGAATATTGATGCCAGCAATACGGGCCATCGATTTCAGCTCTCCTGTTGTCCAGCTCCGCGAAAACGGTCGATTTTATGTCCGTTCGCGAAATAAATCAATCATTAAATGAACGGGGCACCGGCTTCGCACCCTATCCCTGGCGCTGCTTGTGCCGGGCATCCTTGCAGATCACCCGCACCACACCGCGGCGGCGGATGATCTTGCAGTTGCGACAGATTTTCTTTACCGAGGCTCTAACCTTCATAGCTCTTCTCCATACAAATGCCTGACCGCAACCTGCTCAACGCAGAAGTCCGGTCTTCTTGTGCCCCTTGAGATTGGCCTTCTTCAACAGGCTGTCGTACTGGTGGGACATGAGATGTGCCTGCACCTGCGCCATGAAATCCATGGTGACCACCACAATAATCAGGATGGAAGTCCCCCCGAAGTAGAACGGCACATTCCAGTAGACAATCAGGAATTCCGGCAGCAGGCAGACGGCTGTGATATAGATGGCACCCACCAGTGTCAGCCGTGTCATCACCGCGTCGATGTATTTTGCCGTCTGTTCCCCGGGGCGGATACCTGGAATGAAAGCACCGGACTTCTTCAGGTTCTCCGCCGTCTCATTGGGGTTGTACTGCAAGGCGGTATAAAAAAAACAGAAGAATATGATCGCCACCGCGAACAGGATCACATAGATGGGCTGACCGGGAGACAGGGCCGTGGCCACATCGGTCAACCAGCCCATCCCCTCTGCGTTGCCGAACCAGCCGGCAATGGTGCTGGGAAAGAGAATGATCGCCGAGGCGAAAATGGGCGGAATCACCCCCGCCATGTTCAGCTTCAGCGGCAGATGGCTGGTCTGCCCGGCATAGACCTTGCGCCCCTGCTGCCGTTTGGCATAGTTCACGGTGATGCGGCGCTGCCCCCGTTCCACGAACACCACGAAAGCGGTCACGGCCAGGGCCAGCACCACCAGAAACAGCACCGTCATGGCATGCAGCTCACCAGTGCGGGCCAGCTCCAGGGTACCGCCGATGGCCGAAGGCAGTCCCACGACGATGCCGGCGAAAATGATCAGGGAAATACCGTTGCCCACGCCCCGCTCCGTCACCTGCTCACCCAGCCACATGAGAAACATGGTGCCCGCCACCAGGCTCAGCACGGCGGTGACGCGGAAACCCCATCCTGCCTCAATCACCACGGGCACGTTGCCGATAACCTGGCTCTCCAGGGCAATGGAAATACCCAGGGCCTGGAAGGTGGCCAGCACCAGTGTCAGATAGCGTGTGTACTGGGTGATCTTGCGTCGCCCGGATTCGCCTTCTTTCTTGAGCTGCTCCAGCTTGGGATGCACCGCGGTGAGCAGCTGCATGATAATGGCTGCAGAAATATAGGGCATTACGCTGAGCGCGAACACCGACAGGCGTCCCAGGGCACCGCCCGAGAACATGTTGAACATGTCGATGATGGTGCCCCGCTGCTGTTCAAAGAGCATTGCCAGCGCATCGGGATCGATGCCGGGCACGGGAATGAAGGTGCCGATGCGGAACACCAGCAGGGCACCCAGGACGAACAGCAGGCGCCGCTTGAGCTCGCTCAAGCCGCCCAAACTGCCTCCCAGGCCTGCCCCGCCCCTGGCCATTTCAGTCCTCGACCCTGCCGCCGGCAGCTTCGATGGCAGCCCGCGCGCCCTTGGTAACGGCAATGCCGCGCAATGTCACGGGTTTGTCGATGGCGCCGGAGGCGATCACCTTCACGCGCCTGATGTTCCGGCTCACGATATTGGCCTGTTTCAGCGCCGCCAGATCGATCTCCGTGGCCTCCACCCTGGCCAGTTCGTGCAGGCGCACCTCCGCCGTGCGCAGACTGCGCCGCGAGGTGAAGCCCACCTTGGGCACCCGCCGCTGCAGGGGCATCTGGCCACCTTCGAACCCGACCTTGTGGTATCCGCCGGAACGGGAATGCTGTCCCTTGTGCCCCCGGCCACAGGTCTTGCCCAGACCCGAACCGATGCCCCGGCCGACCCGCTTGGGCGCCCGCCTGGACCGCGGCGCCGGCTTGAGTGTATTCAGTCTCATTTCAAACTTCCTCGACACTGAGCATGTAGGCAACCTTGTTGATCATGCCGCGGGTACAGGGCGTATCCTCCACCTCCACGGTCTGGTGCATGCGGCGCAGACCGAGACCGGCCACACAGGCCTTGTGGGAGGCCGTGCGGCGGTGGGGACTGCGCACCAGGGTGACTCTCAGTTTCTTCTTCTCCGCCATGACGTGATCACTCCAGAATTTCCTTCACCTTCTTGCCCCGCTTCGCCGCCACTGACTGGGGATCCGCCATCTGCTGCAGGCCCTTGATGGTGGCGCGCACCACGTTGACCGGGTTGCTGGAACCGATACACTTGGCCAGCACGTCCTGCACGCCCAGCACCTCGAAGACGGCCCGCATGGCCCCGCCGGCGATGATCCCCGTACCTGGAGATGCGGGCTGCATGAAGACCTTGGCGGCCCCATGATGGGCCGTGATGGGATACTGCAGGGTCTTGTCCTTGAGCGCGATCCTGACCATGTTGCGGCGCGCCTCCTCCATGGCCTTCTGAATGGCGGCGGGTACTTCGCGGGCCTTGCCGCTGCCAAAACCCACGCGACCGTTGCCGTCGCCGACCACCGTGAGGGCAGAGAACCCGAACTGGCGACCGCCCTTGACCACCTTGGCCACGCGCCGCACGGCCACCAGCTTTTCCTGAAATTCCTCGGTATTTCCGAGTGTATCCAATCTCGACATGTCTGTGCCCTTGAAAGATTCCCCTTAAAATTCCAGACCGTTTTCGCGCGCGGCATCCGCCAGCGCCTTGATCCGGCCGTGATACCTGAATCCGGAGCGGTCGAAAGCCACCTTGCTCAACCCCTTGGCCCTGGCCCGCTCGGCAATGACCCTGCCCACCACCACGGCCGCCGCAACATTGCCGGTGGCACCGTCAATACTCGCCTTCACGTCAGGATCCAGGGTCGAGGCACTGGCCACCACCTCCGCGCCGCTGGGGCTGATCACCTGGGCATAGATATGGCGCGGCGTGCGATGCACGCAGAGACGATACCTGCCCAGTTCCCGGATCTTCGCCCGGGCCTTCCGCGCCCGGCGCATGCGTGCTGTCTTCTTGTCCACGACTCCACCCTTCCTTATTTCTTCTTCGCCTCTTTGAGGACAATCTGTTCGTCGGCGTAACGCACGCCCTTGCCCTTGTAAGGCTCAGGCGGTCGATAGGCCCTGATCTCGGCGGCGACCTGACCCACCTGCTGCTTGTCCACGCCCCTGATCACCACTTCGGTCTGGCTTGGCGTTTCCACCGTCACCCCCTCCGGCACGGGGTAATTCACCGGATGAGAAAACCCGAGGGTCAGATTGAGGGTCTTGCCCTGGGCCTGCGCGCGATATCCCACACCCACCAGGGTCAGCTTCTTCTCGAAGCCCTGGCTGACGCCGGTCACCATGTTACTGACCAGGGCACGGGTCGTGCCGGCCATGGCATTGGCCTGTTTGCCATTGCCGCGCGCCGTGACTCTCAGTTCGTCGCCTTCCCGTTCCACCCGGACATCGGGATGCAGGGTGAACTGCAACTGCCCCTTGGCCCCCTTGACGGCAACGGCATCGCCTTCGATCTTGACCTCGACACCGGCGGGAATGGCAACAGGTTTCTTTGCAACTCTGGACATGGCTTCAGTTCTTCGCTTCCTGTTCCTATGAAACAATACAGATCACTTCACCACCGTGGCCGGCTGCGCGCGCGGCGCGGTCCGTCATGACCCCCGCGGAGGTCGAGACGATGGCGATCCCCAGGCCGCCGTTGACCCGCGGCAATTCGTCCTTGCCGCGATAGGCACGCAGCCCGGGCCGGCTGACCCGCTGGATCTGCTCGATCACCGGCCGCCCTTCGTGGTATTTCAGGGTAATGGTCAATTCCGGCTTCTTCTCGTCGCCGCCCACGGCATAGGCGGTGATATAACCCTCTTCCTGCAGCACCTTGGCGATCGCCACCTTCTGCTTGGAAGAGGGCATGCTGACCTGAGCCTTCTCGGCGGCCTGGGCATTGCGGATCCGGGTCAGCATATCCGCGATGGGGTCATTCATGCTCATGATTCGTTTCCAATGATTGCTTCGTCTGTCAGATTATTAATGGTCTCATAATTGTCCATATCAAAATACGTAGCCCGGATGGAGTGGAACGTAATCCGGGTGTGGGGTTTTGCCGGCTGGTTTCCTGGATTGCGCTTTTGCAGCGCTTCATCCAGGCTACCGAAGCGGCGTACCAACAGTCGGACCATATCCATTCAACTACGAGACTCTCAGTATGTCCGGGTCTATATCGCTGGGGTCACATCGGGCGGAACCGCATCTGGCGGCTCACCAGCTCGCCTTCACCAGGCCCGGAATGTCGCCGCGCATGGCGGCCTCCCGCAGCTTGTTGCGTCCCAGGCCGAACTTGCGGTAATACCCGTGGGGCCTGCCGCTGAGCCGGCAGCGGTTACGCAGGCGGCTGGGACTGGAATCGCGCGGCAGGGAGTGGAACTTGCGCCACAGCTCGCTGCGCTCTTCTTCGCTGAGATTGGGATCCTTCAGTCTGCGTTTCAGCTCTGCGCGCCTGGCAGCGTACTTCTCTACCATGCGCCGACGCTTGAGTTCGCGATTGACCATTGAAACCTTTGCCATAGGGCCACCTGTATCGAATTAATTTCTGAATGGAAAACTGAATGCCTCCAGCAGCGCCCGCCCTTCCTCGTCGGTCCTGGCGCTGGTGGTGATGGTGATGTCCAGCCCGCGCAGGGCGTCGATCTTGTCGTAGTCGATCTCCGGAAACATGATCTGCTCGCGCACGCCCATGCTGTAGTTGCCCCGGCCGTCGAATGCCTTGCCGCTCAGGCCGCGGAAATCACGGATGCGGGGGATGGCGATATTGATGAGACGGTCGAGGAACTCGTACATGCGCACCTTGCGCAAGGTGACCTTGCAGCCGATGGGCCACCCCTCGCGAATCTTGAAACCGGCGATGGACTTGCGCGCCCGGGTCACCACCGGCTTCTGCCCGCTGATCATGGCCAGATCCGCCATGGCGTGTTCGATCACCTTCTTGTCGCCCACGGCCTCACCCAGACCCATGTTGAGGGTGATCTTGGTGATTCGCGGCACCTGCATGACACTGCTGTAACCGAAGCGTTCCATGAGCTGCGGTACGACGGTGTCCCGGTAATGTTCCTGCAATCTAGCCATAATCCAGTCCAGTCTTTTCGTGTGTTTCTATCTCTGATCCCGTTCAGACATCCAGCACTTCGTCGTTCGACTTGAAATAGCGCACCTTGCGGCCGTCCTCCAGGGTCCGGAATCCCACCCGGTCGGCCCGCTTGGTCACCGGGTTGAAGTGGGCCACGTTGGAGACGTGGATGGGCATCTCCTTTTCGATGATCCCTCCCGGCGTTCCCTTGGCGGGATTGGGCTTGGTGTGACGCTTCACCACATTGACGTTCTCCACCACGACCCGGTCATCGGGCAGCACGCGCAATATCGTGCCCCGCTTGCCCTTGTCCCTGCCGGCGATCACAATCACATCGTCGTTTTTCCTGAACTTACGCATCCCACTGATTCCAATATTCGGTCAACTGCAACGCCTGAGCACAGCGCTGTGCGCTGCTCACAGCACCTCCGGGGCGAGCGAAATGATCTTCATGAACTGCTCCGTGCGCAGCTCACGGGTCACCGGTCCGAAGATGCGGGTGCCGATGGGCTGCTTCTGGTTGTTGAGCAGCACCGCGGCATTGCTGTCGAAACGGATCACCGAGCCATCGGGACGCCGCACGCCCTTGCGGGTGCGCACCACCACGGCATTGTAGACCTCGCCCTTCTTCACCTTGCCACGGGGAATGGCCTCCTTGACGCTCACCTTGATGATATCGCCGATGTTGGCATAACGGCGGTGCGAGCCGCCCAGCACCTTGATACACATCAACTGGCGCGCGCCGCTGTTGTCGGCCACCTCCAGTCTCGTCTGCATCTGTATCATCGCTAATCTCCGGATTCTGCAAATTCGTTTCGTCTGTCCCCGGGCGGCGCAGCAACGGCACCGCAGGGGCCTGCCCCGCCTCAGGCCGTCCGCTCGACGACCCTGACCAGGCGCCAGGACTTGGTCTTGGACAGGGGACGGCACTCCTGCACCATGACGATATCGCCGATGCGGCATTCATTGTTCTCGTCATGCGCATGGATCTTGGTCGAGCGCCGCACGTATTTCTTGTACAGGGGATGAGGCACCTTGCGCTCGATCTTCACCGTGATGGTCTTGTCCATCCTGTCGCTGACCACGTAACCGGTCACGGTACGGCCAGGCTTTTCCTGTTCACTCATGATGTCTCACCCGCCCTCTTCTTTTCGTTGATCACCGTATAGACGCGCGCGATATTACGGCGCACCTCACCCAGCTTGTGGGTCTGGCTCAACTGTCCCGAACCCTTCTGCATGCGCAGGTTGAACTGTTCGCGCAGCAGTTCCAGCAGTTCCTGGCGCAGTTCGGGTATGGATTTCTCTCTCAATTCGCTCGCTTTCATCACATCACGTTCCGCGTCACGAAAGTGGTCTTCACAGGCAGCTTGGCCGCCGCCAGGCGAAAGGCCTCGCGGGCCACCGACTCCGGCACGCCCTCCATCTCGTAGAGCACCCGGCCGGGCTGCGTGAGGGCCACCCAGTATTCCACGTTACCCTTGCCTTTCCCCTGGCGCACCTCCACCGGCTTCTTGGTGATGGGCTTGTCGGGAAAGACCCGGATCCAGATCTTGCCGCCGCGCTTGATGTGGCGGGTCATGGCGCGTCGCGCCGCCTCGATCTGGCGCGCCGTGATGCGGCCGCGGGTGGTGGCCTTGAGGCCGTATTCCCCGAAGCTCACGCGGTTGCCGGTCATGGCGACGCCACGGTTGCGGCCCTTCTGTTGCTTGCGGTACTTGGTCTTTTTCGGCTGCAGCATGATGATGACCCTTGCTTTGTTTAGCTGGCTTCCGCCTTCTCGGAGGCAGCTTTTTCCTCCTGCGCCCCGTTCTCGAACACTTCCCCCTTGAACACCCAGACCTTGACCCCGATCACACCCGAGGTGGTGTTGGCCTCGGCGAAGCCGTAGTCGATATCCGCGCGCAGGGTATGCAGGGGCACGCGGCCTTCCCGGTACCACTCGCTGCGTGCGATCTCGGCACCGTTGAGGCGCCCCGCCACGTTGACCTTGATGCCCTGGGCACCGAAACGCATGGTGTTGGTGACGGCCCGCTTCATGGCACGGCGGTACATGATGCGGCGTTCGATCTGCTGGGCAATGCTCTCCGCCACCAGTTGCGCATCCAGTTCAGGCTTGCGGATCTCCTCGATGTTGATATGCACCGGGATGCCCATCATTGCGGTCACCTCGCGGCGGAGCATCTCGATGTCTTCGCCTTTCTTGCCGATCACCATGCCGGGGCGCGCGGTACGGATCGTGATATGGGCCGTGCGGGCAGGCCGCTCGATCTGAATGCGGCTCACCGAGGCCTGGGACAGCTTTTTCTTCAGGAACTCGCGCACCTTCAGATCGGTATACAGATAATCGGCATAGGCGTCGGCACCGGCATACCACTTGGAGGTCCAGTCCTTTACGATGCCCAGCCTGATGCCCGTCGGATGTACTTTCTGGCCCATACTGTCGCTCTCTAGTCCTGAGTTGATGTCATTCGTCGCTGACGGCCACGGTGATGTGGCTGGAGCGCTTCAGGATGCGGTTGGCCCGCCCCCTCGCCCGTGCCCGCCAGCGCTTGTATGTCGGCCCCTCGTCGACAAATACCCGCGACACGCGCAGTTCATCGATATCGGCCCCCTCGTTGTGCTCGGCATTGGCGATGGCCGATTCCAGCACCTTCTTCACCAGCACCGCGGCCTTCTTCTGGCTGAAATTGAGCACGTTGAGTGCCCGCTCCACCGGCAGGCCACGAATCTGGTCGGCCACCAGGCGGCATTTCTGCGCCGAGATGTCCGCGTATCTGCGTTTCGCATAGACTTCCATCGTCACAACCCTTCGTCACTTCGCCTTTCTGTCGCCCGCATGCCCCTTGAAGGTGCGGGTCAGCGCAAACTCGCCCAGCTTGTGGCCTACCATGTTCTCGGAGATCAGGATGGGCACGTGCTGCCGTCCGTTGTGCACGGCGATGGTCAACCCCACCATCTCCGGCACCACCATGGAACGGCGCGACCAGGTCTTGATGGGTTTTCTGCTGTTCGACGCCACCGCCTCCTCAACCTTTTTCATGAGATGCAGGTCGACGAATGGTCCTTTCTTGACTGAACGCGGCATCTGTCCGTTAACCTCTTCCTTCTGTCATGGTGAACTCACTTGGCCTTGCGCCGGCGCACGATCATGTTGCTGGTGCGTTTCACATGGCGTGTCTTGTAACCCTTGGTGGGCATGCCCCACGGACTCACCGGGTGGCGGCCACCGGAAGTCCGGCCTTCGCCACCGCCATGGGGGTGATCCACGGGATTCATGGCCACACCGCGCACCGTAGGCCGGATGCCGCGCCAGCGTGAGGCACCGGCCTTGCCCAGGGAACGCAGGCCGTGCTCGCTGTTGCCTACTTCGCCGATGGTGGCGCGGCACTCCAGGGACACCTTGCGCATCTCGCCCGAGCGCAGACGCAGAATGGCATGCGGCCCCTCCTTCGCCACGAGCTGGGCAGAGGCACCGGCGCTGCGCGCGAGCTGCGCGCCCTTGCCGGGCTTCAGCTCCACGCAGTGGATGACCGTACCGAGGGGTATGTTGCGCATGGGCAGGCTGTTGCCGGCCTTGATGGGCGCATTGGCGGCGGAGATGATCTCGTCACCCGCCTTGACCCCCCGGGGGGCGATAATATAGCGCCGTTCTCCATCCACATAAAGTACCAGCGCGATATGGGCACTGCGGTTGGGATCGTACTCCAGGCGCTCAACGCGCCCGGGAATGTCGAGCTTGTCGCGCTTGAAATCGATGATCCGGTAATGCTGCTTGTGACCACCACCGCGGTGACGCACCGTGATGCGCCCCTGGTTGTTGCGTCCCGCCTTCTTTGCCTGACCTGAGACCAGCGGCGCGTAGGGCTTGCCCTTGTAAAGCTCGGGATTGTTCACCTTGATCACGAAGCGGCGCCCCGCGGAGGTCGGTTTGGTCTTCACTACAGCCATTTTCCTGATCCTTGCCCTGTCTGATGAATCTTCTGATGAATCCGATCTTATGCGCTGCCTGTCGCCTGCTGCCGATGCCGGTTCCCGTCCTACTGGGCGCCCATGAAATCGATGTCGAAGCCGGGCTTCAGCGACACATAGGCCTTTTTCAGGTTGTTGCGCCTGCCGATGGTGGCACCGAAACGCTTGGTCTTGCCCTTTACGTTGACCACCCGCACGGCCTCCACCTGCACATCGAACATCAGCTCCACGGCCTTCTTGATTTCGGGCTTGGTGGCATCCGGGGCAACATGGAAAACAAACTGCCGGTCACGCTCCGCCGCCAGGGTCGCCTTTTCAGACACATGGGGGGCCAGCAAGATCTTCATCAAACGCTCCTGGTTCATCCCAGCCGCTCCTCCAGTTTCTTCACCGCCTCGACGGTCATCAATACCTTCTCACGCCGGATCAGGGTCACCGGGTCCACCACCGCCGCATCGGCGACCTCTGCCCAGGGCAGGTTACGCACCGCCAGGTAGAGCTTGTCGTCGGGATCCACGGTCACGATCACCACGTCGTTCAGGCCGAGCGCAGCCAGCCTGGCCACGAGCGCCTTGGTCCTGGGTTCGTCCACGCCGAAGGACTCCATGACCAGCAGGCGGTCCTGGCGTACCAGCTCGGAGAGGATGGAACGCATCGCGGCACGGTACATCTTCTTGTTCAGTTTCTGCCGGTAATCGGCAGGCACCGCCGCAAAGGCCTTGCCGCCGCCCCGCCAGATGGGACTGCGGATGGAGCCTGCCCGTGCCCGGCCGGTCCCCTTCTGGCGCCAGGGCTTGGCGCCGCCACCGCGCACCTGGGCGCGGGTCTTCTGCGCCCGTGTCCCCGCACGTGCGCCGGCCAGGTAGGCAGTCACCGCCTGGTGCACCAGGGCCTCATTGAAAGGGCTGCCGAAAGTGACGTCGGAAACCTGCAATGCCTGGCCAGACGCCTCACCCGTCGCTGTCGTCAGATTCAGTTCCATGCTCACCACCTCAACGCGCCTTTGCCGCGGGTCGCACGATCACATCGCCACCGGCGGCCCCGGGCACGGCGCCCTTGACCAGCAGCAGATTGCGCTCGCTGTCCACCCGGACCACCTCCAGATTCTGGACACTGCGCCGCACATTACCCATGTGCCCGGCCATCTTCTTGCCCTTGAACACACGACCGGGGGTCTGGTTCTGACCGATGGAACCCGGCGCCCGGTGGGAGAGGGAATTACCGTGGGTGGCATCCTGGGTGGAGAAATTGTGGCGCTTCACGGTGCCGGCAAAGCCCTTGCCGATGGTGATGCCGCTTACATCCACTTTCTGTCCGGGACTGAAGATGTCGGCCTTGATCTCGGCCCCCACGGCCAGATCCTCCCCCTCGCCGTCTTCGAGGCGGAACTCCCACAGGCCACGCCCGGCCTCGACTCCCGCCTTGGCATAATGGCCGGCCAGGGGCTTGGTGACGCGGCTGGCACGGCGCATGCCCGTCGTCACCTGCAGCGCACGATAGCCGTCGTTCTCCACCGTTTTCACCTGCGTGACGCGGTTGGGCTGGACCTCGATCACGGTCACCGGGACAGCCGCGCCGTCCTCGGTGAAAATCCGGGTCATGCCGCATTTCCGACCAACTACTCCAATCGCCATCGTCTTCGACCTCTATTGTTCCTCTTTTCCGCCTGGCCCCATCGGATCGACAGCCCCGATGATCCCAGGCTCGATTCCAAGCCGGATCAAGCTCAATTGAGCTTGATCTGCACATCGACGCCCGCGGCCAGATCCAGCTTCATCAGGGCATCCACCGTCTTGTCGGTGGGATCGACGATATCCATCACCCGCTTGTGGGTACGGATCTCGTACTGGTCCCTGGCGTCCTTGTTGACATGAGGCGAGATCAGCACGGTGAACCTTTCCTTGCGCGTGGGCAGTGGAATGGGGCCCTTGACATGGGCGCCCGTGCGCTTGGCGGTCTCCACGATCTCCCGCGCCGAGCGGTCGATCAGGCGGTGATCGAACGCCTTCAGGCGGATGCGTATTCTCTGACTCTTGGTTGCCATGCTTGCCTCTCTTCTTCCCTCTCCTGTTCAGATGGATGGGGGGCAGGCGGGGGTATCACCCCATGCCCGCCACCGATTTCGCCTCACTCCCGCTTCATTCCAGGATCTTGGACACCACGCCGGCACCCACCGTCCGGCCGCCCTCGCGGATCGCAAACCGCAATCCCTCCTCCATCGCAATCGGCGCAATCAAACTCACCGTCATCTTCACATTGTCCCCAGGCATCACCATCTCAACACCCTCCGGCAAGTCCACCGCACCCGTCACATCCGTCGTCCGAAAATAAAACTGCGGCCGATAACCATTGAAAAACGGCGTGTGCCGCCCACCCTCCTCCTTGCTCAGCACATACACCTCACACTCAAACTTCGTATGCGGCGTGATCGAACCCGGCGCCGCCAGCACCTGCCCCCGCTCCACCTCCTCACGCTTCGTACCACGCAACAACACACCCACATTGTCTCCCGCCTGACCCTCGTCAAGCAGCTTGCGGAACATCTCCACCCCCGTGCACGTCGTCTTCGACGTCTCCCGCAAACCCACTATCTCAATCTCATCTCCCACCTTGATCACACCACGCTCAATGCGACCCGTCACCACCGTCCCTCGACCCGAAATCGAAAACACATCCTCAATCGGCATCAAAAACGGCTTGTCCACCGGCCGCTCCGGCACCGGTATGTAATTGTCCATCTCCTCCAGCAACTTCACAATCGACGGCACACCAATCTCCGACTCGTCACCCTCCAGCGCCTTCAGCGCAGAACCCGTCACAATCGGCGTGTCATCACCAGGAAACTCATAACTGTCCAGAAGCTCCCGAACCTCCATCTCCACCAGCTCCAGAAGCTCCGCATCGTCCACCATGTCCGCCTTGTTCAAATACACCACAATGTACGGCACCCCCACCTGACGCGCCAGCAATATATGCTCACGCGTCTGCGGCATCGGACCGTCCGCCGCCGATACCACCAAAATCGCTCCGTCCATCTGCGCCGCACCCGTAATCATGTTCTTCACATAGTCCGCATGACCCGGACAGTCCACATGCGCATAGTGACGGTTCGGCGTCTCATACTCCACGTGCGCCGTCGCAATCGTGATCCCTCGCGCACGCTCCTCCGGCGCATTGTCAATCTGATCGTACGCCTTCACCTCCGCTCCACCATACTTCTCCGCAGATACCTTCGTCAGCGCCGCCGTCAACGTCGTCTTCCCATGATCCACATGACCAATCGTTCCCACATTCACATGCGGCTTCGTACGCTCAAACTTTTCCTTGGACACCGTTTTGTACCTCTTTCTTGTCTCTGGTTGTGTTGATCAGCCAAATCAGGACGCTTTCTTGATGACCGCCTCGGCAATGTTGCTCGGCGCCTCGGCGTATTTCTCGAACTCCATCGTATAGGTGGCGCGCCCCTGGGTGGCGGAACGCAGGTCGGTGGCATAACCGAACATCTCCGCCAGGGGCACCTCGGCGCGGATGATCTTGCCGGTGGGCGCATCCTCCATGCCCTGCACCATGCCCCGGCGCCGGTTCAGGTCGCCCATGACATCGCCCATGTAGTCCTCGGGCGTGACCACCTCGACCTTCATGATGGGCTCCAGCAGCACGGGATTGGCCTTCAGGGCGCCTTCCTTGAAAGCCATGGATCCGGCGATCTTGAAGGCCATCTCGCTGGAATCCACGTCGTGGTAGGAACCGTCATAGAGGGTCACCTTCACGTCCACCACCGGATAGCCGCCCAGGACGCCGTTCTCCATCTGCTCCTGCACGCCCTTGTCCACGGAGGGGATGTACTCCCGGGGCACCACGCCGCCGACGATGGCGTTCACGAACTCGTAGCCGCCACCGCGCTCCAGGGGTTCCAGGCGCAGCCAGACATGGCCGTACTGACCGCGGCCGCCGGTCTGGCGCACGAACTTCCCCTCCTGCTCCACGGTGGCGCGAATGGTCTCGCGATAGGCCACCTGGGGCGCGCCCACGTTGGCCTCCACGCCGAACTCGCGCTTCATGCGGTCGACGATGATCTCCAGGTGCAGTTCGCCCATCCCGGAGATGATGGTCTGGCCGGACTCCTCGTCGGTATGCACCCGGAAGGAGGGATCCTCCTGGGCGAGCTTCTGCAGGGCGATGCCCATCTTTTCCTGATCCGCCTTGGTCTTGGGCTCCACGGCCACGGAAATCACGGGTTCCGGGAACTCCATGCGCTCCAGGGTGATGACATTGTTCACGTCGCACAGCGTGTCCCCCGTGGTGACATCCTTCAGGCCCACGGCAGCCGCGATGTCGCCGGCGCGCACCTCCTTGATCTCCTCGCGGTGGTTGGCATGCATCTGGACCAGGCGCCCGATGCGCTCCTTCTTGCGCTTGACCGGGTTGTACACGGTGTCGCCGGAACTGATCACCCCGGAATAGACACGGAAGAAGGTCAGGGTGCCGACGAAGGGATCGGTGGCGATCTTGAAGGCCAGCGCGGCGAAGGGCTCGTCATCGTCGGCATGGCGCTCGGCCTCGCTGCCTTCGGCATCGTCGAGGACACCCTTGATGGAGGGCACGTCCACCGGCGAGGGCAGGTATTCGATCACCGCATCCAGCATGGCCTGCACGCCCTTGTTCTTGAAGGCAGAACCGCACAGGGCCGGCACGATCTCGTTGTTCAGCGTGCGGATGCGCAGACCCTTCTTGATCTCCTCGGCGCTCAGCTCGCCGCCTTCGAGGTATTTCTCCATCAACTCCTCGTTGGCCTCGGCGGCGTTCTCGATCATGTTCTCACGCCACTTCTCCGCGGCCTCCTTGAGATCGCCCGGGATCTCGCGCTCCTCGAAGCGCATACCCATGGTGCTTTCGTCCCAGTAGATGGCCTTCATCTTGATGAGATCCACGACACCCTCGAAGTTCTCCTCGGCGCCGATGGGCAACTGGATGGGTACCGGGTTGGCACCCAGGCGTTCGCGGATCTGGCCCACCACGCGCAGGAAATCGGCACCGGCACGGTCCATCTTGTTGACGAAGGCCAGGCGCGGCACCCCGTACTTGTTGGCCTGGCGCCAGACCGTCTCCGACTGGGGCTCCACCCCGCCCACGGCACAGAAGACGGCACAGGCCCCGTCCAGCACCCGCAGGGAGCGCTCCACCTCGATGGTGAAATCCACGTGGCCGGGCGTATCGATGATATTGATACGGTACTGGGGAAACTGGTTCTCCATGCCTGACCAGAAACAGGTCGTGGCAGCGGAAGTGATGGTGATCCCGCGCTCCTGCTCCTGTTCCATCCAGTCCATGGTGGCGGCGCCGTCGTGGACCTCGCCGATCTTGTGGGATACGCCGGTATAATAAAGTATGCGCTCCGTGGTCGTCGTCTTGCCGGCATCGATGTGAGCCATGATGCCGATATTGCGGTAGCGCTCGATGGGTGTTTTTCGTGCCACGTTCCTGTTCCTGTCTGCCTGCTGCTCGTTGACTGATCGTGTGGTCTCTGCGGCCCTGCCTCACCAGCGATAGTGAGAGAAGGCCTTGTTGGCCTCGGCCATGCGGTGCGTGTCCTCGCGCTTCTTCACCGCCGCGCCGCGACCTTCCGCGGCGTCCATCATCTCCCCCGCCAAGCGCAGACCCATGGACTTCTCCCCGCGCTTGCGGGCGGCATCCACCAGCCAGCGCATGGCCAGGGCCTGCCCGCGCACGCTGCTCACCTCGATGGGCACCTGGTAGGTCGCCCCGCCGACCCGGCGTGACTTCACCTCCACCAGGGGCCGGATGTTGTCCAGGGCCTGGGTGAACACCTCCAGCGGATCACCCTTGCCCTTGGCCGCCACCTGGTCCAGGGCGCCATAGACGATTTTCTCGGCCACCGATTTCTTGCCGTTTTTCATCACCATGTTGATGAACTTGGCCAGCACCCGGTCACCATACTTGGGATCGGGCAGCACCTCCCGCTTTGCAACGACTCTTCTTCTGGGCATGCTCCGTCTACCTCACTGACAATCCGTACTGCATTCCGCCTCGGGCATCATGATTTGGGACGCTTCGCGCCGTACTTGGATCGACCCTGGCGCCGCCCGTCCACGCCCGAGGTGTCCAGGCTGCCGCGCACCGTGTGATAGCGCACGCCCGGCAGGTCCTTGACGCGTCCGCCGCGGATGAGGATCACGCTGTGCTCCTGCAGGTTGTGGCCCTCGCCACCGATGTAGGTGGTCACTTCCATGCCGTTGGTGAGACGCACACGGGCCACCTTGCGCAATGCCGAATTGGGCTTCTTCGGGGTGGTCGTATAGACACGGGTACATACCCCCCGCTTCTGGGGACAACCCTCGAGCGCCGGTACCGTGCTCTTGGCCTTTTTCCGCTTTCTCGGTTTACGTACTAACTGATTGATCGTTGCCATGCCTCAGACTCCACCCCAACCAAAAAATAGTTAAGCGTCCAGCCATCGTGCACGGCGCAGTGAAGGCGCCGGCGAGCAACGGTTGAACGCTTAAGATCTGTTGTCCTGCGGACGAGAGATGTCTCTCTACAAAGCCGCGAAAGTTTATGGCGATAACGCCCTGCTGTCAAGGCATTTGCCCCGACTGTTTTCGAGTACTGGGCGGGGGGCGCCGTGACCAGCCCCGAAATACTCGAACAGCCCCCGACCGGCCGGGCCGGGGCTGCAGACGGGAACCGGTCATCGACATGACCGGCCCCCGATATCAGGCGTCGCTCAGGGCCTGGCGCAGCGCCTCCTCGAGTTCCTCGCTGGTGGCGGGCTGGGCCTCCTCCTCGCTGAGCGCCGCGGCCTCGCGCCGCTTGCGCTCCAGCAGAGTGGCCATGCCGGTGCCGGCCGGAATGAGGCGTCCGACGATGACGTTCTCCTTGAGACCGCGCAGCTTGTCCACCTTGCCGTTGACGGCGGCCTCTGTCAGGACCCGGGTGGTCTCCTGGAAGGATGCCGCGGAAATAAAGGACTCGGTGGCCAGAGAAGCCTTGGTGATCCCCAGCAGGATATGCTCGTAGCGTGCCGGCTCCTTGCCCTCGGCCACCATCTTCTCGTTTTCCTCCAGGATGCGGGCATGTTCCACCTGGTCCCCCTTGAGGAACGTGGTATCACCGGGATCGGTGACCTCCACCTTGCGCAGCATCTGGCGCACGATGACCTCGATGTGCTTGTCGTTGATCCTCACGCCCTGCAGGCGATAGACGTCCTGTACTTCCTTGACGATGTAGTTGGCCAGGGCCTCGATTCCCAGCAGGCGCAGGATGTCGTGGGGCGAATACTCGCCGTCCACCACCACCTCGCCCTTTTCCACGTGCTCGCCCTCGAAGACCGTGATGTGACGCCACTTGGGGATCAGGGTCTCGCTGGTCTCGCCGTCGGGACCCACGATCACCAGGCGCTGCTTGCCCTTGGTCTCCTTGCCGAAGCCCACCGTACCCGAGATCTCGGCCAGGATGGCCGGATCCTTGGGCTTGCGGGCCTCGAAGAGATCGGCCACCCGTGGCAGACCACCGGTGATGTCGCGGGTCTTGGTGGATTCCTGGGGAATGCGGGCAATGACATCACCCACCTTCACCTCGGCACCGTCGTCGATGTTGATGATGGCCCCCGCCGGCAGGTAATAGACGGCGGGAATGTCCGTCCCGGCGAAGCACAGCTCCTTGCCCTGCTCGTCCACGATCTTCACCATGGGACGCAGGTCCTTGGCGCTCATGCCGCGGCTCTTGGGATCGGTGACCACCAGGCTGGACAGCCCCGTGACCTCGTCGGTGTGGCGCTGCACGGTGACACCCTCCACGATGTCGCTGTACTGGAGGCGCCCCGCCACCTCGGTGACCACGGGGTGAGTATGAGGATCCCAGGTGGCCAGGACCTGGCCGGCCTCCACCTGGTCGCCGTCCTTTACCGTCAGGATGGCGCCATAGGGGATCTTGTAACGCTCGCGCTCACGCCCCGTCCCGTCCAACACCGCCAGCTCGCCGGAGCGCGATACCGCCACCCGGTTGCCGTCGGCATTCTCCACCAGCTTGATATTGTGCAGGCGCACCGTGCCGGTGGTCTTGATCTCCACGGCATTGGCCGCCACGGCACGGGACGCGGCACCACCGATGTGGAAGGTGCGCATGGTGAGCTGGGTGCCCGGCTCGCCGATGCTCTGCGCGGCGATCACGCCCACCGCCTCGCCGATGTTGACGCGGTGGCCACGGGCCAGGTCGCGGCCGTAACAGGCGGCACAGATACCGTAGCGGGTCTCGCAGGTGATGGGCGAGCGGACCTTGATCTGCTCGATCCCTTCCTCCTCGATCCGCTGCACCCACTGCTCGTCCAGGAGGGTGCCGGCAGGAATGAACACCTCGTCGCTCCCCGGCAGGGTCACGTCCTCGGCCACCACCCGGCCCAGGACCAGGGTGTTGAGGGATTCCACGATCTCGCCACCCTCGATGATATGGGCCATGGTGATGCCCCTGTGGGTGCCGCAGTCCTCCTCCGTGATCACCAGATCCTGGGCCACGTCCACCAGGCGCCGTGTCAGGTAACCGGAGTTGGCGGTCTTCAACGCCGTATCCGCCAGCCCCTTGCGCGCGCCATGGGTGGAGATGAAGTACTGCAGCACATCCAGGCCCTCGCGGAAATTGGCGGTAATGGGGGTCTCGATGATGGAACCGTCGGGCTTGGCCATGAGGCCGCGCATGCCCGCCAGCTGGCGGATCTGGGCCGCGCTGCCGCGGGCCCCGGAGTCGGCCATCATGAAGATGGAATTGAAGGAGGCGACCCGCACTTCCTTGCCCTCGGCGTCACGCACGACTTCGGTACCCAGTTTCTCCATCATAGCCTTGGCGACCTGGTCGTTGGTATGGGACCAGATGTCCACCACCTTGTTGTAACGCTCGCCGTTGGTCACCAGACCGGATTTGTACTGGTTCTCGATATCCTTGATGTCGCGTTCCGCCGCATTGATGATCGCGGCCTTTTCCTCCGGGATGATCATGTCGTTGACGCCGATGGAGACACCGGAACGGGTGGCGTAGCCGAAGCCGGTGTACATGAGCTTGTCGGCGAAGATCACGGTCTCTTTCAGGCCCACCTTGCGGTAGCACTCGTTGACCAGGCTCGAGATGGCCTTCTTGGTCATGTCCTGATTCACCAGGTCGAAGGACAGGCCCTCGGGCACGATGTCGAACAGCAGGGCACGCCCCACGGTGGTATCCACGAGACGGGTCTGCTCGCGTCGCTCGCCGTTCTCCAGCAGGACTTCCCGGATGCGCACCTTGATGCGGGCATGCAGTTCCACCAGGCGGTTCTCGTAGGCGCGGTGCACTTCCATGATGTCGCTGAACACCATGCCCTCGCCGGGAGCGTTGATCTTCTCCCGGGTCATGTAGTAGAGCCCCAGCACCACGTCCTGGGAGGGCACGATGATGGGCTCGCCGTTGGCCGGCGAGAGGATGTTGTTGGAGGACATCATGAGGGCACGGGCCTCCAGCTGCGCCTCCAGGGACAGGGGCACGTGCACCGCCATCTGGTCGCCGTCGAAGTCGGCATTGAAGGCGGTACACACCAGGGGGTGGAGCTGGATGGCCTTGCCCTCGATGAGCACCGGCTCGAAGGCCTGGATGCCCAGGCGGTGCAGGGTGGGGGCACGGTTGAGCAGGACGGGATGTTCGCGGATCACCTCGTCCAGGATATCCCACACCTCCGGCCCCTCCTTTTCCACCAGCTTCTTGGCCGCCTTGATGGTGGTCGCGAGGCCGCGCCGCTCGATCTTACTGAAAATGAAGGGCTTGAACAGCTCCAGGGCCATCTTCTTGGGCAGGCCGCATTGATGCAACTTGAGGGTCGGGCCCACCACGATCACGGAACGCCCCGAGTAGTCCACGCGCTTGCCCAGCAGATTCTGCCGGAAGCGGCCCTGCTTGCCCTTGATCATGTCCGCCAGGGACTTCAAGGGGCGCTTGCTGGTGCCGGTGATGGCCTTGCCCCGGCGGCCGTTGTCCAGCAGGGCATCCACGGCCTCCTGCAGCATGCGCTTTTCGTTGCGCACGATGATATCGGGAGCGTTGAGATCCAGCAGCCGCTTGAGACGGTTGTTGCGGTTGATGACCCGGCGATACAGGTCATTGAGATCCGAGGTGGCGAAGCGCCCGCCGTCCAGGGGCACCAGGGGACGCAGTTCCGGGGGCAGCACCGGCAACACCGACATCACCATCCACTCCGGCTTGTTGCCGGAGGCGAGAAAGGCCTCCATCAGCTTGAGGCGCTTGCTCAGCTTCTTGATCTTGGTCTCGGAACCGGCGGCGGCGATCTCCTCGCGCAGTTTCACCACCTCGCTCTTGATGTCCAGGGTCTTCAGCAGCTCGTGGATCGCCTCCGCCCCCATGCGGGCATCGAAGTCGTCGCCGTATTCCTCGATGGCGTCCAGGTAGGCCTCGTCGGTGAGCAGCTGGCCCCGCTCCAGCTGGGTCAGCCCCGGGTCGATGACCACGAAGGCCTCGAAGTAGAGCACCCGCTCGATGTCGCGCAGGGTCATGTCCAGCAGCAGCCCCATGCGCGAGGGCAGGGACTTGAGGAACCAGATATGGGCCACGGGGCTGGCCAGCTCGATGTGGCCCATGCGCTCGCGGCGCACCTTGGTCATGGTGACCTCGACGCCGCACTTCTCGCAGATCACGCCACGGTGCTTGAGCCGCTTGTACTTGCCGCACAGGCATTCGTAATCCTTCAGCGGCCCGAAGATCTTGGCGCAGAACAGGCCGTCGCGCTCCGGCTTGAAGGTCCGGTAGTTGATGGTCTCGGGTTTCTTGACCTCGCCGAAGGACCAGGAGCGGATCTTCGCAGGCGATGCCAAGCCGATGCGGATGGAATCGAATTCGTCGATCTGACCCTGCTGACTAAACCAGTTGAGTAAGTGTTTCAACGCCATGTCTCCTGCTCGATTGATTCCCAGATGTGAGTCCCGTCTGTGTCACGGGCCGCCGGCTGCGGCGGACCCGCCCGTCATCCCCCTCATTCCAGCTCCACGTCGATGCCCAGGGCGCGGATTTCCTTCAACAGGACGTTGAAGGACTCCGGCATGCCGGGATTCATGCGGTGATTCCCGTCGACGATGTTCTTGTACATGGCGGTGCGCCCCTGCACATCGTCGGACTTGACCGTGAGCATCTCCTGCAGGGTGTAGGCCGCGCCATAGGCCTCCAGGGCCCAGACCTCCATCTCCCCGAAACGCTGGCCGCCGAACTGGGCCTTGCCTCCCAGGGGCTGCTGGGTCACCAGGCTGTAGGGCCCCGTGGACCGGGCGTGCATCTTGTCATCCACCAGGTGATTCAGCTTCAGCATGTACATGTAACCCACCGTCACGGGCCGGTCGAAGGCCTCCCCCGTGCGGCCGTCGTAAAGCGTGGTCTGCCCCGAGGTGGGCAGCCCGGCCAGTTCCAGCAGGGCCTTGATCTCGCTTTCCTCGGCCCCGTCGAAGACCGGGGAGGCCATGGGCACGCCACGGCGCAGGTTCTCCGCCAGGGCAATGACTTCCTCGTCACTCAAGGAGCCGAGATCTTCCTTCTTGCCGGTGCTGTTGTAGACCTTCTCCAGGAATTTCCGCACCTCGGCAGCCTTGCGCTGGGCATCCAGCATCTCGCCGATCTTCCGCCCCAGTCCCTTGGCCGCCCAGCCCAGGTGCGTCTCCAGCACCTGGCCCACGTTCATGCGCGAGGGCACGCCCAGGGGGTTGAGGACGATGTCCACCGGCGTCCCGTCGGCCATGTAGGGCATGTCCTCCACCGGCACGATCATGGAGATCACGCCCTTGTTGCCGTGGCGACCGGCCATCTTGTCGCCGGGCTGCATGCGCCGCTTCACCGCCAGGTAGACCTTCACCATCTTCAGCACCCCGGGCGCCAGATCGTCACCGGCGGTGAGCTTGCTGCGCTTCTCCTCCAGCTTGGCGTCGTAGAGCTTCCTCTGCTGCTTGCGCTGCGCATTGAGCTGCTCCAGCTGCTTGTTGGCCTCGTCGTTCTTGAGGCGGATCTCGAACCACTTTTCGCGGGGCAGTTCGGCGAGGTAGGTCTTGGTGATCTTGGCACCCGCCTTGAGTCCCTTGGGACCGCCCGCCGCGGTCTTGCCCTGGAGCAGCCTTTCGGCGCGCAGAAAGATGTCGTCCTCCAGGATGCGATACTCGTCGTTGAGGTCCTTCTTGATGCGCCCCAGCTCGGCCTTCTCGATGGCCAGGGCGCGGGCGTCCTTCTCCACGCCGTCGCGGGTGAAGACCCGCACGTCGATCACCGTGCCCGCCATCCCCGAGGGCACCCGCGCCGAGGTGTCCTTCACGTCGGAGGCCTTTTCGCCGAAAATGGCGCGCAGCAGCTTCTCCTCCGGGGTGAGCTGGGTCTCCCCCTTGGGCGTGACCTTGCCCACGAGGATGTCACCGGGCCCCACCTCGGCACCGATGTAGACGATGCCCGACTCGTCCAGCTTGGCGAGCGCCGACTCACCCACGTTGGGAATGTCGCAGGTGATCTCCTCCGGCCCCAGCTTGGTGTCGCGGGCCACGCAGGTGATCTCCTCGATGTGAATGGAGGTGTAGCGGTCCTCCTCCACCACGCGCTCCGAGATCAGGATGGAATCCTCGAAGTTGTAGCCGTTCCAGGGCATGAAGGCCACCAGCATGTTCTGCCCCAGGGCCAGCTCCCCCATGTCGGTGGAAGAGCCGTCGGCCAGGACATCGCCCTTGGCAATGACGTCACCGGGCCTGACCAGGGGTTTCTGGTTGATGCAGGTGTTCTGGTTGGAACGGGTGTACTTGGTGAGGTTGTAGATGTCCACGCCGGGCTCGCCACGGGCGGTCTCCTCGTCGTTCACCCGCACCACGATGCGACCCGCGTCCACCGACTCCACCACGCCGCCCCGGGCGGCCACGACCGTGATGCCGGAATCGATGGCCACTGCGCGCTCCATGCCGGTACCCACCAGGGGTTTCTCCGCGCGCAGGGTGGGAACCGCCTGGCGCTGCATGTTGGACCCCATCAGGGCCCGGTTGGCATCGTTGTGCTCCAGGAAGGGAATCAGGGAGGCCGCCACGGAGACGATCTGCATGGGGGCCACGTCCATGTACTGCACCTGGTCCGGCGTCTTCATGGTGAATTCGTTCTGGTGACGGCAGGAGACCAGCTCTTCCGTCAGGCGCCCCTGCTTGTCCAGGGCCGCGCTTGCCTGGGCAATGACATAATCGCATTCCTCGATGGCCGAGAGGTAGACGATCTCGTCGGTCACCTTGCCATCGATCACCTTGCGATAGGGTGTTTCGAGGAACCCGTATTTGTTGGTGCGGGCATACACCGACATGGAATTGATCAGGCCGATGTTGGGCCCTTCCGGCGTCTCGATGGGACAGACCCGCCCGTAGTGGGTGGGGTGCACGTCGCGCACCTCGAAACCGGCCCGCTCCCGCGTCAGTCCGCCGGGCCCCAGGGCCGAGATACGGCGCTTGTGGGTCACCTCGGACAAGGGATTGTTCTGGTCCATGAACTGGGAAAGCTGGCTGGAACCGAAGAACTCCTTGATGACGGCGGTCACCGGCTTGGCGTTGATCATCTCCTGGGGCATGAGGCCCTCGCTCTCCGCCAGCGCCAGGCGCTCCTTCACCGCCCGCTCCACGCGCACCAGGCCGAGGCGGAACTGGTTCTCCACCATTTCACCCACGCAGCGGACACGGCGGTTGCCCAGATGATCGATGTCGTCCACGACGCCCTTGCCGTTCTTGATATCGATGAGCACCTTGAGGGCATCCACGATATCGGACATCTCTCCGTATTCCTCGCACAGGGCCTTGGCCTCTTCATCGCCGCGCTGGCCGAAGTAGAGGGCGTCATAGAGGATGCCCGGCCCCTTTTCTGAGTCTCGCCCCAGGCGCAGGTTGAACTTCATGCGCCCCACCGCCGACAGGTCGTAGCGGTCGGGATTGAAGAACAGGTTGTGGAACAGCATCTCGGCCGCCTCCTTGGTGGGCGGCTCCCCGGGGCGCATCATGCGATAGATCTCCACCAGCGCCTCCAGGCGGGTGCGCGTCTGGTCGATGCGCAGGGTCTGGGAAATGAAGGGACCGCAGTCCAGTTCATTGACATACAGGACCCGCAGGGTCTTGACCCCCGCGTCGATGAGCCTGTCCAGCAGTTCCGCCGTGATCTCGGCATTGGCCTCGGCAATGATCTCGCCGGTGTCCTCGTCCACCACGTCGTGGGCGATGGTCTTGCCGATGACATACTCGCGGGGCACCTCGAAACTGGTGATGCCGGCCTTCTCCATCTCCCGGATGTGGCGGGCGGTCACCCGCCGGCCCGCCTCCACGATCACCTTGCCCCGCGGCCCCTTGATGTCGAAGGACAACGTCTCGCCACGCAGGCGTTCGGGCACGATGTCCAGGGTGATACTGTTCTTCTTGAGATGCAGGGTGTTGGTATCGAAGAAGATGTCCAGCATCTGCTCGTTGGTGTAACCCAGGGCCCGCAGGAGGATGGTGGCCGGGAGCTTGCGGCGGCGGTCGATGCGGACGAAGACGCAATCCAGGGGATCGAACTCGAAATCCAGCCAGGAACCGCGGTAGGGAATCACGCGCGCCGAATAGAGGACCTTGCCCGAGGAATGGGTCTTGCCCTTGTCGTGGTCGAAAAAGACGCCGGGGGAACGGTGCAGCTGGGAGACGACGACCCGCTCCGTGCCATTGATGACGAAGGTGCCGTTGCTGGTCATGAGGGGGATCTCCCCCATGTACACTTCCTGCTCGCGGACATCCTTGACCGCCTTTGCACCGGCGGGGGAATCCTTGTCATAGATGACCAGGCGCACCTTGACCCTGATCGGTGCCGAGTAGGTCACACCCCGCATCTGACATTCCTTGACATCGAAAGTGGGCGTGCCCAGCTCGTAGCTGACATACTCCAGGGCGGCATTGCCCGAATAGCTGACGATGGGAAACACCGAACGAAAAGCCGCCTCCAGACCTTGATCCGCCCGCTGGTCCGGGGGGGTATCCGCCTGCAGGAATGTGCGGTAGGATTCCAGCTGGGTCTCCAGCAGATAGGGCACCTTGAGCACCCGGGGACGCTTGCTAAAATCCTTGCGAATACACTTTTTCTCGGTATAGGTGTATGCCATGGGGGTTCCTCAGCACTGGTTGAGCGTCGCGCGGCGGCCCCGGAGGGACACCGCCATTATCGACATTGAATCACGCAAATTCCATAGGGAAATAGGCCGGTGGCCGCAGGGAGCCACCAGCCTGTTTCCGGCCGGGTCAATACAGGAGATAGACGGTTGACGGTTATTTGAGTTCAACCGACGCGCCTGCTTCCTCCAGCTGTTTCTTGATCTCCTCGGCCTCGTCCTTGGAAACGCCTTCCTTCACGGGCGAGGGCGCACCCTCCACCAGTTCCTTCGCTTCCTTGAGACCCAGCCCGGTGATGGCCCGCACTGCCTTGATCACGCTGACCTTGTTGTCGCCAAAGCTGCTGAGCACCACGTCGAACTCGGTCTTCTCCTCGGCGGCGGCAGCCTCGCCACCTGCAGCGGCGGGTGCTGCGGCCACGGCGGCCACGGCGGCAGCGGAGACGCCGAACTTCTCCTCCATCGCATTGATGAGATCGACAACCTCCATCACCGTCATGTTGGCAATGGTATCCAGAATTTCCTCAGTGCTTACTGCCATTGTTCATTTCTCCCAAAAGTCAAAAAATTAACCGAATCATCAGATAATTGTGTCGTCGCTTGCGCAGCCTTACGCCGCCTCTTTCTGCTCGCGCACCGCGGCCAGGGTGCGTGCCAGCTTGTTGGCGGGCTCTGCCAGGGTGCGTGCCAGCTTCTCCACCGGCGCCTTCATCACGCCCATGAGCATGGCGATGGCCTCGTCCTTGGTGGGCATCTTGGCCAGGCGCTCGGCGTCTTCCGGCGCCAGCAGCTTGCCCCGCAGGGCGACCACCTTGATTACCAGCTGCTCGTGCTCCTTGGCGAATTCCGTGAGCACGCGGGCCGGAGCCGCGGGTTCCTCGCCGGAAAATGCCAGCAGCAACGGTCCCGAAAGCGACTCGCGCATGCAGTCGAACTCGGTATCCGCCAGGGCCCGCCGTGCCAGGGTGTTTTTCACCACCCGCAGATAGACCCCCGCCTCACGCGCCTTGCTGCGCAAGGCCGTCATGTCGGCGACGGACAGTCCGCGGTACTCGGCCGCGATGGCGGCATGGGCGGCCTGGGCGCGCTGCGCCACGTCCGCGACGATTGCCTTCTTGTCTTCAAGGGTCAGCAAACGTTCACCTCCTGCTGAATTGCGACGGCACGGAACCCTGCGGCCCGGCCGTCCTCGGACCTCGACCCGGGGCGCCCCAAAACATCTGAAACAGGGCGCCCCGCCCCTACGGCGACCGTCGTCAGGTATTGTTCCTGCTCGGGTAACACCGTCTGCGCAGGCCGGGCTTTCCCATTAAGCCGCCTCCACGAGAGACGGCACCTGCGGTCTTTGACGATCCCCGGCCGTTGGCCGGGATCCCAAAGTCTTTCTCTGCACACTCACGGCCCGGCGCAGGCCAAGCCCCTGGATTCCGGCCTTCGGCCTCCATCCAGGCTACGCTCTTCCATCCTCTGTCCTCTGTTCTCTGCCCTCAGATACCCAGCGACGCCTGATCGATGACGATCCCGGGCCCCATGGTGGTGGACAGCGTCACCTTCTTCATATAGACCCCCTTGGCCGTACTGGGCTTGGCCTTGCGCAGGGCATCCAGCAGGGCCTGGAGATTCTCGCGCAGGGCGGGCACTTCAAAGCTCACCTTGCCGATGGTGCAATGCACGATTCCGCCCTTGTCGGTGCGGTACTGCACCTGACCTGCCTTGGCATTCTTCACGGCAGCAGCCACATCGGGTGTCACGGTCCCCACCTTGGGATTGGGCATCAGCCCCCGTGGCCCCAGGATCTGCCCCAGCTGGCCCACGATGCGCATGGCATCGGGCGTGGCGATCACGATGTCGAAATCCAGGTTGCCCGCCTTGATGGTCTCGGCGAGATCCTCGAAGCCCACCACGTCGGCGCCGGCGGCCCTGGCGGCCTCGGCGTTTTCCCCCTGGGCGAACACCGCCACGCGCACGGATTTGCCCGTGCCGTTGGGCAGCACCGTCGCGCCGCGCACCACCTGGTCCGACTTGCGGGGATCGACGCCCAGATTGACGCTGACATCCACGGATTCGTCAAATTTCACCGAAGACAATTCCTTCAGCAGCGCCAGGGCTTCGTCCACGGCATACAGCCTGCCGGGTTCGACCTTCTCCCGGATGTCACGCATGCGCTTGCTCAGACCCGCCATGTCACACCCCCTCCGTCTCGATACCCATGCTGCGGGCACTGCCGGCGATGGAGCGCACGGCGGCGTCCAGGTCGGCCGCCGTCATGTCCTGCATCTTGGTCTGCGCGATCTCTTCCAGCTGCGCCCGGGTCACCTTGCCCACCTTCTTGGTGTTGGGGGTGGGACTGCCCTTGGGAATGCCCGCGGCCTTGCGCAACAGCACCGAGGCCGGGGGGGTCTTGGTGATGAAGGAAAAACTGCGGTCCGAATAGACCGTGATCACGACCGGAATGGGCAGGCCCGGCTCCATGCCCTGGGTCTGGGCATTGAAGGCCTTGCAGAATTCCATGATATTGACGCCGTGCTGCCCCAGCGCCGGCCCCACCGGAGGACTGGGATTCGCCTGACCGGCGCCCACCTGTAACTTGATATAGGCTTCTATCTTCTTTGCCATTGCTCCTGCTCCTCGGGTCTGACGCCTCGCGGCTCCCCGTTGCTTGCATGTCATATGTCCGGAACCCGGCAACCGCCGTGTCCTGGACCTGTTTCAGAACCTCAACCTTTCTCCACCTGGCCGAATTCCAGCTCCACCGGCGTGGAACGGCCGAAAATGGTCACCGCCACCCGCAGCCGGTTCTTCTCGTAGTTGACCTCCTCCACGACCCCGTTGAAATCGGCGAAGGGACCGTCGATGACCCGCACCATCTCGCCCGGCTCGAAGAGCACCTTGGGCCGTGGCTTGGTTGCCCCTTCCTCGATACGCTCCATGATCCGCTGCGCCTCCTTGTCGGAGATGGGAGCCGGGCGGTCACTGGTACCGCCGATGAACCCCATCACCTTGGGCACTTCCTTGACCAGGTGCCAGGTATCATCGTCCATCTCCATCTGGATCAGGACATAGCCGGGAAAGAACTTGCGGTCGCTCTTGCGCTTCTGCCCGCCACGCATCTCCACCACTTCTTCCGTGGGCACCAGGATGTCGCCGAACTTCTCCTCCATGCCGCTGTGCTTGATGCGCTCCTTGAGCGAGCGCACCGCCTGCTGCTCATAGCCGGAATAGACGTGCACCACGTACCAACGTTTCTTTGCCATCGCCCGTCAGCCCCCCTGGCCCGTGAGCAGCTTCACCGCCCAGGTCAAGAACAAGTCAAACAACCACAAGATCGACGCCACCACGATCACCATGGCCACCACCATCAGGGTCGACTGCGTGGTTTCCTTGCGCGTGGGCCAGACGACCTTGCGCACCTCGGTCCTGGCATCGCCGAAAAACCCCCACAACTGGCGGCCCGGGGCCGTCTGGAAGAAAATCGCTGCGGAAATACCGCCCGCCGCGACCAGCGCCAGCACCCGCATCAACAGCGACTGGTCGCCATAGTAATAGAAACCACCCAAGGCACCGCCCAGAATCAGCAGCGCCAGGAGAAACTTGATGTTATCCGCCATTTGGGTTGCTTGCTCGCTTGCCTCGTACCAGAATTCGTCACACCGGAGATCGCCATGGGACCCTGCCAAGGCCATCGGCCGTGATATCGGCCGGAATGTTGGCAGGCCAGGAGGGAATCGAACCCCCAACCTGCGGTTTTGGAGACCGCCGCTCTGCCAATTGAGCTACTGGCCTAGTTCAGCAAACAGTGATGGGTAATGAACGATGCGAAAACATCACTCATCACCCATCACGCATTGCGCCTCACTCCCGCTTCATTCCAGGATCTTGGACACCACGCCGGCACCCACCGTCCGGCCGCCCTCGCGGATCGCAAACCGCAATCCCTCCTCCATCGCAATCGGCGCAATCAAACTCACCGTCATCTTCACATTGTCCCCAGGCATCACCATCTCAACACCCTCCGGCAAGTCCACCGCACCCGTCACATCCGTCGTCCGAAAATAAAACTGCGGCCGATAACCATTGAAAAACGGCGTGTGCCGCCCACCCTCCTCCTTGCTCAGCACATACACCTCACACTCAAACTTCGTATGCGGCGTGATCGAACCCGGCGCCGCCAGCACCTGCCCCCGCTCCACCTCCTCACGCTTCGTACCACGCAACAACACACCCACATTGTCTCCCGCCTGACCCTCGTCAAGCAGCTTGCGGAACATCTCCACCCCCGTGCACGTCGTCTTCGACGTCTCCCGCAAACCCACTATCTCAATCTCATCTCCCACCTTGATCACACCACGCTCAATGCGACCCGTCACCACCGTCCCTCGACCCGAAATCGAAAACACATCCTCAATCGGCATCAAAAACGGCTTGTCCACCGGCCGCTCCGGCACCGGTATGTAATTGTCCATCTCCTCCAGCAACTTCACAATCGACGGCACACCAATCTCCGACTCGTCACCCTCCAGCGCCTTCAGCGCAGAACCCGTCACAATCGGCGTGTCATCACCAGGAAACTCATAACTGTCCAGAAGCTCCCGAACCTCCATCTCCACCAGCTCCAGAAGCTCCGCATCGTCCACCATGTCCGCCTTGTTCAAATACACCACAATGTACGGCACCCCCACCTGACGCGCCAGCAATATATGCTCACGCGTCTGCGGCATCGGACCGTCCGCCGCCGATACCACCAAAATCGCTCCGTCCATCTGCGCCGCACCCGTAATCATGTTCTTCACATAGTCCGCATGACCCGGACAGTCCACATGCGCATAGTGACGGTTCGGCGTCTCATACTCCACGTGCGCCGTCGCAATCGTGATCCCTCGCGCACGCTCCTCCGGCGCATTGTCAATCTGATCGTACGCCTTCACCTCCGCTCCACCATACTTCTCCGCAGATACCTTCGTCAGCGCCGCCGTCAACGTCGTCTTCCCATGATCCACATGACCAATCGTTCCCACATTCACATGCGGCTTCGTACGCTCAAACTTTTCCTTGGACATGAGTTATACCCCCACTTGTTAATGACTTGACATTCACCATGCGCAGCATTCGATCATGTAACCTGTTGTATCCACAGGACTTCCCTGTAACCATGCCGCAGCCCCGGCAAGGGGAGGCGTCCGGGGAGAAAATCCTCCATTGCCGCCAGCCATCATGGTCACGCCCTGGACATCAACCGCAAGCAATTCAACAACATGTCTCTGGAGCCCATAACCGGATTTGAACCGGTGACCTCTTCCTTACCAAGGAAGTGCTCTACCGAACTGAGCTATATGGGCCGTATCCGTTTCCTTCCCCCGCGCCAGTCACTCCCTCCCTTCGCAACCCGGCGGGCGGGCCGACCGAATGGCCCGCACCGGGACGTTCGCACAGGGGTTCTGCTGGAGCGGGTGATGGGAATCGAACCCACGTCATCAGCTTGGAAGGCTGAGGTTCTACCATTGAACTACACCCGCATCAGGCCGTCAGAAATCCGTTTACCCCTCAACCCGGCCGCCCTTCCGGCCCGTCACCCGATGTGGTGGAGGGGGGAGGATTCGAACCTCCGAAGGCTGAGCCGTCAGATTTACAGTCTGATCCCTTTGACCGCTCGGGAACCCCTCCAAAAAAAGCAAGCCGCTTATTTTGGGGATGAAACCCACCCTTGTCAATATCTTTCCCGGGAGGCGCCAGGTCCAGGTGGTCCCGGGCAGCCCCCCGCGGCCCCTGGGCGGTGCCTGGGATTGTGCCTGCCTGGGATTGTGCCTGGGATAGTGACAGCAAAACGTGGGGGACCGGCGTCCGCCCACCGGGGCCGTTGTCGCAGCCGTACACCACGGTCATACCCTCTCGTCATACCCTCCGGCGCGCAGGGCGCACCCTACCATGAACGGCGGCGGGGATCCAGAGGTCAGAGGACGGAAGACGGAGGACAGAGCACGTTCGATCTCAGCCTCCCATGCGGCACTTGGCTTCCTCCCAGAGCGCCTCCAGTTCCTCCGGGGAACAGCCGGCCATCTCGCGACCCTGCGCGGCGAGACGTCTCTCCATATATTGGAATCGATGCTCGAATCGCTGGTTGGCACGTCGCAGGGCGGTCTCGGGATCGACGCCGACATGGCGCGCCAGGTTGCTCACCGCCAGCAGGAGATCGCCCAGCTCGTGTTCCAGGCGCAGGGCGTCCGACCCCGCCAGTTCCGCGCGCAACTCCGCCAGCTCCTCGGCCACCTTGTCCAGGACCTGGGCCGCCTCGCGCCAGTCGAACCCCTGCCGGGCCGCGCGGCGCTGCAGCTTGACGGCCCGGGTCAGGGCTGGCAGCGCCAGGGGCACATCTGCCAATGCGCCCAACTGCCCGGCTTCTCCCTCCTTGTCCCGCCTCTCATCCCGGCGCTTCTGACGGCCGGAACGCGCCTCGCGCTCCCGCTGCTTGTGCGCCTCCCACGCCAGCGCCTGCGCCTCGGCCGACTCGATGTGCACATCGCCGAACACATGGGGATGACGCCGCACCAGCTTGTCCGCCACGCCCCGGGCGACTGCATCAAAATCAAACCAACCCAGCTCCTGGGCGATATGGCTGTAGAACACCACCTGGAACAGCAGGTCGCCCAGTTCCTCACGGATGGCCTCGGGCATCTCCCCCTCCACGGCATCCACCACTTCATACGCCTCCTCCAGGGTGTGGGCAACGAGACTCTGCATGGTCTGCGCCCGATCCCAGGGACAGCCGTGCTCGGGATGACGCAGGTCGGCCATGACGGCCAGCAGGCGCTGAATGCCGTCTGCCATCACCGGGACAGACGCTCGATGGCGACGAACTTGTTGTTCTGGTCGTGACGCAGGACGAATACACCCTGAATACCGTCATGGGTCAGGAATTGCTGCAGAATGCTGGCAGGAAACCTGACCGTACGACCGTCACGACTCCTGGCAACGATATACTTCGCCGTCCCCCGGTAGTAGCGCAGGAATTGCTCCCGGTCGATACGCAGGGGAATGACGATGTCATTGGTAGAGGATGACATGATCGCCCATCATACAAAAAAGCGTTGCAGGCAGCATCACCCCCCACCAGCCAGGATCTCTTCGACCACTGCCACGGGAATGCGCGCACCTGTGCCTATGCCCTCGCAGCGGCGCGCCTCCATGCGCCAGCCCTTTTCCGTCGTCACCACCTCTGGCCAGAAGGGATAGCTCCTGCACTGCAACGGCCGCTTTGGATAAATCCGGCAGCGGGCATCCTCAAGAAACACACAGGCATCACCCTCCATCCGCAGTACCAGGCCCCCGTCGGGGTGTCTTGCCAGATAACGATGCCGGAACCACTGCCAGCTCAACCCCAGATAAGAACAGATATCCTCCGCCTCATGCCGGCTGAGAAAGACATAATGACCATCTCCGCCTCTGCAGCAGGCGCCACAGCCTGTACAGTGAAAGCGCAATGTCCGGCGCCGGTAAAAAGGCTGCTTCCGCGCGGCATCATCTTTACTCATGACGCAGCCCTGCACCCTATAAACAAAGGCATTTTCTCAGCATGTTTCATACCAGAAAAGATACAACAAATTGTTTGCGCTTTACGAATGACATTGATATCCTGCGAAAACCGTCGGATCAAGCTCCATAACGGCTTTTTCATCCAACCAAGACAAAGCGAGGAGAAACGTATGGCTGTTAAAAAGAAAGCTGCCGCAAAGAAGAAAACCGTCAAGAAGACCGCAAAGAAAAGGGTCGCCGCCAAGAAAACCAGCACCAGAAGAACCACAAAAAAAGCAGCTGCCAAACCCGCCACCAAACGCATCCGGGCCATCAAGGAACCCATGACCCGCGCCGCCCTCCTCAACCATCTCGCCGAGAGTACCGGCCTGACGAAGAAACAGGTCACTTCTGTTTTCGACGAGCTGAAAAACGTCATCGAAGGCCACCTCAAGACAGGCGGGGCGCGCGTCTTCAACCTGCACGGCCTGCTCAAGATCAAGGTGCATCGCAAGCCCGCCACCCGGGCCCGCAAGGGCATCAATCCCTTTACCGGCGAGGAAATGGTCTTCAAGGCCAAGCCTGCGCGCAACGTGGTCAAGATCCAGGCCCTCAAAGGCCTGAAAGACATGGTCTGACCTTTCCCCCACCGGTGACGGCGTGCGGGATGTGCGCCGTCACCGTTCAAAGCCGGAGCGGCAGCGTCCGATAGCAAGGACAGGAGGCTTCATTCTCGGACATGGCGCGGCTTTTCCTCATCCTGATCCTGGCACTCTGGGGTTCCGCCCCTGCGGCGGACAACGACCCTGACGCCCCGCTGTCGAAACAAAGAAAAGCCTTTCTCGCCGCGGAAAAGGCCCTGCGCGAAGGGGATACGCCGCGTTTCCGCCGCCTTCTCCGGCAACTGCAAGACTACCCCCTGCTGCCCTACCTGGAATACCAGCAACTGCGCCGGCGCCTGGGACGTGCGCCCGTGAAGGCGGTCCAGGACTTCCTGCGGCGCCACAGCGCCTCACCCCTGGCCGACCGGCTGCAACAGGCCTGGCTCAGGAGCCTGGCACGCCACGGCCGCTGGGACGATCTCATCGCCGCCTACCGCCCTTCCCGGAATGTGGCCCTGCAGTGCCTGTACCGCCGGGCGCTGTACAAGACCGGGGCACGCGAGGCCGCGCTGGAAGACCTGGAACGGCTCTGGCTGGTGGGCCATTCACAACCGCGCGCCTGCGATCCCCTGTTCGCCGCCTGGCACGACCGCGGCGCCATCACCCCAGAACTGGCCTGGCGGCGATTTGCCCTGGCCATGGGCAACAACGAGCTGCGCCTCGCCCGCTATCTGCGACGCTTCCTCCCCGATGCAGACCGGCGCTGGGCCGACCTGTGGATCAAAATCCACCGCCGGCCCGGTCTCATCGCCACTGCCGCACGCCTGGCACGTCCGCACCCCATGCGCCACGCGATTCTGCTCCACGGGGTGAAGCGCCTGGCCCGCAAGGATCCGCAAGGTGCCGTGCGCATCTGGGAAGAAAAACTGAAACCCGCCTACGACTTCAGCGCCGGCGAGATCGCCGCCACGGAGCGTCACCTGGCCATCGCGCTGGCTGTGCGGGGCGACCCCGAGGCGCTTGCCCGGCTGGCGGCAGCCGATGAGCTGGGCAGCCGCGACAATACCCTGCAGGAATGGCGTGTCCGCGCGGCCCTGTACCAACGCAACTGGCATGCCGTCCTGGCGTGGATCTACCAGCTGGACGAGGCGGCACAACAGGAAGAACACTGGCTGTACTGGCAGGCCCGCGCGCTGGATGCCCTGCAACAGAAACGTCGGGCCGAGTCACTTTATCTGGCACTGGCGGCCCGGCGCAGTTACTACGGTTTCCTCGCGGCAGACCGCCTGGCCCTGCCGTACCGCGTGACCAGCCGCCCCACAAGCCGGGAATCTCAAGACATAACGATCCTGGAACACCATCCCGGCATCCTGCGCGCCCGGGAGCTGTTTGCCCTGGGACGCATCGTCGATGCCCGCCGCGAATGGTACTACGCCACGCGGGACATGGCGGAATGGCAATTGCGCAGCGCAGCACACCTTGCCCATGCCTGGGGCTGGCACGACCGGGCCATCGTCACCATGGCACGCACCCGGCACCGCGACGACCTGGCGCTGCGTTTTCCCCTGGTCCACCGGGAACGGATCCTCGCCCTCGCCTCGGCCAACGACATCGAACCCGCCTACGCCTTTGCCATCATCCGCCAGGAAAGCGCCTTCACCCCTGATGCCCGCTCTCCCGCCGGCGCCCTGGGATTGATGCAGCTGCTGCCCCGGACTGCCCGCCAGGTCGCCGCATCGCTCGGCATGCCATTCTCCCACCGCCTGCAGCTGCTGGATGTGGATACCAATCTCAGGCTGGGCATGGCTCACCTCGGCCGGATGCTCCGCCGTTACGATCATCATCCCGTCCTGGCGGCAGCCGCCTACAATGCCGGCGCCTACCGCGTCAACAAGTGGATTCGCCACGATCACGTCACACCTGCAGATATCTGGCTGGAAACCCTGCCCATTGCCGAGACACGCGGCTACGTGCGCAACGTACTGCTTTTCACCGCCATCTATCAGCACCGCCTGGGACAACAGCCCCGCCCCCTGTTACAGAGCATGCGCCCCATTGCGCCACCTGGCATGATGCTGGCAAAAACAGAACCCTGAGCAGCCCCGCGGGGCATCAATCTCCTCCGCCTTCCTTCAGCCCTGGTGTGTCATGTTGAATGGGGGCGACAGGGCTGTGGGTGCAGGGCAGGCAGCCGAAATGAAAGTCTGTGAAACCGGTATAGCATTCGGAAAAACAGCGGTCATTTCGACCCTCCCTCTGTCATTTCGACCGAAGGGAGAAATCTTGTTCCACCGCCTCAAGATTTCTCGCTGCGCTCGAAATGACAGCTTATTCAGGCTGTAATCGGTGAATGGAGGTAATAGCGTTGCGGCCTCCGCCCCAAACGAGCTCCCAGACGAGCAAGATAAGCACCCAGTTCCTGCCGGGCAAACCGTGACGCATCCCAGCCTTCGGAGGTGAGACGATGCCGGTAGCGGGGCGCCACCACGTAGGTCCAGACCGCGCAGCCTTCCATCATCACGCGCCGGCGGCGATAGAGTGCTCCTTCATAGGCATCCAGGCGCCGCAGCTGGGCCATGGTCAGACCTTCGTAGAGCACTCCATGTGCGGTGGCGCCAGGACAGGCCACCAGCCCCGGATAAGGCAGTCCCCGAAAACGATACACGCCAAATCCCGGCAAACTCGCCGCGCGCATGGTTCCCGCCGACCCGGCAACCCGCATCATCACCCCGGGGAACATGAGCGTGCCATAGCAGAACAGCCTGTGCACTCCGTTTCTCATAAGACATGCATTCACCCCGCAATCACGACGGCGTACTCCGCCACGCAGCCAGCGCCAGAAAGAGCCAGCCAGCGATGAAGGCAAGCCCGCCCAGGGGCGTCAGCGCACCCAGCCCGCCCGGACCGCCGAGGCTGAGAACATAGAGCGAGCCGGAAAACAACACGATCCCGGCCAGCATGGCCCCGCCCGCCCAACGCAGCAACCGCTGTCCCGGCAGACGGTCCATGGCCAGGGCCACCATCATCAGCCCCAGGGCATGGAAAAAATGATACTGTACCGCGGTCTCATAGGTGCCCTGCCGGCCCGGCACGATCACCTCGCGCAAGCCATGGGCACCCAGCGCGCCCGAAACCACCCCCAGCGCAGCCAGCAGCGCTGCCGTGACAAAAAAACTTCTGGCATAAGCGGACACTGTCATTGCCCTCCCTCCTGGGACGGTTCTTTCATCTGCCGTTGAATCTCCCGTTGCATTTCCTGCAGTTGACGCCGCATGGCATCCCATTCCTCCCGACTCATATCTGGCCTCATGTCAGGCGCCATGCCTGCCCCGTCCGGCATACCGTCCGTCATACCATCTGGCCCAGGGGAACCGTGGGGTGACATGCCTCCCATGGCCTCCGCAGCCTGGCGCATCAGATCTGCCTGCGTGATGCGCTGATAGTCGGGTGGCAGCACGAAGACATCCTCGGAAAAATCCACGTTCGTGACAATTCTGAGGATCTCGTGACTGACGCGCCCGTCGGCCTCCACCGTCTTGAGAGGCACCCCCAGACTGGCGTAGCGTTGCCCCATCACCTCCATGGCATAGGTACAGGGATCCTCGGCCCCGCTCTCCGGCCCCCCGGATGCCTGTGCCATGACCTGCGCAAAACGCCGCATCCCCGGCAGATCCAGCACGGCGCTTGAAACATAATCGTCGAAACAATGGCGGCCTGCCACTGAAACCCGGTAACGCCGGGTCTCGTAACCCGCCACCTCTCCCCCGGCGCCCCGCCCATCGACCTCGACCGCAGGCCGCATGCCGTCTCCGCGTGCCGGCGTGCCCATCATGCCCTCGTCCAACAAGAGGATGATCCGCTCGGCGGGAGAAACGACATAGACCGCGGAAGCCTGCAGATCCACGATCATGTAGTCTTCGGGCTCACCGCTGTCGATGCGCGCCATGGTCTCGCTGATACGCATCTTGGCCAGGTCACCGTTTTCATCCCGGCTCTCGATCAGGGTGCCGGCGAAGGCGCCAGCCCAGGACAGGATCAATACCAGCGACAATACAGATGGGATGATGCGCATGACAGCTCTCCTCATGTTGGGAAGAATATACCTGTCCAGGAGAGGACCGGCCCCTGACCATGATAACGCCATACTCCATTAAGCCTCCACCGCAAGCTTGCCTTACGGCCTTTCCAGCCCGGCATCCAGCGGCGCACCCGGATGGCGTGAAACGGAATCCGGAGAGAAACTCCTTTTTTATCCCGGGTTTGGCTCCAGATTTCTCGCTGTGCTCGAAATGACAGGGATACTGTCATTTCCCGCCGCGCTCGAAATGACAGGCTTCACCGGGAACGGCAAGCCCTGACCGAAGCCCATCAACCACAACTATCGAGACTTGCTATTGACAGACGGCCGCCGCACAGCCAGGAGGCAGACCACGAGGGCCGGAATCCGGGAAAAGGCGCCATTTATCCTGGATTTCGCCTCGCTTCATCGGGTACGCATGTCCGGTATTCGGGAATCCTCAAACAGACACTATCCAGCCAGACGCCGTACCGTGCTACCCTTATTAACGATGAAGTTCATCACCCTGCCTCCCCGCACATCCGGCACCCGCCCCTCAGGCCTGTCGTGCCGCAAAGCGCTTCCATGGGGATGGGCAACCCTGCTGCTGGCCTGGTGCCTGCTCCTTCCCACTCCCGGCCAGGGCGGCGAGGTGATCATCGAGGGCCTGGACAAGGCCCTGTCCGAGGCCGTGCTTGCCAGCATCGGTATCGCGGCGGAACAGGACAATCGACGTCTCAGCCCTGCACGCCTGCAAGCCCTCCATGCCAGGGCACCAGAAGAAATCCGCCGCGCCCTGCAGCCCTTCGGCTATTACCGGCCTCGCATCGAAGCCAGCCTGGTCCAGTCGCCGCAGGACGACAGGAAGGACTGGCGCGCGACCTATGTGATCCAGACCGGTGATCCCGTCCGCATCCGCAAACTGAACCTGGACATGGTGGGGGAAGGCGCCGCGGACCGTCTCCTGCAGAAGGCCCGGCGCCGTTTCCCGCTCAAGGAAGGGGAGGTTTTCGAGCACGCACGTTACGAGGCAGCCAAACGCAGGCTCCTGCAGCAGGCCCTGTCGCTGGGCTATATCAACGCCCGCTATGCCATCCACGAGGCCCGGGTCTACCCCGAAGAGGGCGCTGCCGATATCAAGCTGGTGCTGGCCACAGGCATACGCTACCAGTTCGGCCCGATCATTTTCACGGATTCCGTGCTGGACCCGGCACTGCTGGCCCGCTACTCGGACATTCGCGAAGGGGAACCCTATTCTGCCAGGCGCCTCCTGGAGCTGCAGAACGCCCTGTTCGGCACCGATTATTTTTCCCGCGTAGAGATCACCCCCCAGCTCGAAGACGTCGCGGGACGCCGGGTGCCGGTGGTGGTTGATCTGGCGCCGCGCAAGCGCCACCGCTACAGCGCCGGCCTGGGTTATGGCACCGACACCGGCCTGCGCGGCAGCCTCGGGTACACCAATCGCCGCATCAACCGCCGCGGCCATCGCCTGCGCACCACCCTGCGTTTCTCCCAGCTCGAAGAGAACTTCACCGCCAGCTATCTCATCCCCTTCCGCAATCCCCGGCGCGACAAATGGGAGCTGTCTGCCTCTTTTGTCAATGACCACCCCGATGCCGATCGCGAGGAGAACAGTTATATCCTCACAGTCAGCCGCAGCGTCGGAAGAGGCCGCCACTGGATGGAAACCCTGCGCCTGCGCTACCGTCGTGATTCCTTTCTGGTGGGCTCCCGGCGCGGCGATTCGAAGCTCCTGCTCCCGGGATTCCACCTGGCATGGATCCGGGGTGACCAGGACCGCTTCCGCATCCGCCGCGGCGGGCGGCTCAGCATGGACCTGCAGGCCGCCCATGAAAAACTGTTCTCGGATACCTCCCTGCTCCAGCCCCGCCTCGGCGTCAAGTTCATCCTGCCCGCCGGCCTGCAACGCAGCCGCATCCTCCTGCGCGGTGAAGTGGCCACGACTTTCATCGACCGCTTCGACAGGCTGCCACCCTCGTTGCGCTATTTCACCGGTGGCGACAACAGCGTGCGCGGCTATGCCTACGAGTCCCTGAGTCCCCGCAACGAGAAAGGCGAGCGCATCGGCGGACGCCACGAGCTGGTGGGCAGCATCGAACTGGATCATCGCTTCCGGGAGAAATGGAGTGCCGCGATCTTCTGGGATTTCGGCAATGCCTTCGACGACTGGTCCGCACCCGAGATAGAACAGGGGGCCGGCTTCGGCATCCGCTGGCTCTCACCCCTGGGACCCCTGCGCATCGACCTGGCCGAGGCCGTCAGCCGCCCTGGCAGGGATTTCCGCCTGCATCTCGTCTTCGGACCTGAATTGTGACCCCTGAACCGTGACCGGCACATGAATCCGCGCATCCGCCTCATATCGCTCGTTTTCATGGCGCTCGCCCTGCCAGCGTTGCTCGTCTCGTGGCTGTTCTACAGCACCACTGCGCTGCAGTGGCTCCTTTCGAGCGCAACCCGGTTCCTGCCGGGCCATCTCTCCTACCAGGGTGTGACCGGCCGTCTCGCCGGCCCCCTCGCACTCGCCGCACTGCGCTACGAAGACGAGTCCATGGTACTCGCCATCGAGCGCCTGGAACTGGACTGGCGGCCCCTGCGCCTGCTGCGCGGCGAGCTGTATGTCTCCCGCCTGGCAGGCCATGGTGCCGGGTTGCAACTGGCACCACGCGCGAAACCTTCTGCCGCAAAACCCACCACCTCCCCACCCCGCCCCGAGCTGAAACTGCCCCTTGCCGTGCATCTCGGCGAGCTGAGCCTGGAAGATCTGCGCATCACCCGCGATGCGGGCCCGCTCCTCATCCAGCGCCTCAGTCTCAGCGCCGGCTTCCGCGAAGGTCGGCTGCGCCTGCAAGCCTTTCACGCCGAGATGCCCCGCCTCAAGATGCAAGGCCATGGAAATCTCGCCACTGCCGGGGCCTATCCCCTCGATCTCACACTGCGCTTCTCGGCCACGCCACCCGGGCTGGCCCCATTCGAAGGAGCACTGGCCGCGACCGGCGACCTCGACAGCCTGGCCGTGCGCCAGACGCTGACAAGCCCCTTCAACAGCCGTCTCGAGGCCACCATCGAAAACCCCCTGGGCACGCTGCGCTGGCAGGCCCGTCTCATCGTGGAAGATCTCGATCCCGCCACCCTGCAACCGCAATGGGAAGCGACAAAGGAGAAAGCGCTGCAGCTGCGCGGGCAGATCGAAGGCGGGGGTGGACTGGCGCGCTTCACCGTGGATGCAGCGTTGCAGGCCACCTGGCGCGGCATCCCCCTGGCAGGCCGTCTGCGGGCCGGCCATGAACCGGGGCGGCTCAAGATCGGGTCACTGGCGCTCTCGCTGCCCGGTGGCGACACCCTGTTCTCGTCCGCGGGCCGCCTGGACTATGGCGATGCGCCGCCCCGCATCGATCTGCGGGGGCACTGGCGCGCACTGCGCTGGCCCTTGTCCGGCACGCCCGTCCTGCAATCCCGTGCCGGTGATTTCCGATTGCAGGGCACGCCCGAGGACTATGGGCTTCATCTCGATGCCGACCTGGACTCGCCCCAGCTCGCCATTCAACGCCTGGTTCTGCGCCTGCGGGGGAAGAAGCAGGCCTGGCAGATAGAGCGCCTGCAGGCACGGCTCCTCGACGGGCAACTGCAGGCACAGGGTATCCTGGAGGGTGATCCGGCCACTCCCGCCGGAATGCAGTGGCGATTCCAGGCGAAAGGCAAGGGACTGAATCCCGCCCGCCGGTGGCCGGACTGGCCGGGCCGGGTGGATTTTTCCCTTGCAGGCAAGGGGCGGGGCCTGCCCCAGGGAGAGGACAGGGCAGGCTTCACCGCCACCCTCGTTCTGCGGCATCTCGGCGGCGAGCTGCGCGGCCAGGCGCTCACGGGGTCGGGACGCCTGGAACTGGCCGATGATACGCTGCGGCTCCGGCCCCTCGTCCTCGGGGCTGGTCGCGCCCGCCTCGCCCTCTCCGGCGAGGTGGGCCGGCGCTGGGCCCTGGGCTGGTACCTGGATCTCCCCCGTCTCGACGCCCTGCTGCCCCATGCGGCAGGCACCCTGCTGGCCCGGGGCAGCCTGAGCGGTCCCCGTACCGACCCGCTGGTGGATCTGGACGCCCGGGGCAGGGGCCTGCGCTACCGGCAGCATCGCATTGGACAGCTTTCGACCCGCGTCCAGTGGCATCCGGGCGAGGAACGCCCTGCCCGTTTGACGGTCAATGCCCTGGACCTGCATATCGGCACTCAGACACTGGCTCAGGTTTCGATCCAGGGCGCCGGTCAGAGCACCCGGCACGAGGTAAACCTGTGGCTGGATGGCAGCAGTTATCAGCTGCTTGCCCAGGCACGCGGAAGCTGGGAGGACCAAGTATGGCGCGGCCGCCTGCCCCGCCTGCGCCTCGGCCTGTTCGACGGCAGCATCTGGGAAGGCAGGCTGGAGGAGGAAATCACCCTTTCTGCCAGTGCGGCGGCCCTGCCGCGGTGGTGTCTGTCCGCGGCACCGCGGCGCCTGTGCCTGGAAGGCGCCTGGCAGCGCATGAGGGGCTGGCATGCCGCACTGGCAGGGGAAGGACTGCCCCTGACGCTGGTGCAGCCCTGGCTGCCGCCGGCGCTTGCCCTCTCGGGCGACGTCTCCCTCGATGCCGCACTGCAGGGCGATGAGCGGCAAGCAGTGCATGGCCGTTTGACACTGCGCAGCCCCGGCGGACGCCTTGTTTTTGAAACAGGCAGAACGGGCCGGGACGAACGCATCCCCCTGGCATATCGCAACCTGCAGCTCACGGGCCGCCTGCTGCAGGGGCGTCTCTCCCTGCAAGCGGATGCGGACCTGGGCACCCAGGGCAGGCTCGCGGGTGATCTCAGCCTGCCCGTGCCCGCGCTCGGAGCAGGAGATGACAAGGTGGCCGGCAACCTCGCGCTCACGCTCCGGGAACTGCGTCCCATCGCCCTCGTCGTGCCGGCGGTGGAAGAGGTCGGAGGCACGCTGCGTGCGCGCCTCAGGGCCGGCGGCACGCTGGCAGCGCCGGAAATCGATCTGCAGCTCTTGCTCGAGGAGGGCCGGTTCCAGCTGCCGACACTGGCCATCGCCCCCCGAGACATCCGTATCGAGGCTCGCAGTCACGCCGGCGCCCTCCTCTTCGAGGGCCGGGCCCGCTCCGGCCCGGGGCGTGTCACGGTCTCCGGTCGTTTCCAGCCTGCCAGGGAAAGACCCTGGCAGCTGACACTGGACGTACAGGGAGAACGTTTCCTTGCGGCGGATACCCGCGAATACCGCGTCCTGCTCTCCCCGGCATTGCGCCTGGCGCTGGATCCCGCGACCGGTTCTCTCTCGGGCACCCTGCGCATCCCGGAAGCAAAACTGCGCCCCCGCCGCCTTGCCGCCAGCACACCCCGGCCCTCGCCCGATGTCATCGTCATCGACGAAGGCACGGCCAAACCCGCCCTGCCTTTCCGGCTCACCAGCACAGTGCGCCTGGAACTGGGCGAGGCGGTCAAATTCGACGGCTTCGGCCTTGAGGCCCGCCTGGCGGGCGCCCTGACCATCACCGACCGTCCCGGTGAACTCGTCACGGCGACGGGGGAGCTGCGCGTAGTGGAAGGCCGATACAAGGCCTACGGACAGGACCTGCGCATCCAGCGCGGGCGCCTCATCTTCGTCGGCGGCCCCATAGACAATCCCGGCCTCGACATACGCGCCGTGCGCAAGATCGAGGATGTCACCGCCGGCCTGCACATCACCGGCGATGCCCTCCAGCCCCTGCTCAGGATCTTCTCCGACCCACCCATGAGCGAGACCGACGCCCTCGCCTACCTGCTGCTGGGCCGCCCGCCCCAGCAGGACGACCGCAGCGACGAGGAACGGATCTCGGCCGCCGCTGCGGCCCTGGGCATCGGGGGTGCCTCCCTGCTGGGCAAGCGCCTGGGAGAGCGCCTGGGCCTGGAAGAAGTGACCGTGGAATCGGATCGGGACAGCGGCGAAATCCAGCTCAAGCTGGGCACCTATCTCTCCCCCCGTCTCTACGTCGGCTATGGCTGGGGAATGGTGGAACAGATCAACACTTTCCTGGTGCGCTACCAGCTCAGCGAACGCATCGCCATCGAAGCCCAGAGCAGCAGCGAGGCGGTGGGCGGAGACATCCTCTTCTCCCTGGAGAGATGAATGTCTTTCGATTCTGGATGCATTCTGGATTATTCATTCTGGATTCCGGGCAACACCGGCGCAGGTCCTTTCACCCACCCCGCTTACGCCCTTGCCTCGCCATGTGCCCGCACTTCGTAACCGTGACGTTCCATCCAGACCCTGGCCGCGTTTGCGTCCATGAGTTCATCCAGCGTCAGCAGCCCCCCTCTTGCCGCCGCGCCTTCCAGCAGGCGCATGACTGCCCACACCGCGGGTGCTGCGGTCAGCCTGAGACCTTCGCGCTGGGCAATCACTTCGACTGTCGCAAGGACCCCGCCACGCCCGTCCCGGGCCGCGACGAGCAGATGCCCCTCGCGGCCACCGAAGCGGCGGCAAAGACGCGCCAACGGCAGGACCCGGCGGGCCAGCCTGGACGGCATCCCCGCAGGCAACCGGGGCAGGACATGGCTTGCGCCCTGAAGCAGCCTGTTGAGATAGAGGCGGTCGAAGCCGACGAAGAAATACACGGGCAGACGCCGCTCCCCCAGGGTGACGCCCTGGGGGAGCGGGAAGGGGTAAAGGCCATAATGCCGCGTGAGGCCGTCGTCATGAGGGTATGCCACCAGGCGACGAAAACAGCGTTGCCCGCTGCCGCTCACTGGCCGTCCCAGGGGCTGCAGCAGGCTCGCCAGCAACCCGGCACTGACAGGGTTGCGTGAACCCATGTTGAGATAGACCGCGATGTCCGCGCTGCGGCCCGGGTCCGCAAGAGATCCGGCCAGCAGCCTTACCAGGCCCGGTACGGTGGAACATCCCGGCACCACGGCCGCCCCGGTCTCCGCCTGCTGCCGGCAGGCGGCACTCACGCGGGCGAGAAAGGCGGCATCATCGGCGATGTCCACATAATGGATGCCGGCCGCCATGCAGGTCCTGACCAGGGATGCCGGATCGTGATGGAAGGGGCCTGCCGCATGCACGAGAATGTCGATCCCTTCCAGGGCGGCGGCATAAGAAGCAGGATCGGCCAGGTCCAGGCGGCGCCAGGGCAGACCGAGATCACCGGGCGGGCGGCGCGAAGCCGCAAGGACCTCGACACCCCCAGCCTCGCGCAAAAAATCCACGATGAACCGGCCGATGAGACCGCTTCCTCCCAGGACCAGGACCCGGCCGCCGCAAGCGGACATCACCGTTCCCCGGCGAGCAACGGCTGCGCGGCCCGGAAGGCAAGGTAGTGTTCTCTTACCCGCTCGGCGCTGGATGCCCTGGGCTGTTCGCGAAAGGCCTGCTCCAGCACGGCCTTGACAGCCATGGCCCATGGAGAGGAGGGGATGAGGTCGTACATGGCACCCGAGGCAAAGACCAGCACCCGCTCGGGCCAATTGTAATCAGGTCGTTCCAGCGCCACGAAATAGGGGTTGCCCTGGGGGAGCGGAACAACCGGCACGGGCTGTTCAATATCAAGACTCCGATCGGGCAGGAGCGCCAGGTCTTCTTCTCCGGTCACGGACACCATCACGGCGATGACGAAAGCAGTCACCAGCCCGGGCGCCCACCACAACTTGCGCTGCAGCACCATTATGCCCCCGGCAAACACGGCCGCCCAGTGCATGGCCGCCATGGCCAGCAGGAAAGTGGGATAGATAACGGCGGGCAGGCCCACGGCAAGCAGCAGCCACTCACCCAGCGTGGCCACCCAGCCTGCAAACACCATGACGGGAAAGTAAGCCACGCGCCACACCACGGCTGCGCCCAGGATGAGCAGCAAGCGCAGGCCGGGCCGGTCGACACGTCGCCACAGGAACAGGACCGCCAGGCCGACACCCGACAGGGAAGCGAATTGAAAGGCTGCAAAGAGCGCGGCCTGCTCCAGGACAGGCCGCGCATCCAACCACAGGCCCAGGCCTGCGAGAATTACCGCCGCGCCCAGGAAAGCGGCGCCCTGCGGGCGGCTCAAAACACCCGCATCTTCTGCAGCTCGGGGGCTGCCTCGTCCAGTCGCATGGCGAGCGTGGGCAGACGGCATGTAGGCACCTTGGGAAAGAGATGGTGCTCCACATGATAAAACATGTTGTAGGTGAGCAGCGACTTGAGCCGCCCCCGGATGGTGCGTGCAATGAAGTGGCTGCGATCACAATGGTAATGGACGGTCCACACGGCGAAAAAGGCCGTCAGGCAATTGGCGATCAGCATCACGATGACATGATACTGAAGGAAGGCAATATCCCAGACAAACAACACCAGGGCAATCCAGATCACGTTGGCCGCAAGCTCGGCGATGATCCAGCGGCGCAGTCTCTGGCTGCCCAGCCTCAAGGCCGTTGCATGCAACAGGATGGGAAACTTGGGCCCGAAGAGAATGGCCTGCCACCATTTCATGCGCGCGCTGCGCGCCTCCACATCCTCCTCATTCATGCAATAGCGGTGATGGCGCAGGTGATTGAACTGCACCGCATGCATGGAACCCAGCATGATGATACTGAACAGGAACATGAAATATTCGTGACCCTGCCTGCTGATGCCGATGGCATAGTGATAGGCGTTGTGAACCTGTCTCAGGCCACAAAGAAAAAACATGAATGAAGCCCCCAGTGCGAAGAACCAGAGTTCGTAATGGGCTAGAACCAGTGACAGCACCAGCCACGGTGCGGAAATGAAAAGTTCATGGATCACTTCCCAGCGGGACAGATCGCAGAGATCCCGCCACTCCACGCTGCGCACTCTTTCATCATGCATTATTTCCAGCGCCATGAGACTCCCCCCTTTTGTTTTTTCTTGATTTCAACAGGCTGCCGAGAAGACTCGGACGACGCGCGGCGGGATGAAGCACCGGTCCAGAAGCGCATTCACCCTGTTTGCAGCGCTTTTTCCCGCTCCCACCTTGCTCCGTACCTGCCGGAGGCTCTCTCAACAGCCCGTTCAGGACGAAGCTGCTTCCTGGTATCAATGCGGCCCGCCTACCCCGACCCTCTTCGGCCCAACCCCCGTCCCATGAAAAAAATTACGGCAGAATCAAACCGTCACAAATGGGCGTTGAGAATACGGGACTTCAGAATCTTGGGGTTGCCATTGGCATGTTTCTTGGCCGCCTTGAAATGCATGGCCGCTTCCCCATGACGCCCCAGCTTGTCAAGGGCAATGGCTTCATTGAAATGGGTCTCTCCCGAGGGCTCGATCCTGGAAGCCTCGCTGAAATGCATGAGTGCGGAGCGGTAATCCCCCTTGTTCCAGGCAGCAATGCCCTCATCGTTGTGCATTACCGCTGACGGATTGGCTCCTTCCGGAAGTTTCAGCGGGCCTTCCCCGGCAAGCACGCTGAAAGAGACGAGACTGAACAAAAGGACAAAACAGGCAGTGGCTGTTCTTCTCATGGCAGGCCTCCTCGCAAGCTAGTGTCACAAACCTCATGCCGATTTCCGGCCGGAAAGTGCTGCATCCGCGCCGACCCAACCTTGTCGATACATTACCCGATTATTCTACTCAATTACCACCTTCATACAAACCTGATGATGTCTGATAAAACACAGCCGCAGAACATGTGTTGAATGCAGCAACGGTGCAATCGGTACCAATAAGAATTTTCTTACCTGATGAGGCCGCCCGGGCCAGCCCCCCTTTGTTACTGTTTCAAAGCACCAGCATGATCACGCCCAGCACCACGGCGCCCAACCCCAGGGCCAGCACCAGCCAGTCCCCGCCCTGATTGCCGCGTTCCAATACCGACCGGCGCGGATCCTCCGGATCGTAATAGACCGCCACCTCGCTGCCGGCCGGATATTTCCGCACGAAGCTGGCAGCGAATTCAGGCCCCTGGGGCTGGGTGCCCGCGGGAAAGCGCAGGCGCCCCCGGAAGGTCCTGCCTTCGACCGTGTAGCTGTATTCGATCAAGGGCAGCAGATCGTTTTCCGGTGAGCTGGGTTCGGCCACCTCGATACAGCCCTTGACTGCAGGCCAGGACAGGGTCCGGCGAGAGCGGGCAAGCAACAGGCCGCCCCAGATGGCAGTGGCCAGGCCGGCGAGGATAAAAAGCCCGATGATGATTCCATAACCACTGAACATGAACAGCCCCCTTTACTTGTCAGGCCAATTTGCGCCGGAACAGGTCGCTGCGCCGGCTCACAAGCCGGTCGAGAAACAGCAGTCCGTCGAGATGATCGATTTCATGCTGCGCGACACGGGCCTCGATGCCCGGGCGATCCCTGCCCACCACGGCGAGCATGTACCAGGACGGCGTGCCTTGTTTTGTCATGGTCGATGCACCCTATGGATGAAATTGCAATGACGGGTATCTGCCGGGTGTCTAGGAGTCTGTCGGACTTAGGGCTGATCTACTGCGCGGATGGGAGAGCGGCCCGAATCTCCCCGTTTTCTCGTTGCGTAGCCCCACTATGCGCCTCGAAATCGTGAAGATTCGTTCTTGCTCTCCCACCATGCTCGCTACGATCGCCTAAATCCGACAGACTCCTAGAGGGCCTCAAACGCCCCTGGTCTTCACTCCCCTTCTTCCGTACCGGGGACGGCGCCTCATGACCCTCTGGATGCGGCCTCCCGCCGCCCCCCCGGGCTTCAATGCAAGGTCGAATGGGCAATGTATATCACGATCACGCCGGCCGCAATGAGGGCGAGCTGGCGCAGCGTGGCGGACGGCTCCGGACGGCGGTGCAGGCCGGGAATCAGGTCGGCCACGGCGATATAAATGAAGCTCGCCGCGGCCACCGCCAGGACATAGGGCAGGACCTGGCGGGTCTGCGCGAGGCTGTAATAGGCCAGCACGCCACCGACGAGGGTGGTCAGGCTGGAAACGAGATTGTAGGCCAGGGCACGGGCGCGACTGAAACCGCTGTGCAACAGGACGGCGAAATCCCCCACTTCCTGGGGAATCTCATGGGCCGCCACGGCCAGCGCAGTGACGATCCCCAGGTGGATGTCGGTGAGGAAGGCGGCGGCAATGAGGACACCATCCACGAAATTGTGCAGGGCATCCCCCACGAGGATCAGGGTACCCGCCGCCTCGCCTCCACTGCTGCCGGCCGGGGTCCCGCCCGGCGCATGCGCCTCACAGTCACGGGCATGGCAATGACGCCAGAGCACGGTCTTTTCCAGGATGAAAAACCCCAGCACACCCAGCAGCACCGCCAGCATGAGATCATGTACCCCGGGTGCCGCCGGAGCCATCACCGCATGGGGCAGCAGGCCGAGAAACGCCGCTCCCAGCAGGGCGCCGATGGCGAAGCTGATGAAATGGGGCAGGAGGCGCTCCCGCCACGCGGCCGGCAGCGCAAGAAAGGTGGCAGCAGCCAGGACACTGAGCACGCCACCCAGCAGGCAGAACAGAACGATCCAGGCGAGCAGGCTCACTGGATCAGCGGCTCACCGGGACGCATCGATGGCCTGCTGCAGAACCGCCATCACCTCTTCATGCTCGTTCTTGCGGGCCCAGGTCATGGCGGTCTCGCCGTCCTTGTTGCGGGCATTGACATCGGCCCCGTTTTCCAGCAGCAGCTCAACCATCTCCAGGTGCCCCTGGCGCGCCGCCCGCATGAGGGCGGTATGCCCGTCACGGGCCTGGTGGTTCACATCGGCGCCCTTGTCCAGCAGCAGCCGGACGATATCGCGATGTCCGAGAAAGGCAGCCACCATGAGGGGGGTGAGGCCGTTCTTGTTCTGCCTGTCCACCTCGGCACCCCGTTCCAGGAGCATTTCGATCATTTCAGGATCGTCCTGCATGGGCATGATGAGCAAGGCGGTGTTGCCCATGCGGTCGATGTCGTTGACCTTGGCGCCACGGTCCAGTAACTCCCGCGCCAGGTCCTTGTACCCGCCGGAGATGGCCAGCATCAGCGGTGTCACGCCCAGGTCCCCCTTGGCATTGACATCGGCCTGCTTGTGCAGGAGGCTGCGGGCCACGTCCAGATACCCCTTGCGAATGGCCACGGCCAGTACCGGATCGTCGGCCGGGTTACGGGCATTGACATCGGCGCCCTGCTCGATGAGCGCCAGCGCCCTGTTCACGTCGCCTTCGTCCAGGGCGTCCACCAGGGGCGAACGACCGCAGGCCGCCAGCAGCAACAGCAGGCTGCCCACCAGGATTGTCATTGCATTGGTTTTCATCATCCCATCAAGCACGTTCTGACCAGGGTCTCCCGGAAGGGGGCAATTGTACATGATTACGGCGCATGCGCCTCTTTCCAGATGAGGGTGGCCATCCGACCGGTCACGCCATCGCGGCGATGGGAAAAAAAATGCTCGCGCGCCCGCCAGGTACACCAGCCACCACCGCTGACCGAGGTCACACCGCAGGCTGCCAGGCGCCGCCGCGCCAGGGCATAGAGGTCGGCATGCCAGCGCCCCCCTGCCGCCGGCCGGAAGGCCCCGGCGCAGCCCCCGTCCCGGGCGAGAAACGACGCGCGCACCTCGTCTCCCACGACAAAGGCCTGTGGGCCGATAGCCGGTCCCAGCCAGGCCAGCAAGGCGCCCCCGCCGGCCGCCGCCAGGGCTGCCACACCGGCCTCGACAATGCCGGTCGCAAGTCCCCGCCAGCCACAATGCAGGGCGGCAACCCCCCGGCCGTCACGCGTACAGAGCAACAGTGGCAGGCAGTCCGCGGTCAGCACGGCACACACCACGTTCTCGTCACAGGTAAAGAGACCGTCGGCCTGGGCATTTTCTGCACGGGATGCCTCCACCACCACTGCCCCGTGGACCTGCCGCAACCAGCGGGGCTGCGCGGGCAGGCCTGCTTCGCGCACCAGGCGGGCGCGGTTCTCCGCCACCGCCGGCGGCGCATCACCCACGTGGGCGGCGAGATTGAGACTGTCGTAGGGAGGGCGGCTCACCCCTCCCTGGCGACAGGTGGTCAGGGCCCGCACGCCGGATGGCGCGTCCCATGCGGGCACCAGCCATTCCAGCAATCCCGTATGCTCCAGACCTTCTTTCAACGTGACGCCTCTTTCGCGTGTACTGTCAGGTCATCCCGCAAGGCGGCCAGCAAGTCTGCCATCTCGGAAGGCGGCGTCACCTCCCAGCACAGGGCCTCCCCGCTGTCCGGATGGGCGATGCACAGGCGGGCGGCGTGGAGCGCCTGGCGCCGGAAGGCGCGCAAGGCCGTGGCCAGCGCCGGCGCACAGGCGGGCGGCAGGCGCAGGCGCCCGCCATAGACCGGATCGCCCACGAGGGGATGGCGCAGGTGGGCCATGTGGACCCGGATCTGGTGCGTGCGACCGGTCTCCAGCGTGACACGAATCAGGGTATGGGCGCGGAAACGCTCCAGGACACGGTAATGACTCACCGCAGCCCGGCCTCCTTCCCGCACTGCCATGCGCGTGCGCTGGACGGGGTGCCTGCCGATGGGCGCCTCGACGGTGCCGCCACCCGTCATCACCCCACAGACCACGGCAAGATACTCTCGCTGAAAACACCGCCGGCGGATCTGCGCCGCCAGGCGGTGGCATGCAGCCAGGCTGCGGGCCACAACCAGCAGGCCGCTGGTATCCTTGTCGAGGCGATGGACGATACCGGCCCGGGGAAGTGCCGCCAGGCCCGGATCGTGATGCAGCAAGGCATTGAGCAGGGTCCCCTCGCGATTGCCGGCACCGGGATGCACCACCACGCCCGGCGGCTTGTTGACCACCAGCACGCTTTCATCCTCATACACGATCTCCAGGGGAAGATCCTGGGCCCGCCAAGGCGTCTCGACCGCCAACGCCGCCCGTACTTCCACCGCTTCGCCGCCGCGCACCTTGTCCCGGCGACGTGGCACGATGCCCTCCACCCGCACTTGCCCGCTCCGGATCCAGCCTTGAAAGGCTGCCCGGGAATACTGGGGAAAAAGCCGTGCCAGGGCCTTGTCCACCCGCTCCCCCGCCCAGTCCCGGGGAAAGACCCCCTGCAGATGCAGCACCCGTGACGACGGCCCCGTACCGTGCCTGCCTCCCCCGCCAGAACCGCCCGGGGCATCATGGAGGGAATCATTTCCTGGGTCGTTCATGGAACCGTTTTGTCTTTGCTGGCGAATCTGTTCATAATGGCGGAATGCGCAAGACCTGCCCGCGCGGTCCCGGGTAACGATGACTCCTTCAAACAACAGGCTCATATTAACATTCCTGCTGTGGGCGCTGGTCATGGGCTTGCTGTCGGGCTGCGCCCTGCCATCGAAGCGCGCCGGTTCCGCCGGCGACGAGGACCCTGCCCGCACGCTTTACGAATCCGGCAGAACGGCCTTGCTGGCCCAGGACTATGACCGGGCCATCGACCTGTTCCGGCGCCTGGAAATCCTCCACCCCGGCCATGCGCTCATCCCCCAGGCGCGCATGGAACTGGCCTACAGCTATTACAAATCCGGTGACACCCTGTCGGCGATGGCAGCGGCGGAGCGCTTCATCCGCGACTATCCCCGCCATCCCAGCGTGGATTATCTCTATTACCTCCGGGGGCTGGCCGCCTACGAACAGAGCATTGCCTTCCTGAACCAGCAGGCCGAAGGCGAAACGCCCGCCACGCCACCCTTGATCCAGCTCGCGGTGCAGTACTTCGACGTGCTCATCGAGCGTTTTCCCACCAGCAAATACGGCGAGGATGCCCGGACACGCCTTGCCCATCTGCAGGATGCCCTGGCCCGCCTCGAGATTCACCAGGCAAAGCGTGCCCTGGCCCGGGGCGAATATGCCACGGCAGCGCTTCATGCCCGGGCGGTAACGGAAAAATACCCCCAGTCGGGTCACAGCCGGGAGGCCGAGGCCCTTCTCGGGATGGCCGGTCGTGCGCTGGAACAGGAACCCCGGATGAAAGCCCGGCTCATTACGCCTGCCGGCGAAACAGGCGCCCCCCCGAAAACAGCGGCATCTTCAACGGACGCAGCACAAGATCCGGCCATGCAGGCGGCAGGCAATGCCGACGACACCCCTGCCGGCGAGGAAAGCCAGACTGCATCGGCCTCCCCCAGAAGCGATGCGCTGGCGGCGGCCGAAGACTTCGGCCGGCGCGGCGCGGCATGGCTGTCACGTCAGCCGCCTCACCTCTTTACCCTGCAATTGCTGGCCACCGCCAACCGTGACGCACTGCTGGCCTTCGTCTCCCGTCACAAGCTGCAGGCACAGGCCGCCTATCTTACCGAACGGCGCAATGACCGCCCCTGGTACACCCTGCTCTACGGTCTCTATCCCGACCGACGCGCGGCGGTCAAGGCAGCGGCCGCCCTGCCCCCGGCCGTCCGCAAGCTGAAGCCCTGGCCGCGCCGCGTGGGTGTCCTCCAGGCCCGGCTCGAGACGACCACCACGCCATGAGGAGAAAAAGCCAGACATCCCGGCCTCGATATGACATGCGCGCAGGACCGCTGCATTTATCCCTTTTTATTGCGATACTACTGGCGCTGGGTGGTGGTTGTGCAACGCAAGACAAGGCACTGGGCGAACTGAGCAGCGCCGCCCGCCTCTACGCGGAGGGCCGCAAGGCGCTGGACGAGGGATACTATGAGATCGCCATAGAAAAATTCGAGCAGCTGGAAACCCGCTATCCCTTCGGGGAATACGCACAGCAGGCGCAACTGGACATGGCCTACGCCTATTACAAGTCCGACAATCCGGCCTCGGCGGTGGCGGCGGCCGACCGTTTCATCAAGACCTATCCCCGCCATCCTCATGTGGACTACGCTTATTATCTCCGCGGACTGGCGAACTTCGCGGTCGGCGGAGACTTCTTCGACCGCCTTCTCAAGGAAGACCCGGCAAAACGGGACCCGCGCCCGGCGCGGGAGGCTTTTCGCTATTTCGCGGAACTGGTAACCCGCTTTCCCGACAGCCCCTATGCGGCGGATGCCCGGGCACGCATGCTCTATCTGCGCAATTTCCTGGCACGCCACGAACTGCATGTCGCCCGCTTCTACATGCGGCGCGGGGCCTACGTGGCGGCACTGAACCGCGGTCGCACGGTGCTCGAGACCTATTACCAGACACCCGCCGTGCCCGAGGCGCTGGCGCTCATGAGCGAGGCCTATGACGCGCTGGGCCTGGCGCAACTGGCGGCCGAGACGCGCCGCGTGCTGGAACTGAATTACCCGGGACGTCTCGCACGGAAAGGAAAAGACTGACCCGACTACAAGGCGTCGCGGTCCTCCTCCCCGGTACGGATGCGCACCACCCGCTGCACGTCGCTGACGAAGATCTTGCCGTCGCCGATCTTGCCCGTGCGCGCGGCGCCCGTGATGGCATCGACGCAGGCATCGAGCTGGTCCTCGGCGATGACCACCTCGATCTTCACCTTGGGCAGAAAATCCACCACATACTCCGCGCCGCGGTACAGTTCCGTATGCCCCTTCTGGCGGCCGAAACCCTTGACCTCCACCACCGTCATCCCGGTGATGCCGATCTCCGACAGGGCCTCGCGCACATCGTCCAGCTTGAAGGGCTTGATGACTGCTTCGACTTTTTTCATTGCAACTGTCTCCTCACACTGTCTCACGAAATCCGGACGTAATAGGATAGCGCCGGTCCCGGCCGAAGGCCCGGCGGGTGATGCGCACGCCGGGCGGCGCCTGGCGCCGCTTGTATTCGTTGCGGTTGACCATGGTGACCACCCGCTGCACCGTCTCCCGGTCGAAACCGGCGGCGACGATCTCGGCGGGGCTGCGGTCCTGTTCGATATAGAGTTCCAGAACGGGGTCGAGCACCTCGTAGGGCGGCAGAGTGTCCTCGTCCTTCTGGTCCGGCGCCAGTTCAGCGGAAGGCGGGCGCTGCAGCACCCGCTCCGGAATCACCGGCCGCAGGCTGTTGCGGTAGCGCGCCAGGCGGTACACCAGGGTCTTGGGCACGTCCTTGATGGGGGCGAAACCACCCGCCATGTCGCCATAGAGGGTGGCATAACCCACCGCAAGCTCGCTCTTGTTGCCCGTGGTCAGCACCATCTTGCGCTGCTTGTTGGAAATGGCCATGAGCACGATGCCCCGGCAGCGCGCCTGAATGTTTTCCTCGGTGGTGTCGAAGGGCGCACCGGCAAATTCAGCCGCGAGGGTATCGAGAAAGGCCTGGAACGGCGGCTCGATGCCAATGACGTGATGCGCAACACCCAGCGCCGCGCACTCGGATGCGGCATCCTCCAGGCTCATGGCCGAAGTGTAACGGGACGGCATCATCACGGCCTCCACCCGCGCCGCGCCGATGGCGTCCACGGCAATGGCCAGGGTCAGGGCCGAATCGATACCACCCGAAAGTCCCAGCACCACGCCGGGGAAGCGGTTCTTTTCGACATAGTCGCGTGTCCCCAGGACGATGGCGCCGTAGATCTCCGCCTCCCGCGATGCCGGCTCGACCACATCGCCCGAGTGCAGAACGGCTTCGCGTTTCCCGGCGTCGTAATCGACGTCCACGGCCACGAGCGCCTCCGTCAGCGCGGCGGCGCGGTGAGTGAGACGGCCGTCGGCCGCCATGGCAAACGACTCGCCGTCGAAGACGAGCTCATCCTGCCCCCCCACCAGGTTGATATAGAGCATGGGCACCCCGCATTCCCGCACCCGCCGGGCCACGACCTCTTCCCGTTCCCGGCCCTTGTCGATGTGATAGGGCGAGGCATTGATGTTGACGATGAGGCGGGCACCGGCCGCCACGGCCGCCGCGACCGGTTCCGGCTGCCAGACATCCTCGCAGATGGTCACGCCCACCGGTACGCCCCTGATCTCCACCACCAGGGGACGGTGTCCCGCAGTGAAATAGCGCTTCTCATCGAAGACGCTGTAATTGGGCAGAAGGTGCTTGTCGTAACGGGCCGCCACCCGGCCGCCGCGCAGCAGGCAGACCGCATTGTAGAGGTCACGGCCCTCCCTGAACGGCAGCCCCAGCAGGACATCGATGCCTTCCACGCGCCGGCTCAGTCCCTGCAGGGCCGCCAGGGCCTGCTCGACAAAGGCGGGGCGCAGCAGCAGGTCCTCTGGCGGATACCCCGTCAGCGCCAGTTCAGGGAAGACGATACAATCGGCGGCCAGCTCGTCCCGCGCGCGCTGCGCCGCGGCGGCGATACGGTCGGCATTGCCGGCGATATCGCCCACCATGAAGTTGAGCTGGGCCATGACGATACGCAGGTGCGCTTTCATGGCAGGATTCATGCGCGGGGCGCGGCCTCTTCCCGCTGCATGGCAGATCCCGTCACGGCACCTGACACCCGGCCAAGGCCCTCAGTCAAATCCCGCAAAACGCCCTAGAACGGAATATCGTCGTCAAAGTCGTCGAAATTGCCGGCGGCGGCAACCGGCTCTTTCTCCCGCGGGGCCTGGCCACCGCCCTGCGCGGCAGGCTGCTCAAAGCCGCCCCCTCCGCGACTGTCCAGCATCTGCATCTCGCTGGCGATGATCTCCGTCGTATAGCGATCCATGCCGGTATTCTTGTCCTGCCACTTGCGCGTGCGCAGACTCCCCTCGATATAGACCTTGGATCCCTTTTTCAGATATTCACCGACAATTTCGGCCAGCCGGTTGTAGAACACCACCTGGTGCCACTCGGTACGTTCCTGGCGTTCGCCGGTATTCTTGTCCTTCCACACCTCCGAGGTGGCTACCGTCACATTGGCCACGGCATTGCCGCTGGGCATGTAGCGCACTTCGGGGTCGCGGCCGAGATTGCCGATCAGGATCACTTTGTTCACGCCTCTTGCCATCGTCTTCTCCTCACGCTATGTTCAATCATCATTCACCCTCCCGGCCAGAGCCGACGCCCCACCTCGTTCCGGGTGCCGCAGCACGGCGGCCCCATCCACCACCGCGGCCAGTGCCGCCTCGTCCAGTTGCTGCTTGTCCACCTTGAGGTACACCACGCCTTCCTCTCCTGCACAGCTGGCCTCGGCCACGCCCGCCAGGGCCTGCAGCTCCCGCTCCAGGAGGGCTGCCTGATCCGGGGCCAGGGTACCCACCCGCAGCATGCGACTGCTCACGTAGCGCGGCGCACTCATGCCGCGGGCCAGCAGCCACCATCCCAGGGCCGCCAGGGCGCAGGCACCGAACACGCCTTCCACGCCATATCGCCCATAGAGTACACCACCCAGCACCCCGCCGGCGAAAGCGCCGAGAAACTGGGAAGTGGAATAGACCCCCATGGCCGTCCCCTTTTTGTCGGCGGGCGCGAACTTGGCGATCAGGGAAGGCAACAGGGCCTCCAAGACATTGAAAGCAATGAAAAAGGCCAGCAGGGCGACGATGACCGCCGCGAGACTGCCGTGCCCCAGCATCAGGCCGAGCTGGGCAAGGGCCACCAGCGCCACCGCGAGCAGAAAGACCTCCTTCAGACGCCGCCGTTTCTCGGCGACGATCACCAGCGGCACCATCAGGGCCAGGGCCAGCAGCAATACCGGCAGATACACATAACCATGACTGTCGGCGGCGATCCCCGCCTCGTCGCGCAGGGCAAACGGCAGGGCCACAAAGGTGGCGGTCAGAATCAGGTGCAGGGTGAATATGCCCAGATCCAGGCGCAACAGGTCCGCATTTTTCAGTACCGCCCTGAAGAAAGCGGGCACCGCTTCGGTATCGCGATGGAGCCGGCCGGGCACCGCCCGGGGCACTCCGAAATGGAGCAGGGCAATACCAATGAGCGCCAGGACGGCCGTCAACCAGAAGATGCCGGGGACGCTGATCCAGGCATCGAGAATGGGGCCCAGGGCCAGGGACAGCGCAAAAGACAGGCCGATGCTCATGCCGATGACCGCCATGGCCTTGGTCCGGTGTTCCTCGCGGGTCAGGTCCGCCGTCAGCGCCATCACCGCCGCCGCGATGGCACCGCTGCCCTGCAGGGCACGGCCGATGATGACCCCCAGCAGGGTATCGGCGGTGGCCGCCACCACGCTGCCCGCCGCGAACAGGAGCAGTCCGCCCGTGATGACCGGCTTGCGCCCGATACGGTCGGAAAGCATGCCGAAGGGGATCTGCAGCAGGGCCTGGGTCAGGCCGTAAATGCCGATGGCCAGCCCGATGAGCACCGGCGCGGGCTGAGCCTCCAGGGTCTCCGCATACAGGGAGAACACCGGGAGGATCATGAACAGCCCCATCATGCGCAAAGAAAAAATGCCCGCCAGGGAGAACGCCGCTCGGCGTTCGGCGGGCGTCATGCCCTCATCACTCATATGTCTCGCTCGCTTTGCCCTCGTTTTGCTTTGCCGCGGGAAAAAGGATTATATTAGCAGGTTACCGGGGCGAACCATAACCGCCACTCTGCCAAACCCCGGCATTGCCAAGGGTTGTCCGGGGGGCGGCTGGAAGGCCTGCTGGGGGTGTCCGGCGACATCGGGAACCGGTGACCGAAGGGGACCGCCACCGCCCCGCTTACCGCCTTGCTGTAGGAACCGCGCATGGAATTCATACATATCCGGGGTGCCCGCACCCACAATCTGCAGAACATCGACCTCGATCTCCCGCGCAACAAACTGATCGTCATCACCGGCCTGTCCGGTTCGGGCAAGTCGTCCCTGGCCTTCGACACCATCTATGCCGAAGGCCAGCGGCGCTACGTGGAGTCCCTCTCCAGCTATGCCCGCCAGTTCCTCTCCATCATGGAAAAGCCGGACGTGGATCACATCGAGGGCCTGTCGCCGGCCATTTCCATCGAGCAAAAGACGATTTCCCACAATCCCCGCTCCACGGTGGGCACGGTCACGGAGATCTACGACTATCTGCGCCTGCTGTTCGCCCGTGCCGGCACGCCACGTTGTCCGGAACACGACACCCCCCTGGAGGCCCAGACGGTGAGCCAGATGGTGGACCAGATCCTGCGCCTGCCTGAGGGCAGCCGGCTGCTGCTGCTGGCCCCCGTGGTGAGCGCGCGCAAGGGGGAACACCTGCAATTGCTGGACAGGCTGCGCGGCCAGGGTTTCATCCGCGCCCGCATCGACGGCACGGTGGTGGATCTCGACCGCCCCCCCGCCCTCGACCTGCAGAAGAAACACACCATCGAGGTCGTCGTGGACCGCCTCAAGGTGCGCCCGGGCCTGCAGCAGCGCCTGGCCGAGTCCCTGGAGACCGCCCTGGAACTCGGCGAGGGCCTGGTGCGCATTGCCGTCCAGGCGGAGCCGGGAGATGAAGAGCTGCTCTTTTCCGCCCGCTATGCCTGTCCCCAGTGTGGATACAGCCTGGCGGAACTGGAGCCGCGCCTGTTCTCCTTCAACAATCCCGCCGGAGCCTGCCCCACCTGCGACGGCATCGGCGCCATCCAGTTCTTCGACCCCGAGCGGGTGGTACTGCACCCGGAGCTCAGCCTGGCCGCCGGGGCGGTGCGGGGCTGGGACCGGCGCAACAGTTACTACGCCCGTCTCATCGCCGCGCTCGGCGCCCATTATGGCTTCGACGTGGAAACCCCTTACTGCGAACTGCCCGAAGACATCCGCCAGGTCATTCTCTACGGAAGCGGGGAAGAGGTGATCGAATTCCGCTACCAGGGCGATGGCGGCAACGGCAGGGGAGAACGCATCCGCCGCCACCCCTTCGAGGGCATCATACCCAACATGGAACGGCGCTACCGGGAAACCGAATCCAACATCGTGCGCGAGGAGCTGGCGAAGTTCCTCAGCCACAAACCCTGCCCCGACTGCGGGGGCACCCGCCTGCGTCGGGAGGCACGCCATGTTTACGTCGCCGACAAAACCCTGCCGGAAATGACCGCCCTGCCGGTGGGTCAGGCCCTGGATTTCTTCCGCCACCTCGATCTCCCCGGCAGGCGGGGCCGGATTGCTGCCAGGATCGTCAAGGAAATCGAACAACGCCTGGCCTTCCTGGTCAACGTGGGCCTTGACTATCTGACCCTGGACCGCGCCGCCAACACCCTGTCCGGCGGTGAAACCCAGCGGATCCGCCTGGCCAGCCAGATCGGCGCCGGCCTGGTGGGCGTGATGTATATCCTGGACGAGCCCTCCATCGGCCTGCACCAGCGCGACAATGCCCGCCTGCTGGAGACGCTCACCTATCTGCGTGACCTGGGCAATACCGTGATCGTCGTGGAACACGACGAAGAGGCCATCCGCAACGCCGACCACGTGGTGGACATCGGCCCGGGCGCAGGGGTCCATGGCGGGCGGATCATCGCCCAGGGCACGCCGGCGGAAGTCGCCGCCAATCCCGCCTCGCTCACCGGCCGCTATCTGAGCGGCGCCCTCGCCATCGAGGTCCCGCCCCGGCGCACCCCGCCGGATCCCCGGCGAATATGCCGCATCGTCGGTGCGCGGGGCAACAACCTCAAAAACGTCACGGCGGAGATTCCGGCCGGCCTCATGACCTGTGTCACGGGGGTCTCCGGCTCCGGCAAGTCCACGCTCATCAATGACACGCTCTACCGCTTTGCCGCGCGGGCGCTCTACGACAGCAGCGAAACCCCCGCCCCGTGTGACGGCGTAGAAGGCATGGCGCTGTTCGACAAGGTGGTCAACATCGACCAGAGCCCCATCGGCCGCACCCCCCGCTCCAATCCCGCCACCTACACCGGTCTGTTCACCCCCATCCGGGAATTGTTTGCCGCCACCCCCGAGGCCCGGGTACGCGGCTATACCCCGGGACGCTTCAGCTTCAATGTCAAGGGCGGACGCTGCGAGGCCTGCAAGGGAGACGGCGTCATCAAGGTGGAGATGCACTTTCTGCCGGACATTTACGTGCCCTGCGACGTGTGCAAGGGCCGGCGCTACAACCGGGAGACCCTGGAAATCACCTACAAGGGCAAGAACATCCACGAGGTCCTGGAAATGCCGGTCGAAGAGGCCCGCGACTTCTTCTCCGCCGTCCCGGCCATCACCCGCAAGCTGCAGACCCTCATGGACGTGGGGCTGGCCTACATCAAGCTGGGACAGAATGCCACCACCCTCTCCGGCGGCGAGGCACAACGCGTCAAATTGTCCCGTGAACTTGCAAAACGCGATACCGGCCGCACCTTGTATATATTGGACGAGCCCACCACGGGGCTCCATTTTCACGACATCAGGCAGTTGCTCCAGGTGCTGCAGCGCCTGCGCGATCACGGCAACACCATCGTCGTCATCGAGCACAACCTGGATGTCATCAAGACCGCAGACTGGGTCATCGACCTGGGACCGGAAGGTGGCGACAAGGGCGGCAACATCATCACCTGCGGCACGCCGGAGGCGGTTGCGGCCTGCAGCCATTCCCACACCGGTCGTTTTCTGCGTGCCGTGCTGAAAACGGCCGACGCCGCCTCGACAGCGGGGCAGCGCCGGGCCCATGCCTGATCACAGCCTGATCATGGCCTGATCAGGCCTGATCTTGCAGCCGGCAGACGAGTGGAAACGCATGCTGCCCTGACACACGGAGGATCATCATTCTGTCGCCCCCTGACACTCGCTCGACCTCGATCCCGGCCCCGGCGCATGGGGCGCGGCGTATCGTGATATTCCTGCTCCTGTCGCTATTGCCCCCCCTGTCCGCAGCGGGACAGACCGATGCGGTCAAATTGCCGGACATCGGCGCCACCGCCCAGGCCTATCTCTCCTCCGAACAGGAGCGCCGCCTGGGAGAGGCCTTCATGCGCAACGTCCGCCGGTCACTGCACTTGGTGGATGACCCCGAAGTGGCAGACTACATCCAGAACCTGGGCTATCGCCTGCTGGCCAACAGCGAATTCAGCGGCCAGGAATTCACCTTCTTCGTGGTCGACTCGCCCGTGATCAACGCCTTCGCCGGCCCCGGGGGGCACATCGGCATTCACAGCGGCCTGTTCCTCATCACCCGGAGCGAGGCAGAGCTGGCCTCGGTGGTGGCCCACGAAATCGCCCATGTCACCCAACGCCATCTGGCCCGCGCCGTTGAGGCCACGGCAAAGATGAACCTGCCCATGGCTGCTGCCCTCATCGCCGCCCTGGTGCTGGGCTCCCAGGACGCCCAGATGGGCACCGCCGCGCTGGCCGCAGCCGCGGCCGGCAATATCCAGAGGCAGATCGATTTCACGCGCAGCAATGAAAAGGAGGCCGACCGCATCGGTGTGCAGATCCTCGCCGCCGCCGGCTTCGATCCCCGCGCCATGCCGGACTTTTTCGCCCGCATGCAGCAGGCCAGCAGGACCCCGGAGAATCCCCGCTTCGAGTTCCTGCGCACTCACCCGGTCACCACCTCGCGTATCGCCGACACACGCAACCGGGCGGAACAATACCCCCCCCGTGAAACGCCCGACAGCCTCAACTATGAATTGATCAAGGCCAAGCTGGCCGTCTTCACAAGCAGGGACCCCCAACGCAGCCTTGCCCTTTTCCAGGCACGCCTCGATGCGGCCAGGGAAGCGCCTGGGCTGGCCGACCGCTACGGCTATGCCCTGGCCCTGCTGCGTTCCGGACAATCCGAGGCCGCCCGCGAGATCGCCGCTGAACTCGTCGCCGGCCATCCGGACAAAATCGCCTTCCAGATCCTGCTGGCGGAAGCGGAACTGGCCAGCGGCGCCACCCAACAGGCCCTGCAACGTTACGCCGGACAGCTTGCCCTCAACCCCTTCAACGCCCCCCTGACCCTGCTCTATGCCCGGGCCCTGATCCGCAACGATCGCGCACTCCAGGCCGCGACATTGCTCAATGCCTACCTGCACCGCAAAAAGGCCCAGCCCCTGCTCTACAGCCTGCTTGCCAAGGCGGAAAACGCCGCGGGCAACCCGATAGCCGCCCACCAGGCCCTGGCGGAATTCTACTTCCTCAATGGCGAGACAGGCTCGGCGATCAACCAGCTCAGGATCGCCCTGCGCCTGCTTGGCGAAAGGGGCGGGGACGCCAAGCGCAACGCCCGGATACAGAGTCAGATTCAGGTACGGCTCGAGCAGTTGAAGGCGGTATTTCTCCAGGAACAGGCGCACAAATAAAAAACCTTCGCTCCGGCCGCGAATGTTTCATGCCAGCTTCTTTCTCAGCACCTGCTCGTCCAGGGGGCTCATCAGGTAATCATCACAGCCCGTCACTTCCCGGTAGCGCGCCGCCCGCGCCGCATCGGCCGTCCTGGCCACGAGCACGATTCTGGCCTGGCGGCCATGGGGACGCTCGAGACGGGGGCCATGGACCAGGCCGGCGAGCTGTTCCGCCTCGGCTTCCGAGACTGCATCGCTGACCAGCACATAATCGTAACCACGCCTTTCCAGGGCAGCCTGCCCTTGCAGTGCCGACCCGGCCACTGTGACACTGTAATCCAGGTCCTCCAGCAGGACCGCGGTCTTTTTCTGCAGCTCGGGGTCGGGTTCCACCAGCAGCACGCTCCCTTTGTGGTAGGCCGGCGCGGTCATGAGGTTGTGACGCGTGATGAGCGTCTCCCGGTCCCCTTCGTCGAGCTGTAGAACGGCAGCGACGCAGTTCAGCAGCATGACCTCGTCGTAAGGGGTGGTGAGATAGCCGTTGATCCCGCAGCGCCGCACTTCCTCGCTGTCCCCCCGATAGCCGGTGCTGGTAATGACGATCATGCGCACGCCGGCGATACGCTTGTCGTCGCCGATGGCCCGCGCGAGCTGCAGGCCGTTCATACCCGGCAGGGTCATATTGAACACCACCAGCTCATAGCGCTCCCCCCGGGCCACGGCCGCGCACAACTCATCCAGGGCATGGGAACCATCGACGACGTCATGCACCACCATCCCCGCCCCGGACAACTGGCGTGCAAGACGCTCGCGGCGCACCTCGTTGCCGTCCACGACCAGGGCCCGCACTCCCTGCAACTCCCCATAGGCCACCACGGCCGCACTGCTGCGGCGGTCCACCTTGCCCAGGCGCGCGGTAAACCAGAAGGTGCTGCCCTTGCCCTGTTCGCTCTCGACACCGATCTCTCCACCCATCATCTCCGTGAGCTTCCTGGAAATGGCCAGGCCCAGCCCGCTGCCGCCATACTGACGGGTGAGCACACCGGTGGTCTGGGAAAAAGTCTCGAAAAGGCGCCGCTGCTCCCGCGGGGAAAGGCCGATGCCCGTATCACTGACCTCGAAACGCAGCACCAGAGCATCATCCTGTTCCTCTTCCACCGCCACCCGGACCACGACCTCACCACGACTGGTGAACTTGACGCCATTGTCCACCAGGTTGAGCAGAATCTGGCGCAGGCGCGCCGGATCTCCCCGCACCACGGCCGGCACGGCAGAGGGGAAGAGATAGAGCAGTGCGATCCGTTTGCGGTGGGCCGTGGCCCGCAGGACATGGATGACCTCGTAAACCGTGCGATGCACGTTGAAGGGAATCTCCTCGAGATCAAGCTGGCCGGCCTCGATCTTGGCGAAATCCAGGACGTCGTTGATGATGGTCACCAGGGACTTGCCCGCGCCCTGGATCTGCTCCACGTGCTCACGCTGCTCGGCCTCCAGGCGGGAATCGAGCAGCAGCCCGCTCATGCTCAGGATCTCGTGCAGAGGGGTGCGCAGCTCGTGACTGACGTTGGCGATGAACTCGAACTTGTGCCGCGAAGAGGCCATCACCGCATCCCGGGCCTGCTGCAGTTCCGCCTCGTGACGCTTGCGTTCGGTGATGTCGCGGGTAATACCGATAAACAGATAGCGGCCTTCGATCTGTACCTCGCTGATCTCCACTTCCATGGGGAAGACCGTGCCGTCCTTGCGCTTTCCCAGCACCTCGCGGCCTGAACCGATGATCTTCTTGACTCCGGTCCTGAGATATTCCTGCAGGTAGCGGTCGTGCTCGGAATGATAGGGCTCCGGCATGAGGATATTGACATTCTGCCCGACCACCTCCTTGGCCTCGTAGCCGAAAATCTTTTCCGCTGCCGGATTGAAGGACTCGATGATGCCGTTCTCGTCGATGGTCACGATACCGTCCAGCGCGTTGTTCAACACCGCCTGGATACGTCGCTGGCTCACCAGCAGCTCGGCGGCCTTGTTCTTGGCATCATTGAGGGCGGTCTGCTTCTCCGCGTAGAGCGCGGCCAGGCGGCGCGACATGGTATTGAACGAACGCGCCGTCTGGGCCAGCTCGTCACTGCCCGCCACCGGCAACTGATAGCCGATGTCACCGGCGGCAATACGGCGCGACGCATCGCGCAGGATCTTCAACTGGCGCGCAAAGTAATTGCCCAGGAGGAGGGCGAAGACCAGCCCGATGCCCAGGCCGATCATGGAGATGGTCGCGGTCTGGCGCCGCGCCGCCATCATGACGCTGTCAATCTCCGCCAGGGAGTAACCCAGCTCGACGTAACCGATGACCTGCCGCCCGTCCCGGATTTCAGCCGTCACATCGAACAGGCCGTCGTCCACGTCCTCGACCAGAAAATCCTCGACAAAGGGCTTATCCAGGGCTGCCTGCTGACCAATCTCCAGGAGCACCTCTTCGTCGCGCCGGATCCGCACATATTCGATCCCGGGCTGGGCCAGAACCTCCCGGGTCAGACGCTGCAGGGCGGGCCGGTTCGCCTGCGCCACTTCCTGCTTGATCGCGGCGGCCAGGACGGCTGCGGTCATGGATGCATGCTTGCTGAGTTCGACTTCGTTGGAAGCGCGGAGAAAATGAAAGTTGCTCCACACCACGAAGACCAGCAGCAAGACCTGGATGATGAGAATACCCAGGACGATTTTGAGCCGGAAAGACATCAGGTGCTATGCAGACACAAAGTTGCCGTACTCATGCGGTAACGGCAAAGCGGGGCCGCATTTGAGACAAAAGCAGACCTCTCCTATCACACGGCACTGGACACGCCTCCCTCCCACACCAGAGGGCTAGATTAGCCACACGGCATCGGGAATTCAACATCGCATGGCAGGACCTGCCGGGAATCAGGGTGCGGGGCGCGCGGTGCTTGCAATGGTGGGCCGTGATGGGATCGAACCATCGACCAACGGATTAAAAGTCCGGTGCTCTACCAACTGAGCTAACGGCCCCTGGAAAAAGTCTCGCAGATGATCAGGCCCCGTGGAATACACCGGATTCCGGGATGCCCCTCCCCGGAAGACGGTATCCGGACGGGTTCCGGCATGCATGCGGGTGACGGATGCGGGCGCTATTTTAGCCTTATCACCTTGCTTTCGACAAATCTTTTTCCGTCCCGGCCTTCCCGCCTTCCTCCTGCCGGTATGGCGTGGGATCCGGCACGCCGGCGGCGGCAAAACCCGCAGCCCGCAGGCGACAGGCATCGCAGCGACCACAGGCCCGCCCCGCCTCGTCGGCGGCATAACAGGAAACCGTGAGCGCATAATCCACACCCAGGCGCTGTCCGGTACGGATGATCTCCGCCTTGCTGAGCTGGATGAGGGGCGTGTGGATGGTCAACCGCGCCCCCTGGACCGCAGCCCGCGTGGCAAGATTGGCCAGGGTGTTGAAAGCCGCGATATATTCGGGGCGGCAGTCGGGATACCCGGAATAGTCCACGGCATTGACGCCGATGAAGATATCCCGGGCCTCGAGCACCTCGGCCCAGGCCAGCGCCAGGGAAAGAAAGACCGTATTGCGGGCAGGCACGTAAGTCACGGGAATGCCGCTGCCGCCGTGCTCCGGCACCGCGATCCGGGTGTCGGTCAGCGCCGAGCCACCGATCTCCCCCAGCCCGATGGCCATCACGCGGTGTGTCGCGGCCCCCAGCGCACGGGCGATGCGTTGCGCCGCCGCCAGTTCACCACGGTGACGCTGACCGTAATCGAAACTCAGGGCATGACAGCAATAACCTTCCGCGCGGGCAATGGCCAGGGTGGTGGCCGAATCCAGTCCGCCGGACAGGAGCACCACCGCCGGACGACCGGTTCCCGTCCGTGCCGATGTTTTCGTCTCCGTGTTCATTGACCCATGCTCGCTCATTTTCCTGGCACATCGCCCCACAGATACTTGTGCAGCTGGATCTGCAGGCGTACCGGCAGACCATCCGCCAGCACCCAGTCGGCCAGTTGCTTCGCCGGCATGACACCGTGGCTGGGCGTGACCAGCACCTCGCAGCGCTGGGGCAAGCGGTAGCGGGAGAGCATGTCTTTCATCCAGGCATAGTCTCCCTCATCGCAGATCACGAATTTGATCTGGTCCTGCGCGGTGAGGTGTTCCAGGTTGGCAAGCCGGTTCCGTGCCGCTTCTCCCGACCCCGGTGTCTTCAGATCCATGACCTTGATCACGCGCTCGTCGACCCCGGAGACATCCAGGGCCCCGCTGGTCTCCAGGGAGACGACATAGCCTGCGTCGCAAAGATGCCGCAGCAAGGCCGGGCAGGCCTTCTGGGCCAGCGGTTCCCCGCCGGTCACCGTGACGTGGCGCGCCGGCCAGCGGCGTACCCGGGCCAGCACCTCGTCCAGCCCCAGCATCTCGCCACCGCTGAACGCATATGGGGTATCGCAATACCGGCAGCGCAAGGGACAACCCGTGAGGCGCACGAATACCGTGGGCAGCCCCGTGAAGCGTGCCTCGCCCTGCAGGGAATGAAATATCTCGGTGACCCGCAGCCGGGTCTCCGCATCAGTCTTGTTCATGGCAATGAAAAAATGCCGCCGGCCAGGCAGCAGGCCTCAGAAGGGATGACAGAGCCGGGATTTCAGCGCCCTTCCAGCTTCATGCGGTGCAGGCGGTTCTTGGCCAGCTGGGCTGCCGTGGTGTCGGGAAAGCGCTGGACCAGCTCTTCCAGAATCTTGCGGGCCTCTTTCCATTCCTTCAGCTCATAATAGCAGAAACCGATCTTGAGCATGGCATCGGGAATCTTCCGGCTGTCGGGAAAATTAACCAGGACCTTTTTGAATTCCTCAATGGCCGTGGGAAAACGGCGCATGACGTAATTGGCCTCGGCCAGCCAGTATTGCGCATTGTCTGCGAACTGGCCCTTGGGATAGCGTACCAGGAATTTCTGAAAGGCGGCGATGGCCTCCTCGTAACGGCCGTCCTTGAGGATATTGAAGGCCTGTTGATAGGCACTCTGCTCCGCCAGGGCATCCGCGTCCGCCCCTGCAGAATCCGCGGCAGCCGTGCCCTCGCCGGCCGGGCCCGGCGTCGTCGGCACGACAGCGGACGGGCCGGCAGGCTGAGCAGGTGCCGGTACCGATGCCGCCGCTGCAGCGGGCCGGGACACGCCCGCCCCGGCCTGCGCGGCGCCAGCCCCGGGCACAGCCCGGTCCTGGGGGATTTTCAGCTCCAGCTCCCGCAGCCGCCGGTCCACATCGAGATAGAGCTCACGCTGGCGCTGCTTGAGCCCCGCCAACTCATGCCCCTGTTCCTCGCTCATGCCCCGCAGGTCCTGGATGTCGCGCTGCAGGTCGTCCAGACGCATGAGGATCTCCACCAGGGCCTGGCTTTCCACGAGGCGCTCCAGGCGGCTGACGCGGGCCTCCAGGGGAAGGGCCGGCCGTGACGCCCGCTGCGGCGTCGCCGGCGGTGGCCGCGTCGCGGCGGGCGGCGGCAAGGCCGCCTCCCCCTCATCGAGCGGGGTCGATTCCACGATGGGCGGCAGGCCGGCCCCGCCTGCAACACCCGTCACGCAGGCCAGAATGACGGCCACCGCGCCGAGACGCATCGCGCCCGGAATCATCGAGGGAATCATCGAGGGGATCCTCGGGAGAATCATCGGGGGATCATCGCGCCCTTCAACGTCCGGCGTAGACGATTTCCACCCGGCGGTTGAGACGCCAGGACTCCTCGTCATGGCCGAAGGCCACCGGCCTTTCCTCGCCGTAACTGACCACGCTCATCTGGGCAAACGAGGCTCCCTGCGCTGCCAGGAAACGCCGTACCGCCTTGGCGCGGCGCTCACCCAGCGCCATGTTGTACTCGCGGGTGCCGCGCTCGTCGGCATGTCCCTCCAGGGTGACGCGCACCTCGGGATGTTCGGCCAGGTAACGACCATGGGCCTCGATGATCTCGCGGAATTCCGGCTTGATCTCGGTGCTGTCGAAATCGAAATAGATGACCCGCTTGGCGAGAATGCTGCCGGGATCGGAGAGGGGATCGCCAGCGAAACCGCTGTCCACGGGTGCGGCCATGGCTTCCGCCCCTCCCGTTTCCGTTTCCATCTCCCCGGCAGGCATGGCGGGCGCCGGAGGGGGGGCTTCCACTGTGCTTGCTACCGCGCCCTCGCCGGCACCCGCCTCGGTCGTGGGCTCTCCCGTCGTGGCGCAGCCCGCCACCAGGGCGACAGGAAGCACGGTGATCAGTAGTCTAGCGAGAACGTTCATTTACTTTACTCCTTGTTGTGTTGACTGGATTCGCGATCACTGCCGTAGTCACTGCAAGTACGGAGACCATGCCGGTTCGCGGGCGTCGCCTTCCTGCAGCTCGAGCCGCTGGCGCACCCGCCCATCCACAGAGACCGCCGCCAGGATACCCCGCTTGCCAATTTCTGTCGCGTAGATGATCATGCTGCCATTGGGCGCGAAACTGGGTGATTCGTCCAGCGATGTATCCGTCAGAATGCGCAAAGCCCCCGTCGCCAGTTCCAGCACCGCAATATGGTACTGCCCTTTGTCGCCGTGGACCATGGCCAGCCGCTTGCCATCGGGCGACCAGGCGGCCCGGGCGTTGTAACTGCCCTCGAAGGTGAGGCGCTCCACTTTGCCGCTGCGCAAGGTGATGCGATAGAGCTGAGGCTTCCCCCCCCGATCCGAGGTAAATACTATCGCACTCCCGTCGGGAGACCAAACCGGTTCCGTGTCGATGGCGAAGCTGCGCGTCAGGCGGGTCAATTTCCTGCTGTCCAGATCAAGAATCCAGATGTCGGGACTGCCTGACCGTGAGAGGACCAGGGCAAGTCGCTTTCCGTCCGGTGACCAGGCGGGCGCGCCATTGAGGCCGGGATAGGCGGAGATCATCTGCCGCCTGCCCGTACCCACGTCCTGGATATAAATGGCGGGCCGGCCGGTTTCGAAGGAGACATAGGCGAGGCGCCTGGCATCCGGCGACCAGGCCGGTGACATCAACGGCCGGCGCGAGCTGAGGATGGGACGGGGATTGTAACCATCGGCATCCGCCACCTGCAGCGAGTAGCGCCGGCTGCCGTCGGGCTGCTTGATCTCGGTGACATAGGCAATGCGCGTGGCAAAGGCCCCCGGCTCGCCGAGGAGTGTCTCATAGATGATGTCGCTGATCTGGTGGGCGGTGAAGCGCAGGCGCTTGGCCGTGGTGCGGATGCTGTATCCCGTCTGCTGGGTGCCGCGGAACACGTCGAAGAGCTGGAAGCGCACCTCGAATCCCGTCTCCAGCGCCCGCAAGCGGCCCACGACGATGTTGTCCACGCCCAGGAGGCGCCAGTCGGCGAAATTGATACGGCTGCCTTCATGCGGCTGCGAGATCATGTCACTCACCGCCAGGGGCGAGAAACGACCGCTGCGATGGAGATCCGCCGCAATCACCGCGGCGACATCCACCGGCGGCCGGCCCGGCCCTTCCCAGCCGAAGGGCACCACGGCGATGGGCAGCGCCCCCTGGATGCCCTGGGTGATCTCGATGGTCAAGGCCGCCTGTGCACCACCCCATGACAGGGCGACCAGCAGGACAATCGATCTCAGCAGTCCTTTCACTCTCAATCCTCAGGTTTGAATATGAATTTCAGCTCCCGGAACCGTTCGAACAGGGCGGGATCCTCCGGCAAGGGGAGAGGCGAGGCCTTTAATACCGCTTTTTCCACCGAGGCGTCAAATGCAGGATCGCCGCTGCTGCGCACGATCTGCACCTCCACCACTTCACCGCCGGGAATCAGGCGCACCCGCACCTCGCAGGAAAGTCCCGACCTGCTGTCGGGCGGGCGCAGCCAGTTGCGCATCACCTTCTGCTTGATGATCTCCACGTACTGGCTGACGATGGAATCGGCACGGCGCCGTTCCTCCTCGGCAAGCTGTCTCTGCAACGCCAGCTCCGCCTCCCTGCGCTTGCGGGCCTCGGCCTCCTTGCGCCGCCGCTCCAGTTCCTCCTGCTCACGCTTCAGCGCTGCCAGGCGTGCCGCCTCTTCCTTGCGCCGCTCTTCTTCGCGGAGACGGCGCTGCTCGGCCTCTTTCTTCTTTTTCAGTTCGGCCAGGCGCCGCTGCTCGGCTTCTTTCTTTTTCTTGAGTTCGGCAAGGCGCCTGGCCTCGGCCTTGCGCTTGCGTTCCTGTTCACGGAGACGGCGCTGCTCGGCCTCCCGCTTCTTGCGCAGCTCGGCCAGGCGCCGTTCCTCCTGGCGCCGCTTGCGCTCCGCCTCGCGGGCCTTCTGTTTTTTCAATTCCTCGGCCCGGCGCAACTTTTCCATCTCGGCCTGGATCCTGGCCTCGTCCACCGCCACGGCCTCGATGACGTTGACCGCGGGCACAGGCGCGGGGGTGACGGTCCACTCCAGGCTGAAGACCAGCACGGCAAAGAAGGCCACATGCACCAGCAGGGCATAGACCAGATACCGGGGACGCCCCACCAGGTCGGCCAGCCAGGCGAAGAAACCGGCACGCCCCTTTCCGGCGCCCGCCGCCATGGATCAGTCCGCCCCGTGCCGACGCCGGGGAGGCGATTCGGTCACGAGGCCCACGCTGGGCGCGCCGGCCTTCTGCAACAGCGCCATCACCGTCACCACGGCACCATAATCCACCTCGTGATCGCCTCGCACCAGCACCGGTGTCTCCGGGCGCCGCCGCAGCACCGCGGCGGCGCGCAACACCAGGGTCTGCGCGTCCACCGGCTGGTCGGGGTCCTCTCCCACGTTGAGGTAGAACCGCCCGGCGGCATCCACCGTGGCCACGAGGGGCTCTTTCTGCTGGGTGTCCACCACCTCCGATGCCACCTTGGGCAGCTCCACCTTGACACCCTGCGTGAGCAGGGGCGCGGTGATCATGAAGATCACCAGCAGCACCAGCATGACGTCGATATAGGGCACGACGTTGATCTGGGACATGGGTCTGCGGTGGCTGCGGCGCAACATGGTCAGGGTCCTCCCCGGGGCCTGTCAGGTCTCATGCTTCCCGGGACTGGCGCTGGAGGATGGCGGAAAACTCCTCCAGGAAATTGTCATACCGGTTGACGAGGCGCTCCACATCCGTGATGTAGCGGTTGTAGGCGATCACCGCAGGGATGGCTGCGAACAGCCCCATGGCGGTGGCGATGAGGGCCTCGGCGATGCCCGGCGCCACCATGGCGAGGGTGGCCTGGCTGACATTGCCCAGGGCGCGGAAGGAATTCATGATGCCCCAGACGGTGCCGAACAGGCCGATGAAGGGGCTGATGGAACCCACAGTCGCCAGGAAAGAAAGGTGATTCTCCAGCCAGTCGGCTTCGCGGTTGAGTTCCACCCGCATCACCCGCCGGGTGCCGTCGAGCACCTCCCCCGGCGACAGGCCGGGCTGCTTGAGCAGCTTGAGATAGTTGCGGAAACCGGCACAGAAGATGCTCTCGCCGCCCCGCCCCGGCTTGGCCAGGGCGGCCACCTCCTGGTACAGCTCCGCCAGGTCCCCTCCCGACCAGAAACGGGACTCGAAATCCTCCATGGAACGGCGGGCATCCTTGAGCTGGCGCCCCTTGCGAAAAATCAGCGCCCACGAAATAACCGAGGCGATGACCAGCAGCAGCATGACCATCTGTACCAGGAAGCTGGCATTGGTCACGAGATGGAGGATGGACAAATCAGCACTCACTGGCGATCTCCCTGAGCAACGGTTGAGGAATGCGGCGCGGTCGCAGGGTCATGGCATCGAGACAGGCGATGCGCACCCGGGCCTCGCAAAAGGCGGCCCGCGGCACTTTCCTTTTCATTTCCGATTTCTTTTCCGGCTTCTCTTCCTGCATCTTCCCGGAACCCCGTCCCGCATCGCCACCGGCGCCACCAGGCAGCACCGCCTGGCGGAACACCAGGCTGGCCGCGCCCCGCTCCGCGAGCACGACGCTCACCTCCAGCAGGTCGTTGAAACGCGCAGGGCGCAGAAATGCCAGTGTCATGTGGTGAACGGCGAAAATCACGCCTTCGTGCCGGATCAGCGCGTCCTGTTCGAAGCCAAGGCTGCGCAGCCATTCGGTGCGGGCTCTCTCCATGAATTTCAGGTAATTGGCATGATAGACGACGCCCCCGCTGTCGGTATCTTCATAATAGACACGCACTGGCCAGACAAACATGGGGCACCGTCATCAAAAAAACCGGATTGTAAAATATACCCGGCTCCCTGTCATGGAATACCGCCTGGAAAATGCCTGAACAATTACTGATCGAAAAGATCCGGCGTTCCCGGGGATGTGCCGGGAGAGGCAGGGGAGGATGTGGCCGGCATCGTGTTCCGGGAGGGAGGAGGCTCCAGGCCGAAGTGGAGATAGGCGTTGCGGGTGGCCATGCGTCCCCGCGCCGTACGGATAATGAAACCCTGCTGAATGAGATAGGGTTCCAGGACGTCCTCGATGGTGCCACGCTCCTCCCCGATGGCCGCCGCCAGGCTGTCCACCCCCACGGGTCCGCCGTCGAACTTGTCGATGATGGTGCGCAGGAGGCGCCGGTCCATGGTGTCGAAACCATTGCCGTCCACATTGAGCAGGGTCAGGGCCTGGTCGGCCACGGCGCCGGAGATGTGGCCCTCGGCCTTCACCAGGGCATAGTCGCGCACCCGGCGCAGGAGCCGGTTGGCGATGCGGGGCGTTCCCCGGGAACGGCGTGCGATTTCGCGGGCACCTGCTTCGTCGATTGCCACCTGGAGAATACCGGCGGCACGCCGGACAATGGCACACAGGTCGGTCTCGGCATAGAATTCCAGGCGCTGCACGATGCCGAAGCGATCCCGCAGGGGCGAGGTGAGCAGGCCGGCACGGGTGGTCGCCCCCACCAGGGTGAAGGGCGGCAGGTCCAGCTTGATGGAACGCGCCGCCGGCCCCTCGCCGATCATGATGTCCAGCTGGCAATCCTCCATGGCCGGATAGAGCACCTCCTCCACCACGGGACTCAGGCGGTGGATCTCGTCCACGAACAGGACATCGCGGGGCTCCAGGTTGGTGAGAAGGGCGGCGAGATCGCCGGGGCGCTCCAGCACCGGCCCCGAGGTGTGGCGCAGGTTGACGCCCAGTTCATGGGCAATGATGTGCGCGAGGGTGGTCTTGCCCAGCCCCGGCGGACCGAAGATCAGCGTATGGTCCAGGGCCTCGCCCCGGCGCCGTGCCGCCTCGATGAAAATCTCGAGCTGCTCGCGCACGGCGGGCTGGCCCACGTAATCCGCCAGGCGCAGGGGACGGATGGCCTTGTCCAGGGCAGGATCGTCAGCCAGGGCGTCACTGCTGACGATGCGGTCGGTCTCTATCATGGCCTATTTCACCACCGCCTGCAGGGCATGGCGGATGATCTCCTCGCTGCCCAGGCCTTCCGCCGCCACGGCACGCACCATGCGGCTGGCTTCCTGGGGCCGGTACCCCAGGGCCGTCAGGGCACTCACCGCATCCTGCACGGGATCGGCGACGGCGGACGCACCCGGCGGCGGGGCCGTCACGGCTTCGCGCCCCG
>JALSIC010000011.1 GCA_026981935.1 Gammaproteobacteria bacterium
GGAGAATTTCTCCCACCGGTCGAGGTGACATTTCCATGTCATTCCGAGCGCAGCGAGGAATCTGAAGCCGCTGGTACAGGATTTCTCCCTTCGGTCGAAATGACAGGGGCGTGTGGTCGAAATGACAAGGGAAGGTGGTCGAAATGACAAGGGAAGGTGGTCGAAATGGCAGGAAAATCCGGTAGAGACCAGTGAAGAAATGAGCAGGCCAGCCGATAGGACACTAAAGCTGCCTCATCCTCTGCCTCATTGGCCGGAGGTGAGGTCACGTGGCGGCATCCCGGTGGACAGCCCGGCGGGCAGTCGGCTGGATCACCGGGCAGGCTTCTCGAAGGAGGTGCGAAAAAGGGCACGGAGGCATGGCAGGGGGCACCTGTGATATCGTCCGTCAGGCAGGACGGCGATACAGAGGCGGTATTGGGAATCCACAATGAAACTGAGAATACTGGGTTGCAGCGGTGGCGTCGGCGGGGAGCTGAGAACCACTTCCTTCCTGCTTGACGATGACATTCTCATCGACGCGGGTACCGGCATCAGCGAATTGACGCTGGAAGAGATGGCTGGGATTCGCCATGTCTTTCTCACCCATACGCATCTGGACCATATTGCCTGCCTGCCCCTCATGGTGGACAGCATGTTTCCCCTGCTCAAGGAGCCCATTGTCATCCACGCCCAGCAGTCCACCATCGACGTGCTCAAGGAACATATCTTCAACTGGCACATCTGGCCCGATTTTTCCACCCTGCCCACGGAACACAATCCCGTCATGCGTTACGAGCCTCTGGCGCCGGGGGAATGTTGCCGTATCGGCGGGCGCAGCTTTGAGATGATTCCCGTCAACCATATCGTGCCTACCGTGGGTTACCGTATCGAGGCGCCCGACGGCGGAGTGCTGGCCTTCAGCGGTGATACCACGACCAACGACAGTTTCTGGGCGGCGCTCAATGCGCATGAACGCCTCGATCACCTCATCGTCGAGGCCGCCTTCGACGACGGGCTGGAGGAGCTGAGCCGCCGTTCCCGCCATTACTGCCCCAGCCTGCTGGCTGCCGACCTGAAGAAACTCCGCCACAATCCCAGAATCTATATCTCGCACAACAAGCCGGCCTCGGAGAATACGATTTTCGAGCAGTGCCGGAGCGCCATGCCGGAGCGCAGCCTGGTCCGCCTGCATGGCGGCATGATCCTGGAAATCTGATCCTTTTCCCCCGTATCTCATCTGTCCCCGCCATCTGTCCCGGCGCCGGCAGGCTGCGCACGGCAGCTGACACTTTTGCCATTCCCCTCTCCGTCGGCTTGGGTGTATCATACGGGCGACGAAAAAAGCGGTTTGCTCGTGATTCATGTTTGACGCGCTCAGTGAACGTCTCGGCCAGACCTTGCGCAATCTGCGGGGTCAGGGCCGCCTGACGGAGGACAACATCAAGGACGCCCTGCGCGAGGTGCGCATGGCCCTGCTGGAGGCGGACGTCGCCCTGCCGGTGGTGCGCGAGTTCATCGCCGGGGTCAAGGGGCGTGCCGTGGGACAGGAGGTGCTGCGCAGCCTCACCCCGGGGCAGGCCTTCATCAAGATCGTGCAGGAGGAGCTGACCGCCCTCATGGGCGAATCCTGCGAGGCGCTCGATCTCAATGTGCCGCCACCGGCGGTCATTCTCATGGCCGGCCTGCAGGGCGCGGGCAAGACCACCACGGTGGCCAAGCTGGCCCGCTGGCTCAAGGAACGGGCCGGCAAGAAGGTCCTGGTGGTCAGTGCCGATGTCTATCGTCCCGCTGCCATCCAGCAGCTGGCGACCCTCGCCGACGAGGTGGGCGTGTCCTTTTATCCCAGCGACAGCAGTCAGCAGCCGGAGGCTATCGCCCGCGGCGCGGTGGACCATGCCCGCAAGCACTTCTTCGACGTGGTGCTCGTGGATACAGCCGGGCGGCTGCACATCGACGAGGCGATGATGGAGGAGATCCGCCGTCTGCACCAGGCCGTCAGTCCCGTTGAGACCCTCTTCGTGGTGGACAGCATGACCGGCCAGGATGCCGCCAACACCGCCAAGGCCTTCCATGAGGCGCTGCCGCTCACCGGCGTGATTCTCACCAAGGCCGATGGTGACGCCCGGGGCGGGGCTGCCCTGTCGGTGCGCCAGATCACCGGCAAGCCCATCAAGTTCATCGGCATCGGCGAGAAGAGCGATGCGCTGGAACCCTTCCATCCCGACCGGATCGCCTCCCGCATTCTGGGCATGGGTGACATCCTCACCCTCATCGAGGAGGCGGAACGCAAGCTCGACCGGCAGAAAGCGGAAAAGCTTGCCCGCAAGGTGCAGAAGGGCAAGGGTTTCGATCTGGAGGATTTTCGCGATCAGCTGCAGCAGATGCGCAACATGGGCGGGATCCAGAGCCTGTTGAGCAAGCTGCCCGGTCTCAATCTGCCCCAGGAAGCCATGGCCCAGGTGGACGACCGTCAGTTCATCCGGCTGGAGGCCATCATCAATTCCATGACGCCCCAGGAACGCCGTTTCCCCGACATCATCAAGGCCTCCCGCAAGCGGCGCATCGCGGCGGGAGCAGGGGTGCAGGTACAGGACGTGAACCGCCTGCTGAAACAGTTCGCCCAGATGAAAAAGATGATGAAGACCGCCTCCAAGGGCGGCATGGCGCGCATGATGCGGGGCCTGAAAGGACAGCTTCCTTTTTGAAAGGGGTGACAAGGACAGGCGTGCGGCATGCCCCTTTCCTTGATACATCCTGCTGATATTCCGGAATTTTTCCTCGTGCCCGCGTCTCGGCAGCCGGTTACCTCCCGCAAAAGCTTTTATTTTGGGGGAAATCGCGTAAAATAAGACACTTTTTTCAGGAAGCAGCGAGTATCTCAAGCGAGTTCTCAATAAGGGGTAGTGGATTCATGGTAACCATACGTCTGGCCCGTGGCGGCGCCAAGAAGCGGCCTTTCTATCATGTCGTCGTCACCGACAGCCGCATGCCGCGCGACGGCCGTTTCATTGAACGCATCGGTTTTTTCAACCCCATTGCCTCTGGCAATGAGGTGCGCCTGCAGATCGACCGGGCGCGGTACGATTACTGGATCGCCCGGGGGGCCAAGGCCTCCGAGCGGGTGGCGCAGCTTGCCAGGGAGGCCGCCAGGACAGCGGGAGAAGCCGTTGAGGAGGCGGCCAGCGCCTGAGCTGCGTGCCGCTACTCCCCCCTTGCGCGTGCCCCTGGGGCGCATTACGGGGGTTTTTGGTGTCAAGGGCTGGGTGCGGATCTATTCCTATACCCAGCCGCGGGAGAACATCCTCCGCTATACCCCCTGGCTGATCAGTCAGGATTCCAGCCTCAGCGCAGGCCAGGGCCACGAGGGGGGGCAGGCGCAGGAAAGGGACTGGTACCCTGTCGAGGTGCTGGCCGGACGCAGGCATGGGGAGGGCATCATCGCCCATCTTGCGGGTTGTGACGATCGCGACGCGGCGCGGCGCCTCATGGGGGCGGAGATCGCCGTGGAGCGCGCCCGATTGCCCGCATGTGAAACGGATGAATATTACTGGGTCGATCTCATCGGCCTGCGGGTGGAAAATCTCCAGGGCGTGGAACTGGGCCGGGTCACCGGCCTCCTGGAGACCGGCGCCCACGACGTGCTGGTGGTGCGCAATGGCCGCGAACGCCTCATTCCCTATGTGCGGGGGCGCGTGGTACAGGCCATCGAGCCCGATGCAGGCCTGATCCGGGTCGACTGGGATGAGCGCTGGGACGAGGTTTCCTGAAGGGACAGGTCATGCGTATCGATGTGGTGACCCTGTTTCCCGAACTGGTGGAGTCCGTGGCCCGCTGGGGGGTGACACGCCGCGCGGTGGAGCGGGGCTGCCTGACACTGGCCTGCTGGAATCCCCGGGATTATGCCCGGGACCGCCATCGCAGCGTGGATGACCGCCCCTTCGGTGGCGGGCCGGGGATGGTGATGCAGTTCCAGCCTCTGCGGGATGCCATCCGGGCGGCACGGGCCGAAGCGGGGAGCGGGACACGGACGGTCTACCTGTCACCCCAGGGGCGGCGGCTGGATCAGGACGGTGTACGCCGCCTCGCGTCGGAGGCGCGGCTGGTCCTGGTGGCAGGCCGTTACGAGGGCGTGGACGAACGGCTCATCGAGGCCGAGATCGACGAGGAACTCTCCATCGGCGACTATGTGCTGAGCGGTGGCGAGCTGGGGGCCATGGTGGTGATCGATGCCGTGGCCCGCTGTCTGCCCGGCGCCCTGGGGCACGAGGATTCACCTCGCGAGGATTCTTTCAGCGAGGGCCTGCTGGAGTATCCCCAGTACACGCGGCCGCAGACGGTGGACGGGCGGGCGGTGCCGGCGGTGCTCCTGAGCGGGGACCACGAGGCCATCCGCCGCTGGCGCGAGAAGCAGGCACTGGGGCGGACGTGGCGCAAGCGCCCGGATCTGCTGGCGGGCCGGCGCCTGAGCCCGCATCAGCAGCGCCTGCTGGACGAGTTCATTGCCGAGCAATGTGGAGAACACGAGAAGGAAAAACCAAAGACGGGAACGAGCCATGAATGAGATCATCAAGCAGATCGAAGCAGAACAGATGAACCGGGAAGTGCCGGCCTTCGGCCCTGGCGATACGGTGGAGGTGAAGGTCAAGGTCAAGGAAGGGTCGCGGGAGCGCCTGCAGGCATTCACCGGCGTGGTCATCGCCAAGCGCAATCGCGGTCTCAACTCCTCTTTCACCGTGCGCAAGATTTCTCACGGTGAGGGAGTGGAGCGGGTCTTTCAGACCTACAGCCCGGCGATACACAGCATCACCCTGAAGCGCAGAGGGGCGGTACGCCGCGCCAAGCTGTATTACCTGCGCAATCTCCGTGGCAAGGCGGCCCGGATCAAGGAAAAGCTCTGACCGCACTGTCCTGCGAGCGACGGGTATTCCGTTGCGAGAGGCCGTGACGAAACGAGGGGGGCTGGATCACGGCGGCATGGGTCATGCCATCGTGATCCAGCCCCCCTTCCCGTATTGCAGGCTTGGCCTGCGTGTGAGCGGCGGCGCGCTCACCGCCGTGGACTGGCTGGCCCCGGAGACTCCCTGCACGGCGCCGTCGCAGCCAGTGGCGGCACAGGCCGGTCGCCAGCTCCAGGCCTATTTCCGGGATCCCTGCCATGTGTTCGATCTGCCCTTGAATGCCGTCGGCACGCCCTTTCAGCAGCGGGTATGGTCGGCCCTGAGGGCGATTCCCCCCGGCACCGTGTGCAGCTATGCGGAGCTTGCCCGGGCGCTGGGCAGTGCCCCGCGCGCCGTGGGCGGTGCCTGCCGCGCCAATCCCCTGCCCATCATCGTGCCCTGCCATCGCGTGGTGACGGCCCGGGGGGCGCTGGGCGGCTACGGCGGGGCCACCTCGGGTGCCCTGCTGGCGATGAAAAAGTGGTTGCTGGCACATGAAGGCTGGCCGGCCGGCCGATAACCGGTTGCTGGAACGTTTTCTCGATGCCCTGTGGATGGAGCGGGGACTGAGCGCCCACACCCTGGCCGCCTACCGCGCCGATCTCCAGGGGCTGGCCCGCTGGCTGGCGGGCGAGGGCAGGCCGGGGCTGGCCGAGGCGCGGCGGACCGACCTGCTGGCCTATCTGGCCCGGCGGGTGGCAGGCGGTGCCAGCCCGCGCAGCAGTGCCCGCCTGGTCTCCAGCCTGCGGCGTTTCTACCAGTACCTGGTGCGTGAAGGCCTGCGCGAAGAAGATCCCAGCGCGCGCATCGAGGCGCCGCGCCTGGGACGCCCCCTCCCTCATTCTCTCACCGAGGCCGAAGTCGAGGCCCTGCTCGATGCGCCCGATGTGGCGAGTACCCTGGGGCTCCGGGACCGGGCCATGCTGGAACTGCTCTATGCCACGGGTTTGCGGGTTTCGGAGCTGGTGGCCTTGCCGCTGACACGGCTCAATCTGCGCCAGGGCGTGGTGCAGGTCAGCGGCAAGGGCGGCAAGGAGCGCATCGTCCCTCTTGGGGAGGAGGCCGCCCACTGGCTGCAGCGCTACCTGGACGAGGCGCGCCCGGCCCTGCTCAGGGGGCGCTCCAGTGAGGTTTTGTTCGTCACCGCCCGGGGGGGCGGCATGACCCGCCAGGGTTTCTGGCATCTCATCAAGGGCCATGCCCGGCGGGCCGGCATCACGCGCCCCCTTTCTCCCCATACCCTGCGCCATGCCTTCGCCACCCATCTGCTCAATCACGGTGCCGACCTGCGCGTGCTGCAATTGCTGCTCGGCCACAGCGACCTGTCCACCACCCAGATCTATACCCACGTGGCCAGGGAACGTCTCAAGGCACTGCATGCGGCCCATCACCCGCGGGGCTGAGGGCTGGACAGGCACGGGGACCGGTGCTGCGTGTTGCACGAGTATGCACGATCATGGTGCATTCGGTGGCAATCGCATGCCGCGCCGCATCATTTCAGTGCGTCACTGGCAGACCCATTTTGTGGGGGTCCATGTAACTTGTTGTTTATATGAAGTTATTCAACATGGCACAGAGCGTGCTATAGGAGGCATAACGTCAGCAGGCTGTGTCCCTTCCACTTCTTCCGGGCGCAGTCACGGGCAAGGCGTTCCGCCATGGCGTACCGTAGACCATGCGGCGATGACGAGGAATAACCATAACACGATTGAAACTGCTTGAGAGGAGTTCTGTCACAATGAAACATACTGCAAAGACCCTGCTGGCCTCGGCCATGTTCCTGGGTACCGGCGCCGTGTCGGCTCAGACACCCACCCTGGGTGAGGTCCTGGGGGCCTCCGGTGTCGAGATCAGCGGCTACGTCGATACCTCCTATACCTACAGCGACACCTACAGCAGCCTGGGCCGTGTTACCGGCCGGGTGTTCGACACGCAGCGCAATTCGTTCAATGTCAACATGATCGGCCTCACCATGAGCAAGCTCCCCGCGGAGGGCTTCGGCGGCGCCGTGGTGCTCAACGCCGGTTCCGATGCCAACGTGACGGCCGCCGCGGGCACAGATAGTGGGGATGAGTTCGATATCCAGCAGGCCTATGTGGCCTATGCCGATGGTGCATTTCAGGTCCAGTTCGGCAAGTTCGCCACGCTCATCGGTGCCGAGGTGATCGAGAGCAAGGACAACTGGAACTTTTCCCGTTCCATCCTGTTCGGCTCTGCCATTCCGTTCACCCACACCGGCGTGCGTGCCAGCTATGCCGTGAGTGATGCCGTCACCCTCACCGCCGGCGTCAACAACGGCTGGGACAACCTCGTCGATGACAATGCGTCCAAGTCCCTGGAGTTCCAGGTCGCCATGGCCCCCGCCGACAACTGGTTCGTCAACGTCCAGGGCATGGTGGGTGACGAGGAGGCCAATGGCAAGGATGAGTCCCGGACCATCATCGATGTCGTGGCGGGTATCGACCTGTCCGATTCCCTGTCCCTGCTGTTCAATGCCGATTTCGGCAGCCAGGACAATGGCGTTGCGGGTGGCGGCGATGCCAGCTGGACGGGTTATGCGGGCTATGTGAGTTACAAGCTCAGCGACAAGTGCCGCCTGACGGGCCGCTATGAATACTTCGACGACGAGGACCGTTTTCGCACTGGTACCGTGCAAGTGTGGGAGGAGGCCACCCTGACGCTGGCTCATGCCTTCAGCGACCACGTCGAAGTGCGCGGCGAGGTGCGCCGCGACTGGTCTGATGCAAAGTTCTTTGCCAAGGACGACGGTACCCTTGGAAAGGACCAGACCACCGTCGCCGTCGAGGCGATCTTCATGTTCTGATTTCATTGCGCAAGCCCTGCAAGGTTGCCCGCCCGGCCGTGTGTCGGGCGGGTTTTTTTGCGCTGTCGCCCCGGATGGATCTGCCCAGATGGATTTGCCCGATGGACTTGGACGATGTGACCGTCTATGCTTGATGGGGTACGCGCGGCCCGGCGGGAGCACCGGATAGATAAAAGCGCTGGATAAAAGAAGCGGGCGGCATTTTTGCTGTTCTCAGTCAGGTGCTGGCAGGTGCTGGATCAGGTGTCGGGGCCCGCTGCCGATAACATGACGTGACAGCAGCAGGAAGACATGACATGAAGGCAGGCAGGTTTTTCCTTTCAGGGTTTTTTCTCGTTTCCCTTTTCGTTGGCGTGGCAGCGGACGAGGGGCATGAGGCCGCCACGCCCGGCGCTGGCCCGGGCGCGCCTCTTCAGCAGATTCTGGAGAGGATCATTCCCGGTCAGGCTCCCGATGTCGTGGAGGCAACCCCCATTCCCGGCCTGTACCAGGTGATGTACGGTTCTGAACTGTTCTATATCACCGGGGACGGGCGTTATGTCCTGCAGGGAGATCTCATCGACCTGCAATCGCGTGTCAATCTCAGCGAGGAGCGGCGGTCCCAGGTGCGGCGCGGCATCATGGCGGACATCGACCCGGCTACGGCCATCATCTTTCCCGCCAAGGGCAGGACGCGCTATGTCGTCGATGTCTTCACCGATGTGGATTGTACCTACTGTCGGAAGATGCACCGCGAGATCGACCAGTACCAGCGCCGGGGTATCGAGATACGTTACCTGGCCTATCCTCGCACCGGGATCAATACCAAGTCCTATTACCGGGCGGTGGCGGTGTGGTGCGCCGAGGATCGCCAGGCAGCCATCACCCATGCCAAGCAGGGCGGCAGGATGGAGCGCACCCAGTGCGACAATCCCGTGGAAGCGCACATGGCCAAGGCGGGGCAGATCGGCATTTCGGGTACCCCGACCCTGGTCCTGCCCGACGGCGGTGTCATCGCCGGCTACGTGCCCGCGGACCAGTTGATCCGCATCCTCGACGAACGCATCGGCGAGGGTGGCAGGAGCTGATCCCGGCGATCCGCTGTCCCGCCCCATCCCCTCCCTACCCCCCAGGGCCGGACGCGGACGACCCGGGCTGATCAGGTGTCCCCCGGCGCATTGAATTTGAATTCGTGGATGGCGGCGCAGGCGGTGAACAGCAGCAGTGCGCGCACGGTGAGATCCGGCCACAGCCTTTGTGCGCCCTCCCGGTAGAGGCGCATCTGTTCTCCATAGGGGGCAGCCAGCTGTGCCAGATCTGTTGTGTTGCGGGCGGACAGGTGGGTCTTGTAATCCACCACCAGCACTTCCCCGGCACGCAGCACCAGCCGGTCCACGATCCCGTTGACCACCCGTCCGTCTTGCTCATAGATGAGAGTCTGTTCGTTCCACGCCCGCCGGTAGCGGTCCGGATCGAAGAGCATGGCCAGGTGCGGGGCGCGGCGCACCGCGAGGGCCTCTGCCCACCAGTCCAGAAACCGTGAATCGCCGGTATCGTAATGAAACTCCCGGGCGATGGCATCCCGAAGCGTGTCCAGGGTCGCCCGTTCCGCCAGCGCTGTCTGGGACAGATTGCCGAGACGCTCCAGCATGCGATGGATGACGATGCCCCGCTGGCGCCCTTCCCGGTCGCCTCCCTCGCTGTCTCCGTCTGCCGCGGCCGCACTGGGGGCGATCTCGCCCGCCATGCCGGCGATGGCCACAGGATGCCCGAGGCGGGGATCCCCCAGTCCGGAGACCGGTTCGGATCCCGTTGCGGTGATGGGGCCCCCTGCCGTCTTCTTTGCATGCTGGTCTCCCTTTTCCCATGTGCCGCCCTCGCGGACGAGTGCTTCCCGCTCCGCCTCGGACCTGCCCAGTGCCTGTACCAGGCACCGGTACCAGCCGCCCCAGCGGCCACGGCGGTCTGCGCAGCCCGAGATCAGCAGCCATTGCCGCGCCCGGGTGAGCGCCACATAGAGCAGACGGACCTCTTCCTTCTGTTCCGCCTCGGACTGGGCCTCGAGCAGTTCGCGGGTGAAGGCGTCCGCTTCGTTCCGGCGCCCGGCGAGAAGAAAGGCGCGTGGCTGGTGCGCATCGGGCGGCCAGTCCAGCAGCAGGCCGGGAGAGGCGCGGCGCCGGTCGGCGCGGGCGCTGTCGGCGAGGATGACGATGGGTGCTTCGAGCCCCTTGGCGGCATGGATGGTCATGATGCGCACGCCACCGCCCCGGGCGGCCAGCGGTGCTTCTTCCAGGGCTTCCTGGTCGAGGCGCTGCAGGTCCCGCAGACGGGAAAGGAAGCCGGGCAGGCTGGGATAACGGCCGCTGTCCACCGCCAGCGCGAGTTCGATGAAGCGCATCAGGTTGGCCCGCGCACGCGCCCGCAGATGCGGCGGAAAGCCTGCCGTGTAGCGGGCGAGCACGTTGCCTTCACTGTAGATGCGATCGAGCAGGTCGTGGACCGGGATCCGGTCGGCCAGCGCGTGCCACCGCGCCAGCAGGCGGGCGGCCCGGGAGAGGGCGTCTTCCGTCGTCTCTTCACCCTGACTTGTGGTCGCCTGGGCGGCGGCGGTCGCCAGGTCCTGCAGGGCATGGAACCAGGGCTGGCCTGCGTGCCGGGCCTGGCGGGCCAGACGCACCAGGTCTTCGTCCTCACAGGCGAACACGGGAGAGCGCAGGGCGGTGGCCAGGGCCAGGTTGTCGTGGGGGGTGATCAGCGTCTCCAGGAGGGCGACCATGTCCTGTATTTCCAGGCAGTCGAGCAGCGTGCTGCGCCCCCCGCCCAGATAGGGAATGCCCGCCTCGCGCAGGGCGCGCTCGTAATGATGCACGGGCGCGCGGGTGCGGACCAGGATCATGACATCGTCGTAGCCGGCGGGCGTGCCGTCATCGAGACGGATGCCGCTGGCCACGATGGCGCGGATGCGCGCGGCAATGGCCTGGCCTTCGCGAAAATGGGGTGATTCGTCCGTCGCCGGGCGGGGCGTGGTGAGGGGGTCGCGCAGTCCGGTGTCGTGCGGGCCGGCTGCCGCGGGCTTCCCGGCGCCGGCAGTGGATGCAATGTCGATGAGGGGCAGCAGTTCCACGCGTCCCCAGCATGCCCGGCGGTGCGTGTCGTGGAGGGGAAAGGGCGCCAGGTCCCGGTCCAGGGGAGGCGAGGTGAAGACGCGGTTGACGAATTCGACGATAGCGGGGGCACTGCGCCATGACAGGTTGAGGTCGCAGTCCACGGCGCCGGCGCTTTCCCGCAACCATCGCCCGGCCGTATGGAACAGGCGCGGATCGGCGCGGCGGAAGCGGTAGATGGATTGCTTGACGTCGCCTACCAGGAAGACGCTGCGTCGCCGTTCCGGGTCTCCCGCCGCGAGTTCTTCCAGCAGGGGCTGCAGCATGCCCCATTGCGTGGGGCTGGTATCCTGGAACTCGTCCACCAGGATGTGGTCGATGGCGCGATCCAGCTTGTACTGGATCCACGCCGCGTTGTCGCCATGGCGCAGCAGCAGGCAGGTCTGCCATTCCAGGTCGGCGAAATCCAGGAGGCGCCGTTCCGTTTTCAGGCGGGCGTAGTGTTCCAGGAGCCGCTGGCCGGCACGGTACCACGCCCGGTTGAGCGCCAGGGTCCGATGTCGTCGCATCTCCTCCCGCGTCCTTGCCAGGGCCCGGGTCAGGGCGCGGTCCAGTTCGAGGAAGCGGCGCATGCCCGCCTCGCCCAGCTTGCGGGCGAGCACGGCACTCTCCCTGCGCTCGCGGGGCGTGCCGTCGTTCTTGAAGAAGACCGGTTCCAGGTGGGAGAGGGCGCCATCGAAATCCGGTTCCGATGGCCTCGCGGGTGCCGTGACGGCGGCCAGGGCCGCGAGGATCCGGTCGCGGTGGCCGGCATTGGTGGCCGTGGGGTGACGGTCCAGGAGGCGCGCGAACGCCGCCAGCGCTTCGCGCCGCGCAGGCGAGAAGAAGTCCGCCGCGGGCGGGGGCGCGTCCGGTTCGATGCCCAGGCACTGCTGCAGGCGGGTGGCGGCGTGGGCGGCCGGATCGCTTGCGCCCAGGGTGTAGGCCCACCAGTCGATGCGGTGATGAAGGAAGATCCGCAGGGTTTCGCGGGGGCCTTCCGTATTGCCGTGATGATCCAGGAGGACGCGCAGGGCGGCGGCGGTGGCGCCGTCGGGGTGGCGCGTGGCCTCGCCCAGGAGCGCCTCCCAGGCCTCGTCCATGAGCAGCCCCTCGCTTTCCACCAGCTCGAAGCCGGGGGGCACGCCCGCGTCGAAGGGAAAACGCCGCAGGATGTCCTGACAGAAGGCATGGAAGGTGGTGACGCGCACGGCCCCGTCGCTGTGCAGCAGGGTTTCGTAGAGCAGGCGCGCGCGTCGCCGCCAGCCCGCGCCCGCTGGATTTCCCGGCTCGATGCCGAGTGCCCGCAGCGCCTCGTCCAGTGTCCTGTCGTCCAGGGTCAGGTAGCCGAAGAGGCGCTCCCGCAGGCGGGCCTGCATCTCGGCCGCCGCCTTGCGCGTGAAGGTGATGGCCAGGATGCTGTCCGGCGCCGCGCCCGAGAGCAGCAGGCGGACCAGCCGGGTGACCAGCAGCCAGGTCTTGCCGGTGCCCGCCGAGGCCTGGACGACGACGTTGCGGCAGGGATCGGCGGCCTCAGTCATGTGCCGGCTCCGTGTCCCATGCCTGTCTGCGGCACAGGCCGGACATGGGGCAGTGCCGGCAGACCTTCTCGTCTTCCCAGGCGGGCAGCGGGGCCCCTGCCGCAGCAGCCCGATGCAGGTGATGCAGCCGCGAGCGCAGCGCCGCGGCGAGTTCCTGGAGCGCCGCGCCGGACAGTGCCGGCCCTGCCTTGATCTCGTCCCTGCCGAGGGCGAGGTAGCCCACCTCGGAGACGGTTTCCGGGGCGGTGTGCTCCAGTGTGCCGGACGTCGTGAGCAGGAGGGCATAGAACGGCAGTTGCACGGCCTCGCCCGTCTCGACCGCCTGGGGTCCGGGCAGACCGCCGGTCTTGTAGTCCAGTACCGCAAGCCGCCCGTCACCACTGCGCTCGATGCGGTCCAGCCGGCCCTCGATGGCGAGCCCCGGCGCCAGCTCGTGCCGGTATTCGGATTCCACTGCCTCGATCCGCCAGGTGCGGTGCCGTTCCCGCTGCCACGCGAGATAGGCCGGCACCAGGCCCAGCCAGCGCTGCAGCCAGCCGCGGTGCACGATGTTGTCTTCCAGGTCGCGCCGGAACTCTTCCCGCGAGAGGGTCTCCAGCGTCCGTTGCGCCGCGGTCATGTCGCCGCGGTGCAGGGGGGCGTCGCGGCCCGCGGCGGGGTCGTGAAAGCGTTCCAGGATGCGATGGACGCGGGCGCCGTAGTCCGATTTTTCCAGTGCCTCGCGGATGCGATCCGGCGCCCGCAGCCCCAGGCAGTCGGCGGCGAAGAACAGATAGGGACAGTCCACCAGGCGCTGGTAGCGGCTGGCGGAATACCTGGCCGGCAGCAGATCGCGAGGCGCCGGAGGGCGCGGCGGCGTGTGCGGGGCGGGCAGGGGTGCCCGGTCGTGAATGACCAGCGTGGCGGGGTCCTCGATCAGGGCCGGGAGCCCGTCGTCCCCCAGCCCCGTGCCGTAGGCCAGCCGGTGACAGGCGTCCAGGAGGGCCACCCAGGGAGCGGGCTGGATGTCTTCCCCGTCTTCCTCGCGGTGACAGGTCAAGAGAATGCGCGGGGCACTCTCCAGCAGCAGGCGGAAATGATGGCGGGCGAGGTGCCGCTGCCGGCGCAGGGGCGCAAGGCCCAGTTCGGCACGCACCGCATCGTTGAAAAAGGGCGTGGCCGGCGGCGGGCCGGGCAGGTGGCGTTCGTCCGCAGCAGCGACGATGAGGGCATCGCAGCGGTGCAGACCCGCCTGGCGCAGGGTGAGCAGCCGCACCGGCGCATGCCGGGGACGGGGCGGCCGGAAGGTGGCGTTTTCCAGGCGTCGGCCCAGCCAGATGCGGAACTCCGTCCAGGAAAAGCGCAGCCCGTGCCTGCCCGCCGCATGACCCAGGACATGGATCTCTTCCAGCACCTGCGCGCCCGCGGGATCGGCCGCCAGGCCGCGGTCCATGCCCAGGACCTGCAGGGCATGGACGAGGGCGTCCAGCAGGGCCCCGGGGGCGTGCCGGCCCCCGGCGGCGAATTGCTGCAGGGGGGTGCAGGCGGTCTCCAGGCGATCCAGCAGGGCATCCAGTTCCACCTGGGCCTGCGCCGGCCAGTCGAGGCGCCGGCGGCGATAGGCGAGGTGCTGTCGATAGCGGTCCAGGCCCCGGCTGATGTTTTCGTGGAGGATGATGTCCTGTTCCAGCCGGTAGACCTGCCTCAGGCGTTCTTCCCGTTCCAGGTCGGGCAGGACGAAGGGGGACTTGAGCAGATCGAGCAGGGGTTCGTGGGCATAGTCCTCTTCGACCGCCTGGAGCAGGCGTTCCACCGCCGTCGCCGCACTGGTGGTGGACAGGGCCCAGCCACCGAGGTCTTCCAGCGCCACCTCGGCCCGTTCCAGCAGGGCGCGCACGCGCCGCGCCAGGCGCCGGTCCTCGGTGACGATGCCGATGGATTTCATGCCGGCCAGCAACCAGCGCCGGACCTGGAGTTCCACGGCGCGTGCCTGGCGTTCGGGATCGGGCGCGGCATACAAAAAGAGCCGGCTGGCCGCCGGCGAGGCGGGATGCCGGCGGGCCAGTTCGCGGGCACGGTCCGTCAGGACATGGGCCGTCAGGGCATGGGCCGGCGCAGGGGGGGCATCCTCGTCTGGCGCGCTGTCGGGCGACGGCGGGGCGAGGGCCGTATCGAGAAAGTCCGCGTAGCCATCCCGATGGACATCCGGGCGCAGCTCGGCCGGTGTGCCCGGCGTTGCGCCCAGCCGTGCCAGGATCTGGCGGCAGGGATCGTCCCCACCTGAATCCCTGTGCGGGGAATTCCTGTGCCGGGAATTCCTGTGCCGGGAATTCCTGTCCAGGGGCGTGAGGTCGCCCTGGAGAAAAAGTGTGCATTGGCCCTGCGCGATCATGCGGCGCATCCATGCCATCTCGGCGGGTGCCGGGTCGTCGCCGGGGACGAGGTAGCAGTGTACCGCCGGCGGCAGACGTTCCGGGACGGCCGCGAGGCGTTCACGGTAACTCCGCCAGGCTTCGCAGAGTCCTTCCGCATCGTGCTGGGCCTGCCAGGCTTCCCAGAGGCGGTGCACCAGCGTCGCTTCGCGCGAGAGCGGCTGCGTGATCGCCGGGTTCCCGCTGTTCTTCCCGTGCCGCTCCCCGAGGCGGTAGCCCCGGGCGAGGCGGTTGCCCAGCGCCTCCGCCGTCTCCGGCAGTCCCACTTCGCGGCGGGCGAGTTCGTCGAACAATGCCAGCAGGCTTTCGGCAAGCGCCCAGGGGCCGCCGCTGCCACACAGGTCGGGATGGCCCTGCAGGGCCTCCAGGAGCATGAGTTCGCGCTGGCAGGCCGGGGGCACCGGGCGGTTTTCGGGCAGGTGCCGGTCGAGCCAGTCAGGCAGGGTGGTGATGCGCGGTCCCAGCAGGGCGCTGGCGCCGTGTCGTGCCGCCCCCTCCAGCAGCAGGCGGCGAAGGCGCGGCGCGGCGCCGGTATCGGGCAGCAGGATGGCGCAATGACTCAGGTCGGGCAGGCTGGCGGCCTGCTCCCGCAGCAGGCGTTGCGCCAGTTCCCGCAGCAGGTCGGCCCCGTAGGGCAGCAGGACGATGTGTTCAGGGATCTCGATGGTGACTGGGTGGATTTTCCTGGGCCGTATCCCTTTTCCCCGGTGCGGGCTTGGCCGGCAAGTCTGTCACCGTTCCAGGTATTGCAGCTTGTCCTTGACCTCGGCCCATTCGTCCGCGTCGGGCAAGGGGTCTTTCTTTTCCGTGATGACGGGCCAGATCTTGGCCAGCTCGGCATTGAGCTGGATGAATTGCAGCTGGTCCTCGGGTACGTCGTCCTCGGGGTGGATGGCTTCGATGGGGCATTCCGGTTCGCACAGGGTGCAGTCGATGCATTCGTCGGGATCGATGACGAGGAAATTGGGACCTTCGTGAAAACAGTCCACAGGGCACACTTCGACGCAGTCGGTGTACTTGCACTTGATGCATTCCTCGGTGACAACGAAAGTCATGACGCTCTCCTGTGTTCCGTGTTGATCGCTCGCCTGCATATGTTAATCACTAACGGGAAGGAACGCCAACCTTGGTTTGGGGTGATGAACAAGGCGTGATGTGCAGGGGAAAAACGCCTTCTCATGCCCATCACGCATCATCCGGCTGCAGGGAAGACGCGGTGCTCCTACGTTTTATCCAGAAGGTCCCGCAGCCGGTACAGCGCCTCCAGCGCCTGGCGGGGGCTCAGGTCGTCGGGGTCCATTTCGGACAGGCGCTGCAGGACGGGATGAGGCGGGGCGGGTGGGGGGACGGCTTCCCGGAAGAGGCTCATCTGCCCCGTGGCGGCGTTGTGCTGTTTCCCGGCGTGATCTTCGAGCTGGCGCAGGCGCAGCCGCGCCTCCTCGATGACCGGCCGGGGAATGCCCGCCAGGGCCGCGACCTGGAGACCGTAGCTCTGGTTGGCGGGGCCGGACTTGACGGCATGCAGGAAGACGATGCCGTCACCGTGTTCCACGGCGTCCAGGTGGACATTGGCGATGCCGGGTATCTGCTCCGGCAAGGTCGTGAGTTCGAAATAGTGCGTGGCGAAGAGCGTGAAGGCGCGGATATGGCGGGCCAGGTGGGCGGCACAGGCCCAGGCCAGGGACAGGCCGTCGAAGGTGCTGGTGCCGCGTCCGATCTCGTCCATGAGGACCAGGCTTTGCCCGGTGGCGTTGTGGAGGATGTTGGCGGTCTCGGTCATTTCCACCATGAAGGTGGAGCGGCCGCTGGCCAGCTCGTCGGAGGCGCCGATGCGGGTGAAGATGCGATCGACGGGGCCGACCACGGCGCGTTGTGCCGGGACGTAGCTGCCCATCCCGGCGAGGATGACGATGAGCGCGGTCTGGCGCATATAGGTGGACTTGCCTCCCATGTTGGGACCGGTGATGATGAGCATGCGCTGTTGTTCGTCGAGGCGGCAGTCGTTGGGGACGAAGGGCGCTTCCTGGACCTGCTCCACCACCAGGTGACGGCCGCCCTCGATGAGCAGGCCGGGCCTGTCGCTGAGTTCCGGTGCGCTCAGGTTCAGGGTCTCGGCGCGTTCCGCGAGGTTGGCCAGCACGTCGAGTGTCGCGAGCGCGGCGGCACTGGCCTGCAGCGGGCGCAGGTGGGGCTGCAGGCGTTCGAGCAATGCTTCGTACAGGGATTTTTCCCGGGCCAGCGCCCGTTCACGGGCGCTCAGTACCTTGTCTTCGAAACTTTTCAGCTCCGGCGTGATGTAGCGTTCCACGGCTTTCAGTGTCTGGCGGCGGACATAGTCGGCGGGTACCTGTGCCGCGTGGCTGCGCCCGACCTCGATGTAGTAGCCGTGTACGCGGTTGTAACTGACCTTGAGGTTGGCGATGCCGGTGCGCGCACGCTCCCGGCCCTCGAGTTCCAGCAGAAAGCGGTCGGCGTCCTCGCTGAGACCGCGCAGTTCGTCGAGTTCGGCATCGAAACCGGGGGCGATGACGCCGCCGTCGCGGATCAGGACCGGCGGGTTTTCCACCAGTGCGGACTGGAGCAATTGCAAGGGGAGGGGGTGGGGGCCCAGATCCTCGCGCAAGGTGTCCAGCAGGGGGGCATCCAGGGGTTCCAGCAGGCCGATGAGCGCCGGCAGGGTCGCCAGGCCGTCGCGCAGGTGGGCCAGGTCGCGGGGGCGGGCGGTGCGCAGTGCGACGCGCGCCAGGATGCGTTCCAGGTCGCCCAGGCCACGGAGGGTGTCGTGCAGCGTGTTGAATGTCCGGCTTTCGATGAGTACCGCGATGGCCTGGAGACGTTCGCGCAGGATCCGGCGGTCGCGCAGGGGGCGGTGCATCCAGCGGCGCAGAAGCCGCGCTCCCATGGGATTGGCGGTGCGGTCCAGTACCCAGGCAAGCGTATATTCCCGGCCGCCGGCAAGGTTGGTGTCCAGTTCCAGGTTGGTTCGCGTGGTGGCATCGAGTATCAGGGACTCGTCACGCCGTTCCACCTGGAGGCCGTGGATGTGGGGCAATGAGGCACGTTGCGTGCTGCGGGCGTATTGCAGCAGGCAGCCTGCGGCCCCCAGGGCGCAGGTGAGGTCCTCGCAGCCGAAACCGCGCAGGTCCCGGGTGCCGAACTGTTCGCAGAGCAGGCGCGTGGCACTGTCCGTCTCGAAATGCCAGGGCGGCAGGGGGCGCAGGCCGCGGCGGTCGCCCAGCATGTCGTGGCAGGCACTCTCTTCGCTGACCAGCAGTTCGGCCGGCCGCAGGCGTTCCAGTTCGTCCTTCAGGGCCTGCGCGCTTTCCACTTCGAGGGCGGTGAAGCGGCCGCTGGCGAGATCCAGTGCGGCGACGCCGAAACGTCCCTCCGCCTCGTGGATGGCACAGAGCAGATTGTCGCGGCGTTCTTCCAGCAGGGCCTCGTCCGTGAGCGTGCCCGGGGTGACGATGCGCACCACCTTGCGTTCCACGGGCCCCTTGCTCTTGGCGGGATCGCCGATCTGTTCGCAGATGGCCACGGACTCGCCCAGCGCCACCAGGCGGGCCAGATAGTTGTCCACGGCGTGGCAGGGCACGCCGGCCATGGGGATGGGTTCGCCCGCCGACTGGCCCCGCGTGGTCAGGGTGATGTCCAGGAGCTGGGCGGCGCGACGGGCATCGTCGTAGAACAGTTCATAGAAGTCGCCCATGCGGTAGAACACCAGCATGTCGGGATGTTCGGCCTTGATGCGCAGGTACTGCTGCATCATAGGTGTGTGGGGTGTGTGGGGTGTGTGGGGTGTGCGGGGTGTGTGCGCGGGGGACGGTCCCCGTTCCTTTTCGGCGGAGGCTGTCGCGGAAGAGGCGCTGGCGCGGGATTGCGAAACCGGCGGCGAAGTGCTGCTCACGACGCCACGAGGATCAACCGGTCTCGATGGGTGTTTCGGGGTCATTGCCCCATTCCGACCACGAACCGGGGTAGCCCTTGAGCCGCGGATAGCCCAGGCTCTTCAATACCATGTAGGTGTGAGAGGAGCGCTGGTGGGTCTGGCAGTGGACGATGATCTCCTTGTCCGGGGTGACGCCCGCACTTTCATAGATCTCGCGCAGTTCCCCGGCGGGCTTGAACTTCATGTCATTCTGGCGGTCGATGGCCTGGGTCCATTCCACGTTCACGGCGCCCGGGATGTGACCGGCGCGGAAGGCCCGCTTGTCGTTGCCGGCATATTCGGCGGCGGAACGTGTGTCCACGATGATGACCTCGGGATCCTCCAGGTGTTCGAGGATATAGGCCTTGTCGGCACAGTGCTCGTCGCTGTAGCGCACGGGATAACGGCTGGGGGTGACCAGGCGGGGTTTGTCGTCGACGGGCAGGCCTGCCGCGAGCCAGGCCTTGAGTCCGCCGTTTAGCAGGGAAAAATGCCGGTGACCCGCCACATCCAGTGTCCACAGGAAACGGCAGGCCTTGTTGTTGGTTTCGTTGTCGTAGGCGACCACGTGGGTTTCCGGGCTCAGGCCGATGGTGGCCAGGGTGGCGGCAAGGTCTTCTTCGTCAGGCAGCAGGCCCATGACGGGAGGGCGGCTCGCAAGCAGCTTGCCGTATTCCAGGCGCACGGCGCCCGGGATGTGGTGGCGCGCATAGATGGAGGCATCCGACAAATCCACGATCAGCAGGTCTTCCCGCTCGGCGATGTCGGCGAGCTGCCGCGGCTCCATGAGTATGGGCAGGTTGGCATCCGTCACGATGTGGTTTTCCGCTTGCTTGACGTTGAAGCGCTAAAGAATTACCCGATTGACCGGAAAATGCAACCGATCTTTCGTGAGGCCGGGCTTGTCCGGACAGGATGCGGAGTCATTGGGCGAGCGCAGGTACCAGGTGCGGCTGGATGTCCTGGAGAATGGCCTGGTGGATGCGGGGGTTTCCAGCAACGATGTTGCCGGTGTCCAGATGACGCTCGCCGCCGGCGAAATCACTGACCAGGCCCCCGGCCTCCGTCACCAGCAGCGCGCCGGCCGCCATGTCCCAGCAGCTCAGCCCCAGTTCCCAGAAGCCGTCGAGGCGGCCGGCCGCGACATAGGCCAGATCCAGGGCGGCCGAACCCGCGCGGCGAATGCCCGCCGTCTGCAGCAGCAGGCTGCGGAACATCGCCAGATAGGCGTCCAGGTGTTCCTGTTGCTTGAATGGAAAACCGGTGCCCAGGAGCGTGCCCTCCAGGGTCCTGGCCCTGCTTACCCGCAGGCGCCGGTCGTTGAGGAAGGCGCCGCTGCCGCGCGTGGCGGAGAAGATCTCGTTGCGCAAAGGGTCATAGACCACGGCCTGTTCCAGCCGGCCCCTGTGGAGGAGGGCGATGGAGACGGCGAATTGGGGAAAGCCGTGGAGGAAATTGGTGGTGCCGTCCAGGGGGTCGATGATCCAGAGAAACTCATCACCGCGCCGGTGTCCCCCTTCCTCGGCGAGAATGCCGTGTTCGGGGTGGGCCTTGCGGATGACCCGGATGATTTCCGCCTCCGCGAGGTGGTCCACTTCGCTGACAAAGTCGTTGCGGCCCTTGCTGGAGACATTGATCTGTCCCAGCTGGTCGAGGTGGCGCACGATGACCCTGCCGGCGGTGCGCGCGGCCTTGATGGCGATGTTCAATAACGGATGCATGTCGATTCTGTCACTGTGAGACCTGCCGGAGCGGCAGGCGCCACAGGATAACAGATTCCACCAGGGTTTGGGGCCGGTTCCGGGTTCCGTGATGAGGTTCCTTGATAAGGTTCTGGGATCAGGTTCTGGGTTCAGGTTCCGGAATTCCGGCCGGCACTGGCGCACGTCTTGTTGTGGTATCTTCTTGCCATGCTGTCGCAGATCCGCATCGTGCTGGTGGAGACCACGCACCCGGGCAACATCGGCGCCACGGCCCGGGCCATGAAGACCATGGGCCTGGGTGAGCTGTGGCTGGTCAGGCCGCGCTTGTTTCCCAGCGCCGAGGCCACTGCGCGCGCCTCGGGGGCGGATGACGTGCTGGCCGCAGCGCAGGTGGTGGATGATGCCGCGGAGGCCGTGGCAGGCTGCCGGCTGGTGATGGGGACCAGCAACCGCCAGCGTAGTCTCGGACAGCCCTGCCTGGATCCACGCGAGGCGGCGGCACGCCTTTCCAGGGAACGCGGCCAGTTGCCTGCGGCCATACTTTTCGGCCCCGAGCATTCCGGTCTCAGCAATGCCCATCTGGATCTCTGTCACCTGCAGGTCACCATCCCGGCCGCGGCGGACTTTCCTTCCCTCAATATCGCGGCCGCGGTGCAGGTCATCGCCTACGAACTGCGCATGGCGGCCCTGGCGGCAAAGGAGGTTGCGGGGATCGGGGGGCGTCCCCCGGCGCATCTGCCCGTGGATGCCGCCGAGATGGAGCGTTTCTACCGCCACCTGGAGGAGGTGCTGGTGGCCATCGAGTTTCTCGATCCAGCCAATCCCCGCCAGCTGATGCGGCGCCTGCGTCGTCTCTACCACCGGTGCCAGCCGGATGAGAACGAGATGAATATCCTGCGCGGCATCCTGACGTCGATACAACGCAAGATCAGCACCTTCCGCGATGCAAGCCCACCATGAAGGGGCGAGAAGGTATAATCCGAGATTCAATGGATAGGGGACATCCTGTCGGGGCCGTCCTCGATGCGGGAGTGGCCGGCCAGGAAGCGTGTCGGGACAGGGCAACATTTTGACTTCGATGTAGATTTCATGTTTTCAAGAATCCGTGAAGATATCCGCTGTGTCTTCGAGCGCGACCCGGCGGCACGCAATGCCTTCGAGGTATTGACCACCTATCCCGGGCTTCATGCCGTTGTCTTTCACCGCCTGAGCCATGCCTTGTGGCGAACCAACATGAAGTGGCTGGCGCGCTTCGTCTCCGCCTTGTCCCGCCTGCTGACGGGCATCGAGATCCATCCTGCGGCCCGGATCGGACGACGTTTCTTCATCGATCATGGCATGGGGGTGGTCATCGGGGAGACTGCCGAGATCGGGGACGATTGCACGCTCTACCATGGCGTGACCTTGGGGGGGACCACCTGGGAGAAGGGCAAGCGTCACCCCACCCTGGGCAACAATGTCATCGTCGGCGCCGGGGCCAAGATCCTCGGACCTGTCACCGTGGGAGAGGGCGCCCGTATCGGCTCCAATGCGGTGGTGGTCAAGGATGTGCCCGCGGGTGCGACGGTGGTGGGTGTGCCCGGCCATATCGTCACCAGCGGCAGGCGCGAGGGGGAGCAGCGGCGCAAGGCCTTTGCCCGCAAGATCGGCTTCGATGCCTATGGCGCCACCGCCGACATGCCCGACCCCGTCGCGCGGGCCGTCAACTGCCTGCTGGATCATATCCACGCCATGGACGAAAAGATTGCCCGCATGGAAGCTGAGTTCCGGAAGCTGGGGGCGGAGATCGACATTCCCCCATTGCCGGAACTCGACATATATGAAATTGATTCTGTTGAACATCCTCCTAAAAAGGAGGAAAATAGTAAGGATATAATGCAGCATGAGGGGGCAATACCTGATGAAAATAGTCAGAAAAATAGTTGACTATTCAGATCAGGATTGTACACTGTCACCGATACTTGACCAGAACCAAGGGTAAGTACGCATCATGAAACTCACGACTAAGGGACGCTATGCGGTTACCGCAATGCTCGATCTGGCTCTCCATGCCCAGGACAGCCCCGTGCCATTGGCGGACATTTCCCAGCGCCAGGGGATTTCCCTCTCCTATCTGGAGCAGCTTTTTGCCAAGCTGCGCCGCCAGGGCCTGGTGGACAGTGCCCGGGGGCCGGGAGGCGGATACCGGCTGAGCCGGCCTGCGAAGGATATTGCCGTGGCAGAAGTGATCGTGGCCATCAACGAGCAGATCGACGCCCGTCGCTGTGGCGGGCTGGCCAATTGCCAGGACGATGAACCCTGCCTGACCCATGAGCTGTGGACGGATCTCAGCAATCAGATCTACGACTTCCTGAACGGCATCAGCCTGGGTGACCTGGTGGAAAGACGGCAGATCCGCGAGATCAGCATGCGCCAGGACAGCAAGCAGAAGGGGCAGCCCTTCGTTGCCGTGGTTGCCGCTGCCGAGCCGGCGAATCAGTAGAAGTCCGCCCCGTCAATCCGGGGAGGCTACGCCGGCATGCCGGTCACCCAGGCGGAGTGCGATGGATGGCGAGATGACATGATCTATCTGGATCACAATGGCAGTACACCGTTGGCGGACGGCGTCCGGGAGGCCATGCTGCCTTATCTGGAGTGGAACCATGCCAATCCCTCCGGTGTGCACCGGGCGGCCCGCATGGCACGTGATGCCGTCGAGCAGGCGCGGGAGCAGGTGGCGGCCCTGGTCAATGCCCATCCCGGCCAGGTGATCTTTACCAGTGGTGCCACCGAAGCCAACAACCTCGCCCTGCAGGGCTGGTTCCTTGCGTATGAAGGGGCGTTTGAAGGGGCAACTGCATCTGCGGGGGTGCGCCGCACGCTGGCGGTCAGCGCCGTGGAGCATGCCTCGGTGCTGGAGCCGGCCCGGGCGCTGGCCCGACGCGGAGCGGCACTGGTGACGATCCCCGTGGACAAGGACGGCCGCGTGGAAGCGGCGCGACTGGAGCGTGTCCTGGCGGACGTTGCCGGCAGCGCAGAGCCGGCGGGACGCGTGCTGGTATCGGTTATGAGCGCCAACAATGAAACCGGTGTCATTCAGGATCTGGCCATGGTTGCGGCGCGTGCGCGGGCCGCGGGCGCCTGGCTGCACACCGATGCCGCCCAGGCGGCGGGCAAGATCGAGGTGGATTTCGCGGCCAGCGGTGTGCACCTCATGAGTCTCTCGGCGCACAAGATCAACGGGCCCAAGGGTGTCGGCGCCCTGGTGGTGGACAGGACAGTGCCCCTGGCGCCCCTGCACCTGGGCGGCGGTCACGAGCGTGGTTTGCGCGCGGGCACGGAGAATGTCGCGGCCATCGCGGGTTTCGGTGCCGCCGCGGAAATCGCCCGTTGTGAACTGGAAGCGCGCCAGGCCCGTCTCGCCGCCTTGCGTGGCCACCTGGAGGAACGCTTGCGGGCCCTGCCCGGGGTGGTGCTGTTTGCCGAGGCAGCCCCCCGCCTGCCCAACACGGTCTGCCTGGCAGTCCCGGGCCTGGATGGGGAAACCCTGGTCATGCGCCTGGACAGGCGGGATATTGCGCTGTCCAGCGGTGCAAACTGCAGCGAGGGCAAGGGCGAACCCAGCCATGTGCTGCTGGCCATGGGCATACCGGCCGACCTGGCGCGATGCGCGGTCCGCGTCAGCCTGGGCCTGGGGAACACCCGGGCGGATGTGGATGCCCTTATTGATGCCCTGGCCGAAGAGATCGCGGCACTCAGTGTCCCGGCCGCGGCATGGGCAGCCCTGTGAGGAACGAAACGTAATCCTGAAATGCATTGGAGATGGTTAAGCAGACAATGAACATGGAACAGCAAGGCATGATGACCGGCGAGGCGCAGCAGATCGAGCTGCCCATCTACCTCGACTATGCCGCCACAACCCCGGTGGATCCCCGGGTGGCCGAGAAGATGTGTGCCTGTCTGACCATGGAGGGGAATTTCGGCAATCCGGCTTCCCGTTCCCATTCCTTCGGCTGGCGTGCTGAAGAGGCCGTTGAGGAGGCAAGGCGCCAGGTGGCGGCGCTGGTCAATGCCGATCCCCGCGAGATCATCTGGACATCGGGTGCCACCGAGTCGGACAACCTGGCCATCAAGGGGGCGGCCCATTTCTATCGCAAGAAGGGACGCCACATCGTGACCTGCAAGACCGAGCACAAGGCCGTGCTGGATACCTGCCGACAGCTCGAGCGCGAGGGTTTCGAGGTGACCTACCTGGATCCGGAACCCAATGGTCTCCTCGACCTGGACAAGCTGCGTCAGGCCCTGCGCGAGGATACGGTGCTCGTATCCATCATGCACGTCAACAACGAGATCGGCGTCATCCAGGATATCGAAGCCATCGGTGACATCACCCGGGAGCGGGGCATCATCTTCCATTGTGATGCGGCGCAGAGCGCCGGCAAGGTGGAGATCGACCTGCAGCGCATGAAAGTGGATCTCATGTCCTTTTCCGCGCACAAGATCTACGGCCCCAAGGGTATCGGCGCACTCTATGTGCGGCGCAAGCCACGGGTGCGTATCGAGGCCCAGATGCACGGCGGCGGGCACGAGCGCGGCATGCGCTCCGGCACCCTTCCCACGCACCAGATCGTCGGCATGGGGGAGGCCTTCCGTATCGCCCGCGAGGAGATGAAGGACGAGAATGACCGCATCCTGCAACTGCGCAATCGCCTCTGGAACGGCATCAAGGACATGGAGGAGGTCTACGTCAATGGCGACCTGGAGCGTCGCGTGGCGGGCAACCTCAATGTCAGCTTCAATTTCGTCGAAGGCGAGTCCCTGATCATGGCGCTGAAGGATATGGCGGTGTCTTCGGGATCGGCCTGCACCTCGGCCAGCCTGGAGCCTTCCTACGTGCTGCGGGCGCTGGGGCGCAATGACGAACTGGCGCACAGCTCCATTCGTTTTACCATCGGCCGCTTCACGACGCCGGAGGAAATCGATTACGTGGTGGCGACGGTGCGCGAAAAAGTCGCCAAGCTGCGCGACCTGTCGCCCTTGTGGGAGATGTACAAAGAGGGCATCGATCTGTCCAAGGTACAGTGGGCAGCTCATTAGATTGAGGAGAACGAACCATGGCATACAGTGCAAAAGTACTGGATCATTATGAAAATCCGCGTAACGTGGGGTCCTTCGACAAGGACGACCGCAGCGTGGGCACCGGGATGGTGGGCGCGCCAGCCTGCGGCGACGTCATGAAACTGCAGATCAAGGTCAATGAACAGGGGGTCATCGAGGACGCCCGTTTCAAGACCTATGGCTGCGGTTCAGCCATCGCTTCCAGCTCTCTGCTCACGGAGTGGGTGAAGGGCAAGACCCTGGAGGAGGCGACACGGATCAAGAACACCCAGATCGCGGAGGAACTGGCCCTGCCGCCGGTGAAGATCCATTGTTCGGTACTGGCCGAGGATGCCATCAAGGCGGCCATCGCGGATTATCACCGCAAGAACGGCAGCCAGGACGCCCGGGCACAGGACTGATCCACGAGAAACGAGGCGACCGGGTTTGAACGGTGCGCGACCGTCCCCATAATCTCTGATGACACATGCACGACATTTTCTGGAGCAGGCATCCATGGGTATTACGTTGACCCCGGCGGCGGCCGAGCATGTCAAGCGTTTTCTTGCTCAGCGCGGGCGGGGCGAGGGCATACGCCTGGGCGTCAAGACCGCCGGTTGTTCCGGTCTCGCCTATGTGCTGGAGGTGTTCGACGAGGCGGGCCCCGATGACGTGATCTTCGAGGACCAGGACGTGAAAGTGGCAGTGGACCCCAAGAGCCTGGTCTATCTCGACGGCACCGAGCTGGATTACACACGCGAGGGTCTCAACGAGGGGTTCAAGTTCAACAATCCCAATGTCAAGGACAGCTGCGGATGCGGCGAGAGCTTCACGGTTTGAGTCGTCCCTGACCGGAGCCGGAGCGCGCCAGAATCGGTACCCAGAATCGGTAAATGGAGCCACCGCAGACGCAAGACTGTTTCTCGCTGTTCGACCTGCCGCCCGCTTTCGATATCGACGTTGATGCGCTGACGGCGCGTTACCGAAGACTCCAGCAGTTGATTCATCCCGATCGCTACAGCACCGCCGGGGAACAGGCGCGGCGGCTGGCCGCCCAGCGCGCGGCCCGGATCAATGCGGCCTACCAGACCCTGAAGGACCCCCTGGCACGTGCGCGACACCTCCTGGAGTTGCGGGGCGCGGACGTGGAGAAAACGGGCACGGTCGAGCCGGAGTTTCTCATGGAGCAGATGGCGTTGCGTGAACGGCTGGCGGCACTGCGTGCCGGCGGCTCGCGGGAGGCGCTTCGTGATCTGCTGGCAGACATCGATCATCGTCAGCAGGCATGCTGCCAGCGCCTCGGCAGGGCATTGCGGGAAGACGCTCTGGATACAGCCTGCCGCCTCTACCAGGAATTCCAGTTCCTCCGGCGACTGCACGAGGAGGCGCTCGACCTGGAGGAGCGGATGGGCGATGCATGATTCACGGTGTCGCGCCGCCGTGCTTCTTGCGCGCATCTCATCGAGGCTTGGTACATCATCGCAGCCTGGGTGCAGGCCCCTGGGGCCGAAATCCAGGAAAAGGCGCGGCTTGTCCCGGATGCCGCTTTGCTCCGTCCGGGCCGTACCTGTCATGAACTCAGGAAATATCTATGGCTTTGTTGCAGATCAGTGAGCCCGGCGGTGCGCCGGCAGGCCGGGTGCAGCACAGGCGGGCCGCCGGCATCGATCTGGGTACCACCAATTCCCTGGTGGCGACGGTGATGGACGGTCATGCCCGGACCCTGCCGGATGAAGCGGGCCGCCACCTCCTGCCTTCGGTGGTGCGATATGCCCCGGACGGCTCTGTGGCGGTTGGCATCGAGGCCCAGGCGGCGAGTTTCGAAGATCCCCTCAATACCGTCGCCTCGGTGAAGCGCTTCATGGGACGTGGCCTGGCGGACGTCCAGACGCTGGGCAAACGTTTTCCCTACGAGTTTGCCGCCGACGGGGGCGGCATGGTGAAGATCCGGACCCGTGCCGGTGAACGGAGCCCGGTAGAGGTGTCCAGCGAGATCCTCAAGGTGCTCAAGGGTCGTGCGGAAAAAGCACTGGACGGTCCCCTGGAGGGCGTGGTGATCACCGTGCCGGCCTATTTCGACGATGCCCAGCGCCAGGCCACCAAGGATGCCGCCCGTCTCGCCGGCCTGAATGTGCTGCGGCTGCTCAACGAGCCCACCGCGGCGGCCGTGGCCTATGGCCTGGACAAGGGGGCCGAGGGCGTGCATGCCGTGTACGACCTGGGCGGAGGGACCTTTGACATCTCCCTGCTGCGTTTCAGCCGCGGTGTCTTCGAGGTGCTGGCCACGGCCGGAGATTCCGCCCTGGGCGGAGACGATATCGACCGTATCGTGGCCGAGTGGATCCTGGCCCAGGCCGGATTCGGCGGCGAGGCGGGGCATGGTGTTCTGCGGCAGGTGCTCCACCAGGCCCGCGAGGCCAAGGAGGCCCTCACGGCAGCGGAGCGGGTCGCGCTGGAAGTGCAGCGCCCCGACGGCAGCCTCTGGGAAGGCGTGCTGGACCGGGAGACCTTCACGCATCTCGTGGCGCCCCTCGTGGAACGGACTCTGGCACCCTGTCGCCGGGTCCTGCGCGATGCCGGCATACGCCGCGAGGAGATCCGCGAGGTGGTGATGGTGGGTGGCTCCACGCGCATTCCTTACGTCCGCGAGCGCGTGGGCGGGTTCTTCGCCTGCGAGCCGCACGTGGACATCGATCCCGACAAGGTCGTGGCCATCGGCGCCGCCCTGCAGGCCGATGTCCTGATCGGCAACAAGCCGTCCGACGAGATGCTGCTGCTGGACGTGGTGCCCCTGTCGCTTGGCATTGAGACCATGGGAGGGCTGGTGGAGAAGATCATTCCGCGCAATACCACGATTCCCGTCAGCCGCGCCCAGGAATTCACCACTTTCAAGGATGGCCAGACCGCCATGTCCATCCACGTGGTGCAGGGGGAACGGGAGCTGGTGAGTGACAACCGCTCCCTGGCGCGCTTCGAGTTGCGCGGGATTCCCCCCATGGCCGCGGGTGCCGCGCGCATCCAGGTGACCTTCCAGGTGGACGCCGACGGTCTCCTGAACGTCACTGCCAGGGAAACGAGCACCGGTGTCGCCAGCCACATCGAGATCAAGCCCTCCTATGGGCTCGATGAGAGCGAGATCGAGCGCATGCTCAAGGATTCCTATGCGCATGCCCGTGAGGACGTGGCGCGGCGCCGCCTGCGGGAACAGCAGGTGGAGGCCGAGCGCGTGATGGACGCCTTGCGCGCCGCCCTTGCCGCGGATGGCGACCGGCTCCTGGCTCCCGGGGAGCGTACGGAAATCGAGGCCGCGCTGGCAAGGCTCGAATCCCTGTGCCGGGAGGATGATGCCGATGCCATCAAATCGGCCATCGAGGCCCTGGACCGCGTCAGCACCCCCTTCGCGGCACGCCGCATGGACGACAGCATCAAGCGGGCCCTGGCCGGCCAGCGACTGGAGGAGATCTGATTCGTGCCCAAGCTGATTTTCCTGCCCCACGAGAAGTTATGCCCGGAAGGGGAAGTCATCGAGGTGGAGCCGGGTATCTCGATCTGCGACGCCGCCCTGCAGCATGGCATCGAGATCGAGCATGCCTGCGAGAAGTCCTGTGCCTGCACCACCTGCCACGTCTATGTGCGTGAGGGCCTGGATTCGCTCAACCCGCCCAGCGATGACGAAGACGACATGCTGGACAAGGCCTGGGGGCTGGAACCCGATTCCCGCCTGAGCTGCCAGGCCATCGTCGATGACCGGGACCTGGTCATCGAAATCCCCAAATACACCATCAATCTGGTTTCGGAGAACGATTAGGAGGGAGGCCATGGGACTGAAATGGACCGACAGCCTGGAGATTGCCATCGCCCTGGATGAAGCCCATCCCGACGTGGATCCCCTGCAGGTCCGCTTCACGGATCTTGCGCAATGGGTGCGCGAACTCCCCGGGTTCGACGACGATCCCCAGCGTTGCGGGGAGAAGATCCTGGAAGCCATCCAGATGGCGTGGATCGAAGAGCGGCAGTGATCTTTTATTGTCACCCTTTGACTGAAACGCTACAATGCCTGCGGTTTTTCCTGCCAGAGTCGATGAGTAAGGCGTGATGAGTGAGGTGAATGACGAGGGTGGCGGTATCCGTCCCCTCGCGCATCACTCATCACGCATTACCTTTGTTTAACCGAGTGGAGCAACTGCATGGCCATCGAACGTACCCTTTCCATCATCAAGCCCGATGCCGTGGCGAAGAACGTCATCGGCAAGATCTACAGCCGCTTCGAGGAAGGCGGGCTGCGCATCATCGCCGCCAAGATGCTGCATCTGAGCAAGGAACAGGCGGAGTCCTTCTATGCCGTTCACCGGGAGCGTCCCTTCTTCAACGACCTGGTGAAGTTCATGACCTCGGGGCCGGTGATGGTGCAGGTGCTGGAAGGGGAGGACGCCATCGCCCGCAACCGCGCGCTGATGGGGGCGACCAATCCGGCCGAGGCGGCGCCCGGCACCATCCGGGCCGATTTCGCCGCGAACGTGGAGGAGAATGCCGTGCATGGATCCGACGGACCGGACACTGCCCGGGCGGAGATCGAGTTTTTTTTCAGGGCCGAGGAGATCTGTCCGAGGACACGCTGATGCCCGCATCGTGATCACTGGAACATAGCGTCTTGGCGATACGTAAGACCAATCTGCTGGATCTGGATCGCGCTTCGCTGGAGGCCTTCTTCGCCGATCGGGGGGAGAAGGCCTTTCGCGCTTCCCAGGTGCTGAAATGGATCCATCAGCACGGGGCCCGGGATTTCGCGGCCATGACCAATCTCAGCAAGAGCCTGCGCCAGCAGCTTGCCGCCAGTGCCGAGATCCGGCTGCCGGAGGTGATTCGCCGCCAGGTGGCCCGGGACGGCACCCGCAAGTGGGTGCTGCGCCTGTCGGACGGCAATGCCGTGGAGACCGTTTTCATACCCGAGACCGACCGGGGCACGCTGTGTGTCTCGTCCCAGGCGGGCTGTGCCCTCAATTGCGCATTCTGCGCCACGGCCCGCCAGGGCTACAGCCGCAACCTGACGGCGGGTGAAATCGTTGCCCAGTTGTGGATTGCCAGCCGTGAACTCGCCGCTCCCTCCCCCGGGGACGGGGCACGGGCCGGGACGGCGATGCGTCACATCACCAATGTGGTGCTCATGGGCATGGGTGAACCCTTGCTGAATTTCGATGCGGTGGTGACGGCCATGCGCGTCATGCTGGAGGATCATGCCTATGGCCTGTCGCGGCGCCGGGTCACCCTGAGCACGGCGGGCCTGGTGCCGGGCATCGACCGCCTGCGCGAGTGTTGTGACGTCAGTCTCGCCGTTTCACTGCATGCGCCCGACGACGCGCTGCGCGATGTTCTCGTCCCGCTCAACCGCAAATATCCCATCGATGAACTCATGGCCGCCTGCCGGCGTTATGCCGCCGCGGCACCGCGCCGGCGCATCACCTTCGAATACGTGATGCTGGACGGTGTCAACGACAGTCTTGCGCATGCCCGCCGGCTGCTGGCCTGGATGCGCCGGGTGCCGTCCAAGGTCAATCTCATCCCTTTCAATCCCTTTCCCGGCGCGCCTTATCGCTGTTCGCCCCCGGAGGTCATCGAGGCCTTTCGCGAGGTCCTGATTCGGGGCGGGATCACCACGGTCACCCGCAGGACGCGGGGCGAGGACATCGATGCCGCCTGCGGCCAGCTGGTGGGCCAGGTCCAGGACCGGACCCGTCGCAGTCAGCGCTTCCATGTGGTCCTTGCCGGTGCAGGGTCGTGAAAGGCGGCCGTGTTGCGGGCATGGTTCTGCTGGGAGCGGCCGTGCTGGCAGGTTGTGCCACGGCAGGGCGTGGCGGCGAGGAACAGCGCAGCCCGGCGCAGATCAATGCCGAGCTGGGTGTGCGTTACCTGCAGCAGGGCAACCTGGACGTGGCCCTGGAAAAGCTGCGCAGGGCGCTGGAACAGGATCCGGAACTGCCGGCGGCCCATCACTATATTGCCATGCTCTACAGCCGCCTGGGTTCACCCGAGGCGGCCGAGCGGCATTTCCAGCGTGCCCTGAAACTGAGCCCGCGTGACCCGGCCCTGATCAACAATTACGGCGTGTTT
>JALSIC010000012.1 GCA_026981935.1 Gammaproteobacteria bacterium
TCCCGCTTTCAACATTTTATTTAAGGATCAGCAGGATGAGATGATTTTATGACGATTCTCATCAGCTTGTAGCCGACCTCTTGACCGCGCGCATCTCTTGATCCGCACGAAATTTGAATTACTAAGAAAATCGATAGTAAAGCGACCTTCAGCGGGTGGTCGGGCGGTCAGTCGCAAGGCGCGGTGGCGCCGCCATAGCACGCCTGTGGCAAGACGCCGCAACACCGCGAATGGCCACCCAACCGCCCGCCCGGAGGGAGCGGCCCAGGCGTCCCGGCTCGGCGTTGCGACCCTTGGAAGGGGCCAGCCATTCCCTGCGGGCCGCGCCTTGATCCGGAACGCCTGGGTCGCTCTGAAGGTTGCTTTACTATCGATTGTCTTAGTATATCAAAAAGAAGTGCTTTTTGCTTGGTTTTCGGGAGAGCGGTTTGAGGAGAGCCGTCTTGAGGGAAAGGGCGTCGCTGCCAGGGTCCGCACCTGCGCGGCGTGAGGCATGCAGGTGCGTCCCCCGGGGCGAAGGTGTTGCTGGTGGTCGAAGGTATCTCAGAAGAAATACTGTGCCCGGAACTGGAGAATGCGCGGTTCATCCTTGTCCCCGTAGCGGTTGGGATCCGCGCTGACCAGGATGTAGTTGGCCATGAAACGCAGATTGCGGTTGAGGTACCAGTTGAGGCCATAGGTGATGTTGGTCTCCTTGCCGCCCTGGACGGCACCGTCCGTAAAGTCGGCATGGCTGTAGCGGGCGGCCAGTTCCCAGGCCCCGTATCGGCCCTTGGGCTTGAGTTTCTTGAAGCTGCCTTTCTTGGCATTGTAGCGCCGTGATTCCCCGCTGACGAACCAGCTCACGAAGGCATACCAGCCATCGAAGGCGAGATCATCCCCACCGCGGCGGTTGACCCGCGCCTGCATGTATTCGCCCTGCACGGACCAGGGTCCCTGGACCAAGGCGCCCTCCAGGCCGTAGATCAAGGTGTCGCTGACATTCTTGATGGTACGGGTCGTGACCAGGCGTCGGTCGGTCACCTTCGACTCGGGGCGCGTGCTGTAGCGTACGGTGTCGGACCCGGGATCACGGTATTCCGCCGAGACACCCAGATGCAGCGCACGCCGTTTTGCCTTGACAGGTGCAAAGGTGAGACGGCCGGCCAGGCCCCGGCCGCTGGAGAGGCGGTCGGTCTTCTGTTCGCCGATGGTCTCGCCGAAGTAACCGGCGGCGGCGCTCCAGTTCCGTCCGTGGCTCGTGAGCAGCGCCCCCAGGTGGTAACTGGGCGTGAAGGCGCTTATCAACGAGCGTTCCATGAAAGTGATCCCGTTGGAACTGGTGAGTTCTTCCAGGCTCAGGGGTTCCTGTACGTTGCCGGCCGTGATGCGCAAGGGGCGGAACCCGTCATAGCGCAGCCACGCGCCCTTGATGCGGTAGTCGCTGTTGGCGGCGAAGTCGTAGTCGAAGCGATAGCGCCAGTCGCCGAAGGCCTTTCCCGAGGCGGCCAAGCGGGCACGGCGGAAGATGATATCGTCTTCCAGGGGCGTGACATCCTCGTCGAAGGTGGCGCCGTCGACATGCAGTCGACCGCCGATACGCAGCGAGAACTGCTTGTCATCGGATGTGATCCGGATGCCTTTTGCGGGGCTGACGACGGTGGTTGCGGCCTGTGCCTGGCCTGTCGCCACCAGTGACGTCAGTGTCATCAGGGTGAGTGACAGGCTTGAGACAAGACTGAATACGGTGAGGTGTTTCACTGTTGCTGCTCCTCTTCAGTTTGAAAAAAGAAATCGAAGACCCGCTTGCCCATGCCTTGCCGCATGTTGTCCCGGAAGGAGTGACCGCAGCGGGGCAGGGTCTCGAAGCGGTAGGGCGTCTGCAGGTTCCGTTGTCGGGCCGCTTCCCGCATGGCCGTCGCCCAGCGCCTGCCGCGCTCGATGCGGGTGAGACCCTGGGTGCGGTCGAGATGGGGGGCGCGCTTGAAGGCGGGATCGTGTTCCGTGTCCCATTCACCCACCAGGACCAGTGCGGGTATGCGCAGGATGGCCGCCAGATCGAAGCGCACGCCGGGCAGGGCGTCGCTGTCGCGCAGGCCGTAGGGATAGCGCCGGCCGAGGTCGGGAAAGGTGTACCAGCCCGCCGCGCCGACGGCGATGCGTGCCACCTGGTCGGGCCAGGCCATGGCGAAGCGGTGGACGAACTGGCCGCCTCCCGAATAACCGAACAGAAAGCTTGGTGAGGTGGCAATGCCCGTCATCCGCCGCACGGCCTGGATCATGTCCAGCAGGGCAAGATCGGCGCGGACGCCCCGCCCCCGGCGCCCGAGCCGCTGGAAGTCGCCGAATTCGGGCCTGGTGAAAAGCGGCGCAAGAAGGACCGCGTCATGCCGGTCCGCCTCGCGGCGGAAACTTTCCACCTGTTCGCGGCCGTTGCGCGAGATGCCATGGACGACGATGACCAGGGGGCTGCGGGCATGCAGCCCGGCGGGGCGATAGAGCAGGTAGCGCTGCCCGGGCCGGTTCTCCAGCACGTGGGTGGTGAGACGGCCCTGCCCCGGTTTCCCGGACGCCGTGTTTCCGGCCGGATCCTCAACCGGATTTTCAGCCTGATTTTCAAGTGGGGCCTTGGTGGGCGCCTCACAGGCTGTCACGGTGTTCATTTGTGCGCTCGAACGATTGTTCATGGCTGTGCTCACGAAGCCAGCAGCCTGACCTTGTGGAACAGGCGGAACGTTTCCGAGTCGGGATTGCGCAGCAGGTCCTCGGGGGTGCCCGTCTCCACCAGGCGGCCGTCCCTCAGATGCCAGATCTCGTCGGCAAGGCGGAGTGTCTCCAGCCGGTGCGTGGCCATCAGCACGCTGCCCCGGCAGGTCTCTATCACCCGCTGCAGGACCTTGCGCGCCGCGGGGTCGAGATTGGCATCGGCCTCGTCCAGTACCAGCAGGCTGGGCTTGCCCAGGATGGCGCGGGCCATGACGAGGCGCTGGCGCTGGCCCACGGAAAGATTGCGTCCTCCGTCGGTGAGCCGCGTGCGCTCCCCCTCCGGCAGGCTGGCCAGCAGCGTTTCCAGGCCGCACAGGGCCGAGACACGGGCGATTTCTTCTGCGGGTGCCTTGGGCCAGCGATAACGCAGGTTGCGCGCGATGCTGCCGCGCAGCAGCGGCAGATCGGGGCTGACCATGCCCACCCGGCGGCGCAAGGCGCGGGGCGCAAGCCGCGCCACGGGCTGGCCGTCGAGCAGCACCCTGCCTTCGTCGCCTTCCAGGAGCCCGGCCGCAAGGGCCAGCAGGGTGGATTTGCCGGCGCCATTGGGACCCACCACCGCGATGACCCGTCCCCGTCGGGGGTCCGGTTCCACCACGGCCGAAAAACGCGCCAGCACACCCTCGACCGTGACATGCTCGAAAACCAGCCGGCCATGGCGCCGGGGGGTATTCCCAGGAGTGAGCCGCCCCTTTCCGCCCTGACGAAGAACGTGGCGAGGGACGGGTATGGCAAGGAAATCGTCGATCTTCTGCTGTGCCACCCGGGCCGCCTGCCGGTATTCATGGACACGGCCCAGGTCGCGCAGGGGCGAGACGAGCAGGGCGACGAGGCTCATGGCCGCGACCACGGTCCCGGGCGTGGCCTGTCCGGCATTGACCACCAGGACGCCCGTCACCAGGGCTGCAGCCGTGGCCAGCACCGTCGTGCCTTCGGTGATGGCGCGCAGCCAGCCGATGAGCCGTGCACGCATGATCATGGCTTCCCGGAGACGCCGGCTCTGGCGTTCCAGCCGGTGCTGTTCCCGCCGTGCCTGACCGCAGACCTGTACCACAGCCATGGCATTGAGTTTTTCGCTGATGTTGCCCGTCAGGCGGGCACGGCGCCGTCGCGCCTCGCGCACGGCCTCCCTCAGGGGACGACCCAGGCGCAGGGAGGCCGCGGTGGCCAGTGCCAGCGCCCCGCCCACGACCAGGGCGAGGGCGGCATTGAGGGCGGCGAGCGCCAGCAGGGTGACACCGATGGCGATGGAGGAGACCACCAGGCGCGACAGGCCAAGGCTGATCCACTGACGCAGGGCCCCCAGGTCCCCCACGAAGCGCAACAGGATGCCGCCCTGGCTGCGGCGCTGGAGGGCGCGTGGCGGAATGCGGCACAGGTGCTCGTAGAGCAGCAGGCGCAGGCGGTGGACATAGTCCTGTCCCAGGCGCTCCGCATCGGCCCGTTCCATGAGCCGCAGCCAGGCGGCGACGCCGGCCGTGAGCAGGAAGGCCATGGCCAGGCCGCCCAGGGTCAATGGCAGGCCGCTGCCTGCCCCGGCCTGCGACGTCTCCTGACCCGCCGTCGGGGCGGCGGAGAGGAGATGGTGATCGAAGGTGTAACGCACCAGCCAGGCGATGGCCACGGTCACGACGGCCTGCAGCAGGCCGTTGAACACCAGCCGTGCCAGGAGGATGCGGCTGGCGCCCTGCCAGAGCCGCAGGCGGGCACTGGCCCCGGATCCTGGCCGGCCCCGGGTGCCCCAGGTGATGGATCGAGGGGTGTTGGACCGACGCCGTATCATTGCATCACCTTCACCTTGTCCAGGATCTGCATCCCCAGCCATTGCTCGACTTCCGAATAGATGCGTTCGTCGGCGAGCCTGGCCAGATCCAGCACGGGCAGGTCGATGGCGCGGGCCACTTCCCGGCAGGCCAGCGGCGAGGCGGTCAGGCTGCCTGCCACGGCGAAGACAGGCAGGTTTTCCCGCCGCAGCCATTCCACGCCCATGGCAGCCCCCATGGCATCACCCGCACAGAACAGGATGCCGTCCACGCGCTTGCGAAAGGTCGGCGAACGCAGCAATGCGGCGGTTTCCTCCTGGTACAGGCCGTCGGCGACTTCGACCACGATGAGGTCCACCCCGGCGGCCTGCAGATGATCGGTGAGGTGCGTGGTGATCCTTTCCAGCTCGGCCAGCGGCAGTTTGTGCGTGGAGACGTGCCCGGCATCGGTGAAATCCAGGACCTTGCAGGCACCGGCATCCTGCATCAGCCACCGGTCGCCGCCGGCGCCGGTCCCCGTGAGCTTGGCGGCACCCACTCTGAGCCCGGCATTGACCAGCCCGCGGATCAGATAGGCGGCCGCCGTGGTCTTGCCGGCGTTCATGGCGGTGCCCACCGAGGCGATCACCAGGGGAAAGGGATGAAAGGCCTGGCCATACTGCGCGCCGGCATCGGTATCCAGCGGCGGCAGGGACCAGTCGGTGAGGTTGATGGGGCGGCCATGCCTGTCGCCCACCAGGCCCAGGGGCGTGATGCGGGTGGCTTGCTTGCGCTTGCTGTGCCGTGACAGCACGCGCGCCGCAACGCCGCCCGCTGCCACCAGGTGACAGGGCTCCAGGCTCTCGGGCACTTCCGCCTCGAACTGGTCCGGCGCGTAACGATGGCCGTAGCAGACCAGGACTTCGTCACCGACGAAGAGGGGCGCCTTGCGCCCGGTACCCAGCTCCAGCCGGGTGTGCTGGCCGATCCTGTCGATACGGGCCAGTACCAGGTCGCCTGCCTTGGGTGTCACCTCCCCCCCGATGAGCGTGGCCATCAGATCCAGGGGCACGGCACGGGTGGTATAGGCTGCTTTCACGCCTTCCAGGCGCTCCCGGGGCAGAGGGGTGACGCTGTGATTTTCGGGGTGCAGGCTCTTGATTTCGATGGGGTCGTGATGGCGTTTTCTGATCGTCGGCGTCTGCATGGCTCCTCGTTCCTCTTTTGTATGTCAGATACTTACTTGCTGCCCTGAGTTTGCTTGCGTTAATTGGGAATATTTTCCCAATTAACACTTCACCCGTTCCTTGACACGTCTATGGGCTCAGGATGGTTCCGATGGAAATGTGATTTAAGTCTCAGATAAGAAAAGTGCCTGCTGTGCGGAGCCCGGCAGGGTTGAAACCCGGATTTTCAGTCTGCCATGGCAAGCTTAAGCCAGGTTTACGGGCGCATAAGGAGATCGGCCGGATTCAGGGCCGTGTCTGATATGCTGTGTGCCATGAACAGGCGGCATGAAGAAAGAGGGGCGCCATCTCCACCCGGCAGGGCTCACACCTGTGCCTGGCCATCCCCTGACGGGCACTCGTTACGGGCATGACATGGCAGCGGGTACCGCACGCCTTGCAGGGGCTGCTGCCCGTGGGCGCCCTGTTGCTGAGTGCCACGATGTGGGGCGTTCTCTGGTATCCCCTGCGCCTGCTGGAAACGGCGGGCCTCGCGGGGCTGTGGTCTTCTCTGGTGATCTATGGCGCGGCCCTTCTCGCGGGCCTGCCGGTCTTGTGGCGTTTTCGCCGCGGCCTGCGCGCCCAGGGTGTCCCGCAGAGGCGACTGCTGGTGCTGCTGGCCCTGGCGAGCGGCTGGACCAATATCGCCTTCATTCTGGCCGTGCTGGAGGGCAACGTGGTGCGGGTGATGCTGTTGTTCTTTCTCTCGCCCCTGTGGACGGTGCTCCTGGCGCGGCTGCTGCTGGCCGAGCGTTTGAACAGGGCGGCCAGGCTGACGGTCCTCCTGGCCTTGAGCGGTTCCCTCACCATGCTGTGGGAGCCAGGCCTGGGCCTGCCCTGGCCCCGTGACGGTGCCGACTGGCTGGCGCTGTCCTCCGGTTTTGCCTTTGCCCTGTCCAATGTCCTGGTGCGCCGCCTGCAGGCCGTGCCCGTGCCCCTGAAGGCGGTGGTGGCCTGGTGGGGCGTGGTGGGCCTGGCCTTCCTGCTGATCCTGGCCGGCGGGGTACCGGTGCCCGCCGTCGCCTTCCCTGTGTGGGGTGCCGCCGCGTTGATCGGCATGCTGGGGATCGTGGTGATGACCCTGGCGGTGGTCTATGGCGTGACCCACATGCCGGCCCATCGCTCGGCGGTGATCCTGCTTTTCGAGCTGGTGGCCGGGGCCGCCTCCGCGCAGTGGCTCACGGATGAGGTGGTGCAGCCGCGCGAATGGCTGGGTGGCGCCCTCATCGTCGCCGCGGCCTGGTTTTCGGCGCGGGCTTCTCTGAATACACCGCGAAAGGAAAAAAAGCGGGCGGCAAAGGAGGTGGGGGACGCTTAGCGGCCTGCAGGGCGGGCTGATTTCGGCAGGCGCAGCAGCAGGGCCGTTGCCGAACCCGCCAGGGCGCCGTAGAAGTGGGCATCCACCACCACCGCTCCGCCGGCCAGATCCGCCGAGCCTGGCAGGGCGCCGTAGCGCTGTTCCCAGGCCAGTTTGGCCACCACCAGGAGAAAGAGCAGCCATTCCAGGCGGTAGCCGGCGAAGAGGCTCGCCAGGAGCCCGGCCAGGAACAGGCCGTGGAGCACGCCCGAGAGCCCCACGTACCACTGGATCTCCGGGTTGAAGGCCAGCAGTCCCAGGCCCACGGCCAGCGCGGAGACGAGCGTCACCGCCAGCCAGCCTCCCGTCGTGAAAAAGCGGTGGAAGAGGGCCCAGATGAGGGCGAGGCCGGCGAGATTCATGGCCAGGTGGGACCAGCCCAGGTGACAGAGGTGGGCGGTGACGAGGCGCCACCACTCGCCGGCGAGTATCGCCTCGCGGTCGTAACGCAGCCACAGTTCGCCCTTCTCGCCGCTGAGCATGATGATAAGGCTTGCCGCGGCGATGACCGCCGGCAGGGCATGGCGGTGCCACAGGGGGACGGCCTGCTGTGGTGGCGCGCCGGGGGGCGCATTTGCCGGACTTGTCGGATTCACTGGGCGGCCTCCAGTTGTTCGATGATGGCGGCGCGCAGCCGGTGCATGCGTGCTTCGTCTTCGAGGGGGCGGTTGTGCTGGTCGGTGATGTAGAACACGTCCTCCACCCGCTCGCCGAAGGTGGCGATCTTGGCATGGTGGACCCGCACCCCGCAGGCGACGAAGGCCCTTCCCACGCGGGCCAGCAGGCCGGGACGGTCGCTGGTGACAAGTTCGGCGATGGTGTAGCGGTTGTGGGGATCGCAGCTGAAAGTCACTTCGGTGGGAATGGTGAAGTGCCGCAGGCGCCGCGCCGGGCGGCGGCTGATCTGCATGTCGGCGAGGTTGCCGTGCAGGAGGTGCTCTCTCAGGCCCGTCATGATGTCCTGCAGATGGGCGGGACTGCGGATGGGCTGGCCCATGGCGTCCAGCACGATGTAGGTGTCCAGGGTGTAGCCGTTGCGGGTGGTGATGATGCGCGCATCGACGATATCCAGGCCCATGCGGTCCAGGGCCATGGCGGTCATGGCGAAGAGATGGTCCTGGTCGCGGGTGTAGAGGAAGATCTCGGTGCCGCCGCGCTGGGTCTCCTCGCGGACCACCACCAGGGGCAGGTCGGCTTTCCCGGTGCCGAGAATGGCCTGGCTGTGCCAGGCGATCTCGTCGGGTGAGTGGCGCAGGAAATAGTCGTCGTCCAGTTCGTCCCAGAGGGTGGCGACCCGTTCCCGCAGCGGCGGTGGCACCAGCGCGAGGGCGGCCTCCTGGTGATTGCGCACGATGAGGCCCTTGTCCACGGGACTTTCCAGGCCCTGGCGCAGCAGCTCCCGGGTGCGATGGTAGAGATCCTTCAGCAGGGCGTCCTTCCAGCTGTTCCAGAGCTCGGGATTGGTGCCGCGGATGTCGGCCACGGTGAGCAGGTAGAGGTGATCGAGGTGCAGCTTGTCCCCCACGATGCGCGCAAAGGCGCTCACCACCTCGGGGTCGCTGATGTCCTTCTGCTGGGCGGTGACCGACATGAGCAGATGATGACGCACCAGCCAGCTCACCAGGGCAGTGTCGAATTCGCTGAGACCGTGATGACGGCAGAATGCCGCCGCGTCCTCCGCCCCCAGCTCCGAGTGATCCCCGCCGCGGCCCTTGGCGATGTCGTGAAAGAGGGCGGCTAGATAGAGGATCTCGAGCTTGGGGATGGACCGGATGATCTGGCTGCAGAAGGGGAATTCACGGGCGAATTCCGGCACCGTGAAGCGGCGCAGGTTACGCAACACCATGAGGGTATGGTCGTCAACGGTATAGACATGGAACAGGTCGTACTGCATCTGGCCGACGATCCTGCCGAAGGCGGGGAAATAGGCCGCGAGTATGCCGTAGCGGTTCATGCGGCGCAGTTCGTGGGTGATGCCCCGGGGCTGGCGCAGGATTTCCATGAACAGGCTGCGGCAGCGCAGGTCCTGGCGGAATCCGTCGTCGATGAGATGGCGGTGGCTGCGGATGAGACGGATGGTGCTGGCGCGCACCCCCTGTATTTCGGGGCGTTGTTCCAGGTGCAGGAAGATTTCCAGCAGGGCGAAGGGATAGCGCTTGAATACCTGGTCGTGGGTGACTTCGATGAAGCCGTTGCAGATGCGGAAGCGCTTGTTGATGGGCGTGTACTGCACCGCCCTGTCCCGCAGGAGGATGGCCTCCTGGAAGAGCTGCAGCAGCATTTCGTTGAGGCGGCTCAACTCGGTGATGGTGCGGTAATAGTCGCGCATGAATTTTTCCACCGCGCGCTGCCGCGCGTCGTCGCGATAACCGAATTGTTCCGCAAGCGTGGTCTGGTAGTCGAACAGCAGGCGGTCTTCGGCCCGGCCGCTGGCCAGATGCAGGGCATAACGCACCCGCCACAGGAATTCCCGACCGCGGCTCAGCTCGGCGAATTCCTCCGCGGTGAGAAAATCATGGGCGACCAGCTCTTCCAGGGTGGCGGAACCGAAATGGCGCATCGCCACCCAGGCGATGACCTGGATGTCGCGCAGGCCTCCGGGGCCCTCCTTGACGTTGGGTTCCAGGTTGTAGGCGGTATCGTGGTACTTGTGATGCCGTGCCTCCTGTTCCTTGCGCTTGGCCGTGAAGAATTCGTCCACCGGCCAGATCCGGTCCGGTCCCGTCGCCTGCCGCATGGCCCGGTAGAGCGCGGCATCACCGGCGAGGAGACGGGCTTCCATGAGATTGGTCGCGACGGTGACGTCGGCCGCCGCCTGGGTCACGCAGTCCTCCACGTTGCGCACGCTGTGGCCCACCGCCAGCCCCATGTCCCAGAGCAGGGTGAGAAAGCCGCCGAGCGCCTCTTTCTGATCGGGCGAGACGTTTGCATCCAGCAGGATGAGAAGATCGATGTCGGAGCCGGGGTGCAGTTCCCCCCGGCCGTAACCACCCACCGCCACCAGGGCGCAGCCGTCGCCCTTGTCCTCGGGACAGGAAAGCCGCCAGGCGTGGCGCAGCAGCTCGTCCACCAGGCGGGCGCGGTCCCGCACCAGGGCGGCCACGGATTCGCCGTCGCGAAAGCGCTGGTGCAGGGTCTCCGAGGCTTCGCGCAGGGTCTTGCGGAAAACGGGGAGGGGGGTCTCGGCCCGCGCCAGGGCGGTTTCGAACTCGCCAACGGAAAAGGGAGGAGAGGCGGCCATGGCGGCGCAGCTCACAAGTCCTGTCCCGGCAGCCGGGTCAATACCTCGTATCCGTCGGTGGTGACCAGCACGGTGTGTTCCCATTGGGCCGACAGGCTGCGGTCCTTGGTCACCACGGTCCATTGATCCGGCAGCAGCTTGACGTAGCGCTTGCCGGCATTGACCATGGGCTCGATGGTGAAGGTCATGCCCGGTTCCAGGACCACCCCTGTGCCCGGTTTGCCGTAGTGGAGCACCTGGGGCTCCTCGTGAAAGTTGCGGCCGATGCCGTGGCCGCAATATTCCCGTACCACCGACATGTTATGGGCCTCGGCGTGGCGCTGGATGGCATGGCCGATGTCGCCGAGGCGCACCCCGGGGCGTACCATCCCGATACCGATGCACATGCATTCGTAGCTCACCTGGGTGACCCGCCGGGCGATCACCGAGGGCTCGCCGACGAAAAACATCTTGCTGGTGTCCCCGTGCCAGCCGTCCTTGATGACCGTGACATCGATATTGATGATGTCACCGTTTTTCAGTACCCGCTTGCCGGGGATGCCGTGGCACACCTGGTGGTTCACCGAGGTACAGATCGACTTGGGGAAGCCATGATAGTTGAGGGGCGCGGGCACGGCCTCCTGGACTTCGGTGATGTAGTGATGGCAGATCTCGTCCAGCTCGCCGGTGGTGACTCCTGCCTTGACGTGGGGCCGGATCATCTCCAGGACCTCGGCGGCGAGCCGGCCTGCGATGCGCATTTTTTCGATTTCTGCGGGGGTCTTGATGTGGATGCTCATGGGGGCGCCGTGGAGCGTGTCTGCAGGCAGGCATACTACCGTGTTTGCCGAAACAGATGCAAAACTGCCGGCCGGCCGTATCCGTACAGATCCGATAGCCATATGATCGGGGTGGAATTACCGCATTGATTGTCTTGGATTGTCTTGGTGCCGGGCATTGTGGTATAAACGCGCCCGAGACGGACATTCAGGGGAGCCCGCGCCTGACGCCTTAGAGGTTTTAATTGAGTGACCGCCATCGTGTAGCCTGGATGCAGGCCCCAAGGGCCGGAATCCAGGGAAAGGCGCCATTCATCGAGGTAAATCTCAATAGTATACTCAGGGAGGCCTCCCGGGTCCGGAAAAACACACATACACCGGCACATGTATCTGGGTGCCCGCAGGTAGCGGGTGGGTGCATGGGGTGTATGGAGGCCCAACCCGACTACAGGAGAAGTATCAGATGTCCAATGTCACCATGCGTCAGATGCTGGAGGCCGGCGTGCATTTCGGCCACCAGACCCGCTACTGGAACCCCAGGATGGCCCCCTATATATACGGGGAGCGCAGCAAGATCCATATCATCAATCTCGAAAAGACCCTCCCCCTGTTCAATGAGGCGATGAATTTCCTCGGCAGCCTGGCTGCCAACAAGGGGACGATCCTCTTTGTCGGTACCAAGCGTGCCGCGCGCGAGACGATACGCGAGGAGGCCACCCGTTGCGGCATGCCCTACGTGGACCAGCGCTGGATGGGGGGGATGCTCACCAATTACAAGACGCTCAAGATGTCCATCAAGCGCCTCAAGGACCTGGAGGCAATGTTTGCCGAAGGGACCATCGACCGCCTCAGCAAGAAGGAGGCCCTGGGTCTGAAGCGCGAGCTGGACAAACTGGAGCGCAGCCTGGGCGGTATCAAGGATATGGACGGCCTGCCCGATGCCCTGTTCGTCATCGATGTGGGCTTCGAGAAGATCGCCGTGGCCGAGGCGGCCAAGCTGGAGATTCCGGTGGTGGGCGTGGTGGATACCAACAACAGCCCCGATGACATCGATTACATCATTCCGGGCAATGACGATGCCATTCGTGCCATCAAGCTCTATGCCCGTTGCGCCGCCGATGCCATTCTCGAGGGCCGCGCCAGCGCCGTGCAGGTGGGCGGATCGGAGGACGATTTCGTTGAAATCGACGAAGGCAGCGGCGAACCCGCGCCAGTAATGGACTTGGCGGCGGACAAGGCCGCTGATAAAGCGGGTGACAAAACCGGCGGCAAGGCCAAGGCGGAAAAGTCCGCCAGAAAGACGACCAAGAAAGTGGCTGTGAAGCACAAGGCGGGGACCAAGGCCAAGGAACCCGAAGGCGGCGGGGATGCGGGTGCACCGGAAGGCGGATCCCCGGCGGAAACCGCAGGGGACGAGGTCGAGACACAAGCCGCAGCGGCCAAGGCCTCGGCAGAATAACCGTCTCGGCCGGGCCGGGAGGCATTTGCCCCCCATGGCCCGGCAGCTTGTCATTCCGGGCGCAGGCCGGGCGCAGGCGCATGCTCCTTGCCGCCTCTCCCTGAACCGTGGAACAGGGAATGATCGATCAGGGGGCGTGGTCGGGGCACCTTTCTTCTTGTGCGATAAGGCTGATGATTCAGGACGACAGGGCCTCGGCAGCAAGGGTGTCCATGAGGACGCGGACGAGAATGACATGACAGCGAACAACAGGCTTACATAGAGGTTAGCAAAGATGACGATCACTGCAGCACTGGTTAAGGAATTACGCGAACGCACCGGTTCGGGCATGATGGAATGCAAGAAGGCCCTGGTGGAAACCAACGGCGACATCGAGGCCGCCATCGATCTCATGCGCAAGGCCGGTCTTGCCAAGGCCGGCAAGAAGGCGGGGCGTACCGCCGCCGAGGGCATCATCGTCATGGAGCTGAGCGGGGACGGGCGTTGCGGCGCCATGGTGGAAGTGAACTGCGAGACCGATTTCGTGGCCAAGGGCGAGGATTTTCAGCGTTTCGCCCGTCAGGTCATCCAGCAGGTACTGGCGGCGCGCCCGGCAGACCTGGAGGCACTGCTGTCACTGCCCCTGGAATCCGGCAGCGATGTATCCATCGAGACTGCCTGCAAGGAGCTCATTGCGAAGATCGGGGAAAACGTCAAGGTGCGTCGTTTCACCTGCTTCGATGCCGGCGAGGGCAACCGTATCGGCGGCTATCTCCATGGCGTGCGCATCGGGGTCCTGGTGGAAGTGGCCGGTGGCGATGCCGCCCTGGCCAAGGATCTGGCCATGCACATCGCGGCCAGCAATCCCGTCGCGGTGGACGAATCCGACGTGCCCGAGGAACTGCTGGCGCGTGAGAAGGAAATCATCACGGCCCAGGCCGCCGAGAGCGGCAAGCCCGCCGAGATCGTCGAGAAAATGGTTTCAGGCCGTCTGCGCAAGTTCATTGCCGAGGTGACCCTGAACGGTCAGCCTTTCGTCAAGGACCCGGATACCACGGTAGGCAAGCTGCTGCAGCAGGCCGGTGCGCGGGTGCTGCGCTTCCGGCGCTTCGAGGTGGGCGAGGGAATCGAGAAGGAAACGGGGGATTTTGCCGCCGAAGTGATGGCCCAGGTCCGCGGGTCCTGAGCCGTGTCCGCCGACACCGCTCCCGTCTATCGCCGTATCCTGCTCAAGCTGAGCGGGGAGGCATTGATGGGCGAGGACGAGTACGGCATCAATCCCGAGGTGGTCAAGCGGATCGCCTCGGAGATCGAGGATCTGCTGGCCCTCGGCGTGCAGGTGGCCATGGTCGTGGGTGGCGGCAACATCTTCCGCGGGGTGCAGCTCGCTGCCTCCGGCCTGGACCGGGTGACCGGCGATCACATGGGCATGCTGGCCACGGTCATCAATGCCCTGGCCCTGCAGGATGCACTGGAAAAGCGCGGCCTCTATGCCCGTGTCATGTCGGCGGTGAAAATCAACCAGATCTGTGAGGACTACATACGCCGCCGTGCAGTGCGGCACCTGGAGAAGGGACGTGTGGTGGTGCTTGCAGCGGGCACCGGCAATCCCTTCTTCACCACGGACTCCGCGGCCAGCCTGCGGGGCATCGAGATCGGGGCCGATGCCGTTTTCAAGGCCACCAAGGTGGATGGCGTCTATTCCTCCGACCCCAGAAAGGATCCGGAGGCGGTTCTCTACAGCCGCCTGACATACGATGAAGTGCTGGAGAACAGGCTGGATGTCATGGATGCCACGGCGGTGGTGCTGTGCCGCGACAATCATATGCCGCTGCGGGTCTTCAATATTACCAAGCCCGGCGTCCTGCGCCGGGTGGTGCTGGGAGAGAATGTTGGCACGCTCGTTGAATGAACCCTTGTTTGAAACGTGACGGGAAGGGGAAAACCCCATGATCGAAGACATCAAGAAGGATGCGGAGACACGCATGGGCAAGAGCATCGTTGCCCTGCAGCAGGAGTTTGCCAGGATCCGCACCGGACGCGCTCACCCCAGCCTGCTGGAACACATCAAGGTGCCTTACTATGGCAGTGAGGTGCCCATCAACCAGGTGGCCAACATCGCGGTGGGTGATCCCCGCACGCTGACGGTGACGCCCTGGGAGAAGAAGATGGTGCCGGTGGTGGAAAAGGCCATTGCCACTTCCGACCTGGGTCTGAATCCCTCTACCTCGGGCGATGTCATCCGGGTCAATCTTCCGCCCCTGACCGAGGAGCGGCGCCGGGAAATGACCAAGGTGGTGCGGGCCGAGGCCGAGGCGGCGCGGGTTGCCATCCGCAACATCCGCCGCGACGCCAACAGTGATCTCAAGGCCCTGCTCAAGGAAAAAGAGATCACCGAGGACGAGGAGCGGCGCGCCGAGGAGGCCATCCAGAAAATGACCGACCGTTTCGTCGCCGAGGTGGAAAAGCTGCTGGCGGAAAAGGAGAAGGAGCTGATGGAGGTCTGAAGTCCGGTTTGACCCGCATGCCTGATGGGAGTGCCTCTTGAAATACAAGCCCCGAACGACCTGAGACCATGTCCAGCCTGACATCCCAGACCGCCGCATCCCCCGTAAAGCAGAAACTGCCCCGCCATGTCGCCATCATCATGGATGGCAACGGCCGCTGGGCAAAGCGCCGCCTCATGCCCCGCATTGCCGGTCACCGTGCCGGTGTGGAGGCCGTGCGCGGCATCGTGAAGGCCTGTGCACGCAAGGGTATCGAAGTCCTCACCCTGTTTGCCTTCAGCAGCGAAAACTGGCGCCGGCCGCGGGAGGAGGTGGGGCTGCTCATGGATCTGCTGCTCTCGGCCCTGGAGCGTGAGGCACAGAAGCTCCACGAAAACGATGTCTGCCTGCGCTTCATCGGTGACCGCAGTGCCTTTTCCGCCAAGCTGAGCGAGAAGATGGCCGAGGCGGAGGTCCTGACCGCGGCCAATACCGGGCTGAAGCTGGTCATCGCCGTCAATTACGGGGGGCGCTGGGATATCACGCAAGCGGCGCGGCGCCTGGCCCGGCAGGTCGCAACGGGTGAACTGGCGGCGGAGGCCATCGACGAAGCATTGCTGCAAGGCCAGCTTTCCCTGGCAGATCTGCCGGAACCCGATCTGTTCATCCGCACCGGCGGTGAACAACGGGTGAGCAATTTTCTGCTCTGGCAACTGGCCTACACGGAACTCTACTTCACCGATACCCTGTGGCCGGATTTCAACGACCAGTCCTTCGAAGCCGCGCTGGCCTCTTTCGCCGGGCGTCAACGGCGTTTCGGACGCACCGGCGACCAAGTGGAGCAGATGCAGGGTGCCTGAAGCGGACGGTGTGCTCCTGGGGCTGCGGCCGGGTCCCTGTCCCGTTGCTGCACGTTCCCGAGGCGCGGTGGGGTCACCCTGGAAACCGGCCAGGAAACATGTCCCCTGAACGTCAATTGCAGCAGCGGCTGCTTACCGCCGCAATCCTGGGGCCTCTCTTTCTCGGCGCCATCATCTGGTTGCCCACTGTCCATGTCATGACCCTGTTCACCCTGGTGGTGGCCCAGGGCGCATGGGAGTGGTCGGGGCTGTGCGGGCTCGCGGGCCGCAGGCGCCTGGCCTATGTGCTCGTGCTGCTGCTCGTCCTGATGACGCTGGCCCCCGTCCTGCATGCCCCTTTTGTCCTGCCGGCACTGCTGGTCCTGGCGACCTTGTGGTGGGTGGTGGCCCTGGCCTGGGTGAGGCGCGCTGCGGTGACCGGACCGGATGCCAGACAGGATATTGGCCCGAATATTGGTCCGGAAGCTGGGGCGGGGAAGGGCGGCACGTCGTCCGCCTGGCTCCTGCTGGCGATCGGCCTGCTGGTGCTGGTGCCGGCCTGGGCGGGGCTGGTGGCATTGCATGGCAACGGGACGCCGGGTGTGTGGCTGCTGCTGGCCCTGCTGGGAATCGTCTGGGGCGCGGACAGCGGCGCCTATTTCGCCGGGAGACGCTGGGGGCGGCGCCGGCTCGCACCCCGGATCAGTCCGGGCAAGACCTGGGAAGGCGTGGCAGGCGGCGTGGCGACCGCCTTTTTCATTGCCCTGGCGGCAGGCTGGCTGATGGATTTCGGCCTGGTCAGCCTGCTGGGATTCGCCCTCCTGGGCGTGCTCACGGCCCTGTTTTCCGTGCTCGGCGACCTTTTCGAGAGCCTGCTCAAGCGCCGCAGCGGGGTGAAGGACAGCGGCCGCCTGCTGCCGGGGCACGGCGGCGTGCTGGACCGCATCGACAGTCTCACGGCGGCCACCCCGGTCTATACCCTGGGGCTCATGCTGCAGGGGGTGCGCCTGTGAAGGGGGTGACCATCCTTGGCGCCACCGGCTCCATCGGCGTCAGCACCCTGGAGGTGATGGCGCGTCACCCCGAACGTTACCGGGCCGTGGCGCTGACGGCGCACCGTGACGTGGAGGGCCTCTATCGCCAGTGTCTCCAATTCCGTCCCGCCTATGCCGTCATGGCCGAGGAGGCAGCGGCGGCGCAGCTCGCCTCGCGGCTCAAGGTCGCTTGTCCCGAGACCCGGGTCCTGGCCGGCACGGCGGGGCTCGAGGAAGTGGCCACGCTGCCGGAAGCGGATTGTGTCATGGCGGCCATCGTGGGTGCCGCCGGCCTGCTCCCCACGCTGGCGGCAGCGCGCGCCGGCAAACGCGTCCTGCTGGCCAACAAGGAAGCCCTCGTGATGGCGGGGCGCCTGTTCATGGACGAAGTGCGTGACCATGGTGCCGAGCTGCTGCCCATCGACAGCGAACACAATGCCATTTTTCAGTGCCTGCCGCCCCGGGATGGGTGTGCCCTGGCGGCCCGCGGGGTGCGGCGGATCCTGTTGACCTCTTCGGGCGGACCTTTCCTGCGCCGCAGGGTGGAGGAGCTGGCCACGGTGACACCCGAGGAGGCCTGTGCACATCCCAACTGGGCCATGGGACGCAAGATCTCGGTGGACTCCGCCACCATGATGAACAAGGGGCTGGAAGTGATCGAGGCCTGCTGGCTGTTCGCGGCGGCGCCCGACGAGGTCGCCGTGGTGATTCATCCCCAGAGCGTGGTGCATTCCATGGTGGAATACGTGGACGGCTCGGTGCTGGCCCAGCTGGCCAGCCCCGACATGCGCGTGCCCATTGCCCATGCCCTGGCCTGGCCGGAGCGCATCGAGTCGGGCGCCGAGACCCTGGACCTGTTCGCGGTGGCCCGCCTCGATTTCGAGCCGCCCGACCTGGAGCGCTTCCCCTGTCTCGCCTATGCCTACGAGGCGGCGCGACGGGGAGGGACCGCGGCGGCCATCCTCAATGCGGCCAACGAGGTCGCGGTTGCTGCCTTTCTCGCCGGTGAGATCGCCTTTACCGCCATTCCCCGGGTGATTGCCGCCACCCTCGACGCCCTTCCGGCGCGGACGGCGGCCGCGCTCTCTGATATCCTAGACGACGACCGGGCGGCACGCGAGCATGCCCGGGACCTGGTACGGCGCTATAAGGGCTCATGAGTACGGTTCTGTCATCACTGTTTTTCTTCATCGTCGCCATCGGTGTGCTCATCACCGTGCACGAGTTCGGCCATTTCTGGGTGGCGCGCCGGCTGGGGGTGAAGGTGCTGCGCTTTTCCATCGGTTTCGGCAAGCCCTTGTGGACCTGGCGCCGCCAGGGCGACGACACGGAGTATGTGCTCGCGGCCCTGCCCCTGGGCGGTTATGTGCAGATGCTGGACGAGCGGGAAGGACCCGTCCCGCCGGAGGAACACCATCTCGCCTTCAATCGCAAGCCGCTGGGGCATCGCTTCGCCATCGTGGCAGCGGGTCCGCTGGCCAATTTCCTGCTGGCCTTTCTGGCCTACTGGCTGATGTTCGTCATCGGCATCAGCGGGGTCAAGCCGCTGGTGGGCGAGGTGGAACCCGGCAGTCTTGCTGAACGGGGCGGTTTCCGCAACGGTGACCTTATTCTGACCATCGACAACCGCGAGGTGGCGACATGGAATTCCGCCTTCCTCGCCCTCATGGAGGAAAGCCTGGACGGGGAGGCCATCGAGGTGGAGGTGCTGGACGAGACCGGCATCAGGCGCGTGCGGCAACTGGATTTCAGCGCCCTGCCCAGCGGAGTGGATCGCTCCAACATCATCAGCAACCTGGGCCTGCAGCCCTATTCGCCTCCCATTCCGCCCGTGATCGGCAACCTGGAGCCGGGCGGCGCGGCGGAGCAGGCCGGCTTTCAGCCTGGGGATCGCATCCTGAGCGTGGACGACCAGCCCATAGACGACTGGCGGGCCTGGGTGAAGGTGGTGCGGGAAAGCCCGGCACGGAACCTCAAGGTCGTGGTCCAACGCGGCACCGAAGAGGTGACGCTGATCCTGATGCCGGCGGTGGTCAAGACCCAGGAAGGGGAGATCGGGCGCATCGGGGCAGCGGTTTCCTATCCCGAGGATCTGGTGACGGAAATGGAAGCCGTGGAACGCTACGGACCGCTGGCCGCGGGTGCGAAGGCGGCAGTACGGACCTGGGACATGAGCCTGCTGACGGTGCGCATGCTGTGGCGCATGGTCGTAGGGGATGTCTCCGTGGAAAACCTGGGCGGTCCCATCCGGATTGCCCAGTATGCCGGCTATTCGGCCAGCGTGGGCTTCATCTCCTTCATCGGTTTCCTGGCCCTCATCAGCATCAGCCTGGGAGTGCTCAATCTCCTGCCCATTCCCATCCTGGACGGTGGTCACCTCCTGTTCTACATCATCGAGTTCTTCAAGGGCAGTCCCGTTTCGGACCAGGCACAGGCGCTGGGGCAGCGCGTGGGAATTGCCATACTCATCGCCGTCATGGTGATCGCCTTCTATAACGACCTTGCCCATCTGTTCGGCTGACACGGGGACAGGATCCTTGCGGGAGTTGAACCGACTGTTGCTCGTCCTGTTGTTGTGTGCGCCGTCGTGGGGCTGGGGGGCATTATCCTTCGAACCCTTCGTGGTACGGGACATCCGCATCGAGGGGTTAGAACGCATCGCCATGGGCACGGTTCTCAATTACCTGCCCCTGGAAGCGGGCGAGCGTCTCGAGCCCTCACGTGCCGCCGACATCATCCGGGCCTTGTTCAAGACCGGTTTCTTCGACGATGTACGCCTGGACCGGGCGGGCGATGCCCTGGTGGTGACGGTCAAGGAACGACCCGCCATCGCCAGTATCGCCATCTCCGGCAACAAGGAACTCAAGACAGAACAACTCCTGGAGGCCCTGAAGAGCATCGGTCTGGCGGAAGGCCGCGTCTTCGACCGTTCCTCGCTGGACAAGATCGAAAAGGAACTGGAACGGCAGTATTTCGCCCAGGGCAAGTACGGCGTGCGCATTACCTCGACCATCACCCCGGTGGAGAACAACCGGGTCGATGTAGCCATCGAGATCTTCGAGGGAAAGGTTGCCAAAATCCGGCGTATCAGCATCGTGGGCAATCGGGTCTACAAGGAAAAGACCCTGCTGGGACAGTTTCAGCTCAGTCCGCCCACCGTATTGTCCTTTCTCGGCAACAGCGACCAGTATTCGCGGCAGAAGCTCTCGGGTGATCTGGAGAGCCTGCGTTCGTATTATCTCGACCGGGGCTATGTCAATTTCAGCATCGAGTCCACCCAGGTGTCCATCACCCCCGACCGGCGCGATGTCTATGTCACCATCAACATCACCGAAGGGGAAAAATACACCATCAGCGAAGTGCGCCTGGCAGGGAAGCTGGTGGTTGAGGAGGCGGAATTGCAACGCCTGCTCAGAATTGCAGCAGGCGATGTGTTTTCCCGGCGGCGCATCACGGAGAGCAGCAATGCCATCAGCGAACGGCTGGGCGAGGAGGGCTTCGCCTTTGCCAATGTCACGCCCTCTCCCGACATCGACAAGGAAAAACGCGAGGTCAGCCTGACCTTCTTCGTCGATCCCGGCAAGCGCATCTATGTGCGCCGCATCAACATCTCGGGGAATGCCCGCACCCGGGACAGCGTTGTGCGCCGCGAGCTGCGCCAGCTCGAGGGAGGATGGATCTCAACCCAGAAGATCAACCGTTCGCGGGTCCGCCTGCAGCGCCTGGGATTCTTCGACGAGATCAACGTGGAGACCCCCGTGGTGCCCGGTGTCGAAGACCAGATGGACGTGAATTTCAGCGTCAACGAACGTTCTTCGGGTAGTATCATGGCAGGCATCGGTTATTCCCAAGGCCAAGGTCTGCTCGTCAATGCCAGTATTACGCAAGACAATATTTTCGGTACCGGCAACCGGGTAACGGCCTCCATCAACAACAGCGTTGTCAACAAAGTTTATAGTTTTTCCTATACCAATCCCTACTACACCATCAATGGAATAAGTCGGGGCTTCCGTATCTTCAGTCGCACCACGGACGCCCGGCGTGCCAACGTCGCCGCCTATACTTCGGATATCTATGGGGGTGGCATCAGTTTTGGTTTTCCCTTAAGCGAGTTCAACCGTGCCCGGCTGGCACTGGATTATGAAAACACCCGGCTTAATACGTCTGGTGCAACGCCAGCGTCCTACCTGAACTTCATTGCTGACAATGGTGATGAATTTGACATCATTCGGTTTTCCTTGACTTGGTCCCATGATACCCGTAACCGGGCGATCTTCGCTGACCGGGGTGGCAATCGTGTCCTTTCTGCCAATGTATCTCTACCCCTGGGTAATCTGGAGTATTACAAGGTACGCTATCGGGAATCCCATTTTTTTCCGCTGGGTGGAAATTACGTAATTCGCCTGAAAAGTGACATTGCCACGGGCGATGGTTATGGAAATACCAGCGAACTGCCCTTTTGGGAACGCTATTATGCCGGTGGACCCAGCTCAGTGCGTGGTTATCGCGCCAACCGCCTTGGTCCCCAGGAGCAAAACTCGCCGCGAGGAGGGAGTTTCAAGGTGGTCGGTGGTGCAGAGCTGATCCTGCCCATGCCCTTTGCGGCGGACAATAAATCGTTGCGTCTCTCGGCATTCTTTGATATTGGTAACGTTTTCGAGGGACGAAAGGATTTCGATGCCGGTGAGCTGCGCTACTCAACAGGACTGTCGCTGATGTGGTTGACGCCCATGGCTCCCATGATTTTCAGCTACGCCTGGCCCCTGAACGACGAGCCGGGCGATAGCCTGGAACGTTTCCAGTTCAGCCTGGGCGCCTTTGGGTTCTGAATCTTGTGCATGTAAACAAGTGGAGTGATATCTTGAAACAGTTGCTCATGACCGCCGTCCTGGTGGTAATGCTCTTACCCCCCCTGGTCCTTGCCGAGGTGAAAGTGGGTTATGTGGATGCCGCGCGTCTCCTGGAAGAGGCGCCCCAGGCCAAGCGGGCCACGCAACGCCTGAAGGAGGAGTTTGCGCCGCGTGAAGACGAGATGATTGCCATCCAGAATGAACTGAAGCAGATGGAAGAGCGTCTCAACCGGGACGGCGCCATCATGAGCGAAGCGGAGCGAAGAAGAATCAGCATGGACATCCTGGCGCGCAAGCGCGAGTTGCGCCGATTGCAGGAGGATTTCCGCGAGGATATCAATCTGCGCCGCAATGATGCCATCGGCAATCTGCAGCAGCTCATCAAGCAGGCCATCGAAGAAGTGGGGCGGAAAGGGAAATTCGACCTCATCTTCTATGAGGGCATCGCCTATGCCAATCCGGAGCTGGATATCACCGACCGCGTGCTCGAAGGCCTGAAGAGACTCGATGAGCAATCCAGAAAACGCTCAGAATAGCCTGCGCCCGTAATCGTGGCCGTGGTGACGGCGCAGTGGATGTGTTCCGTCGTCTGTGCAGGCAGCCGGCGCAGCCGGAGAGCGGTATTTTTCATGGCGGACCTTGTCCGCCTTTTCTGCAAATAGGATAGCAGTTACATGACACGAAAAAGAATCGACACCCAGGCCCTGCCGACGGCCCTGGATATCCACGAAGTCCTCAAGCATCTGCCTCACCGTTATCCCTTTCTTCTCATCGACAGGGTGCTGGAATGCACGCCGGGTGAATCGCTCACCGCCCTCAAGAACGTCTCCTACAACGAGCCCTATTTCGTCGGCCACTTTCCTGTGCGCCCGGTGATGCCCGGCGTGCTGCTGCTGGAGGCGCTCGCCCAGGCCACGGGCATCCTCGCCTTTCGCAGCACGGAGAGCCGGCCCGACGACGATGTGCTGTACTACTTCGTGGGCATCGACAATGCCCGTTTCAAACGGCCGGTGGAACCGGGTGACCAGGTGATCCTCGACGTGACCGTGACCCGCAGCGTGCGCAATATCTGGCGCTTCGATACCGAGGCCCGCGTCGCGGGGCAACTGGTCGCAAGCGCCGAAATCATGTGCGCCGCCAAATCCATCGAGGAATGAATCCGCAAGGCCTGCTCGCGGGGGTGGACGAGGCCGGGCGGGGGCCGCTGGCGGGGCCGGTGATCGCGGCGGCGGTGATCCTCGATCCCCGGCGCCCCATCGATGGCCTGCAGGATTCCAAGCAGCTCAGCGCCGCACGGCGCACGGCGCTGGCCGCCCGCATCCGCAATGAAGCCCTGGCCTGGGCCCTGGGCCGCGCGGAGGCGGCCGAAATCGACCGGCTCAATATCCTCCAGGCAACGCTTCTCGCCATGCAGCGTGCCGTCGCCGCCCTGGAACCCGCCCCTCAACGGGTCCAGGTGGACGGCAATCAGGCGCCGCGCCTGGCCTGCCCGGTGGAGGCAGTGGTCAAGGGCGACGCGAGGATACCCGCCATCGCCGCTGCCTCCATACTTGCCAAGGTGGTGCGCGATGAAGAGATGGAAGGACTGGAGGCGCAATATCCCGGCTACGGATTTGCCCGCCACAAGGGTTATCCCACCCGCGCCCATATCGAGTCCCTAGAGCGCCTGGGTCCCTGTCCTCAGCACCGCCTCTCCTTTGCCCCTGTTCGAGATTGCCTGCAGGGAAACGGGGGCCTGTCGCAGACGCCGTAGCCGCTCTCTCTCCCCTCGGCTACAATAGCGCGATATGCCGCCGAGCTTCATTCATCTTCATCTCCACACCGAATATTCCCTGATCGACAGCACCATCAGGGTGAAGTCCCTGGTGGCAGCTGCGGTCGAGGCGGGCATGCCGGCGGTGGCGGTCACGGACCAGTGCAACCTCTTCGCCATGGTGAAGTTCTACCGTGCCGCCCAACAGGCCGGGATCAAGCCCCTCATCGGCGTGGATCTGCCCGTCCACGAGGCCGGCAACGGCCAGCCTGCCAACGTCGTTCTGTTGTGCCAGAACCATGCGGGGTATCTCAATCTCACTCATCTCATCTCCCGCGCCTACCTGGAAGGACAGCAGCAGGGTGTGCCCGGTATCCGGCGCGAATGGCTGGCGGGACACAGCGACGGTCTCATCGCCCTGTCGGGCGGGCGGCGCGGAGACGTGGGGCAGGCCCTGCTCGCGCAACGCAGGGACGATGCCCGGCACCTGGCGCGGGAATGGGCCGGCCTGTTTCCGGACCGCTTTTATCTGGAACTGCAGCGCACCGGCCGGGAAGGCGAGGAGGACTATCTCCATGCGGCGGTGGACCTCGCGGCGGACCTGGATCTTCCCGTGGTGGCCACCAACGACGTGCGATTCCTCACGGCGGACGGATTCGAGGCCCATGAGGCCCGGGTCTGCATCCACGAGGGACGCACCCTGAACGATGCGCGGCGTGCGCGCCACTACAGTGCGCAGCAATATCTGCGCACGCCTGAGGAGATGGCCGAACTGTTCGCCGACATTCCCGAGGCCCTGGCCAATACCGTGGAAATCGCCAAGCGCTGCAACCTGGAACTGACCCTGGGCAAGAACGTGCTGCCGGCGTTTCCCGTGCCCGAGGGTCTGGAGACGGCGACATATTTCAGCCGCGAGGCGCGCGCCGGCCTGGAGCGGCGCCTTCAGGAGCGCTTCGGTGATGACGCGGAACGCCTGGCGGCCCGACGACCCGTCTACGAGGCCCGCCTGGACCACGAGTTGCGCGTCATCAACGACATGGGGTTTCCCGGTTATTTTCTCATCGTGGCAGACTTCATCCGCTGGGCGCGGGAAAACGGCGTGCCGGTGGGACCGGGGCGCGGTTCGGGGGCCGGTTCGCTCGTCGCCTATGCCCTGGGCATCACCAACCTGGATCCCATCCAGTACGATCTGCTCTTCGAGCGTTTCCTCAATCCCGAGCGGGTCTCCCTTCCGGATTTCGATGTGGACTTCTGCATGGAAGGGCGCGACCGGGTCATCGAGTATGTGGCCCGGCGTTACGGACGCGACCGGGTTTCCCAGATCATCACCTATGGCAGCATGGCGGCCAAGGCCGTGGTGCGCGACGTGGGGCGTGTGCTGGGCCATCCCTACGGCTTCGTGGACCAGATCGCCAAGCTCATTCCGTTTGAGCTGGGCATGACCCTGGACAAGGCGCTGGCCGGGGAAGAACAACTGCGCCAGCGTTACGAGGAAGAAGAGGACGTGCGTGCCCTCATCGACCTGGCCCGCGCCCTGGAAGGGCTGGCCCGCAATGCCGGCAAGCACGCCGGTGGCGTGGTGATCGCGCCCTCGCCGCTCACGGATTTCACGCCCTTATACTGCGAGCAGGGCTCCAGCACCCCGGTGACCCAGTTCGACAAGGACGACGTGGAGGCCATCGGGCTGGTGAAGTTCGATTTCCTCGGCCTGCGCACCCTCACCATCATCGACTGGGCGGTGAAGAACATCAATGCGCTGCGCCGCGCACAGGGCGAGGCCGAGCTGGACATCGACCGCATCCCCCTCGACGATCCGGCGACCTATGCCCTGCTCAAGGAAAGCGCCACCACTGCAGTGTTCCAGCTGGAATCGCGGGGCATGAAGGAACTCATCAAGCGCCTGCAGCCCGACAACTTCGAAGATATCATTGCGCTGGTGGCCCTGTTCCGCCCCGGCCCCCTGCAGTCGGGCATGGTGGATGATTTCATCGACCGCAAGCACGGGCGGGCGCGCGTCGATTATCCCCATCCCGACCTGGAACCCATTCTGAAGCCCACCTACGGCGTCATCCTCTACCAGGAACAGGTGATGCAGATCGCCCAGGTGCTCGCGGGCTATACCCTGGGACAGGCCGACCTGCTGCGCCGGGCCATGGGCAAGAAAAAACCGGAAGAGATGGCCAAGCAGCGCGAGATCTTTCTCGCCGGTGCCCGCGAACGGGGTATCGATGAACGGCAGGCGGCCCATATCTTCGACCTCATGGAGAAATTCGCCGGCTACGGTTTCAACAAATCCCATTCCGCCGCCTATGCGCTCATTGCCTACCAGACCGCCTGGCTCAAGGCCCACTATCCCGCCGCCTTCATGGCCGCGGTGCTGTCCTCGGACATGGACAACACGGACAAGGTCGTGATGCTCATCGACGAGTGCCGGGCGCTGGGGCTGCGCGTGAGCCCGCCGGACATCAACCGTTGCGACTACGCCTTCACCGTCAGCGAGGAAGGCCGCATTCACTACGGCCTGGGCGCCATCAAGGGTGTGGGCGCGGCGGCCCTGGACAGCATCCTGGCGGAAAGACGCGCCCACGGGCCCTTTGCCGATCTTTTCGATCTGTGCCGCCGTATCGACCTGCGCAAGGCCAACCGCCGCGTCCTCGAGGCCTTGATCCGTGCCGGCGCGCTCGACTGTCTCGACGAGAACCGGGCCCGTTCCATGGCCCGTCTCACCCGCGCCCTGCAGGCAGCGGAACGCCACGTGCGGGATCTGGCGGTGGGGCAGAACGACCTCTTCGGCGGTCTCGCGGGTCCCGCGCCGGGCACGCCACCCGCCGCAGAGGATGACGTCGCGCCCTGGAGCGAGACACAACGCCTCCAGGGGGAAAAGGAAACCCTGGGTCTTTACCTCACGGGGCACCCCATCCAGCGCTATGAAAAAGAACTGTCCCATTTCATCACGGCGCGCATCAGCGAACTCGACCCGGCCCGTGACCAGGCCGTGATACTCGCCGGACTGGTGGTGGCCATCCGTGCCATGAACAGCCGGCGGGGAGAACGCATGGCATTCGTCACTCTGGACGACCGCAGCGGCCGCATCGAACTGGCGGTCTTTGCCGAGGCCTACCGGCGCTATCGCGACCTCCTCACCAAGGATCGGCTCATCGTGGTTTCCGGCACGGTAAGCGTCGATGAGTACAGCGGCGGTTTCCGCATGAGTGTGGACGAAGTCCATGACATGGTCCAGGCACGGGAACGCTATGTCCGGCGCCTGGAAGTGGACCTGCAGTCGCAGATGCTGAAAGGCGGTATTGACCGCTCACTTGCAGAAATCCTGCAGCCCTTCCGGGAAGGGGAATGCCCCGTATGGATCAATTATCGCAATGGCCGTGCCCGTGCGGCACTGGCCCTGGGCCGGGACTGGCGCGTCCATCCTGCCGACGAACTGCTGCAACGCCTGGAACAACTCACCGGCCCCCAAAGCGTACGCCTCGTCTACGAAACAGAAGAAAAATCATAGAAGCAGAAAGAATCAGTGGCTGGCCTGCCAATGGCAGAGTCAGGACTCGTGAAATGACTGTGATCGCTGTGGGAACGTAGACTGAACGATGCCCCATTTCAGTATTCTTGTAGAATTTACACTTTTTTCTTTTGTTGTTTCAGAGAAGCAATAAGGAAATATGCATAACTCGCTGTATTATCTGAATCAACCTGGATATATCCGCTTATTTTGAGTTGTCACGATTATTTACAATTCTTGTTCATGGATTTATCGCGAAAAAATAAAGGACTTTCTGTTTATTTATCGAGAATAAATAGAATTTTCCAAAAATTAGTATATTAGTCAATATTTCTTGAAAGAGGATTATCAATAACAAGAATCTGGTATGTTTTTTGGAGATTAACTGCGACTACCACCCATAAAATCCTGAGAGGGATGGGGAGATAAAATGAAACTGTTTAAAATCAGTCGTAGTATCTTTCTTTCAGTCACTTGCTTATTGCTAATTTCGGGGATGCCATTTAAGGTTCAGGCCTTGCCAATGAGCTTGATTGGCTCCTTCGATACTTCATTTGGTTCTAGGGGCACCCCCGGGCCAGAAGGCATTGCCTTCGACCCCGACAGTGGCAATCTCTTTCTGGTGGCTAGTAATGATTATGGTTTATCGCCTGATACCAGCACAATCGTCGAGGTGACGACATCCGGTGCCTTTGTAAGGTCCTTTGGTGTATCCCTTGATCAGGTTGAAGGACTCCATATCTTATCCAATGGTAATCTATTGCTGAGTAACTCCACTTCCGCAAGTTCCGGTGGAGGTGTATATGAATATACTACGGACGGCAACCCGGTTGGAACGGGACTCAATATAACGACTGATCCTCCAAGTGCAGATAATGATGGTGCAGTTCTGCATACAGGCACCAATACGATTTTTGTTGCCGATGATTCAGACGAGGCAATCTATGAGTTTGCTTTGGACGGAACCCTCCTCAACACCATCAGTACAACCGGGATTCTTTCTGCGTTTAATGAACCAGAGGGAATTGACTTTGACCCGCTGACAGGGAATCTTCTGGTGGTCGATGATTCTGGAGGCACCAGCAGTCTCTATGAACTCAGCACCACTGGAGATCTGATTGAAGTTCATGATTTGATAACCTTGACAGCAGGTGCGACGACTCCCGCAGGGCCTTTCAATGACCCTGAAGGCATTGCCTTTGATCCGACAACGAGAACAGTGTATGTGGCATTTGACAACGACAGGGCTGTAGGGATATTCAGCCTAGGAGGTGGCCCCAAACCTCCTGTCTCGGTATCGGAACCCGCCTCGCTGCTCCTGACAAGCCTGGGTTTGCTTGCATTGATGAGGCTGAGCCAACGGGAAGCAAGGCAGCAGTAAAGGGGGACGGATAAAAATCTGGCCCTGGACAGAAGCTGGTAAAAGAGTTTCTTCTTGATGTATTGTAGTTTGCCAGTTTTTTACGTTTTGTCTTGTGCATGTGCAAGCCGAGACAAAGCCGGCTTACAGGCCAGGGTGTTTGAGATTCCGGAAATCGAGTTCGATTGAGATTTATATGAACAGCCACAGGAAGAAGTGAATGGCTGGATGCTTGAAAGGGAAGTGAACAGTTTGTTGTTGTTCTTCCCCAAAGAAATACGGTAGCAGAAAGGTGAACTTAACATGATATAGCGGGAAGTTACGTATAGCATGGCTTGTTTCAGGTTTCGTTGAAGCGGGTTGATCCTGATCCTGATATAGAAAAGACCTATAGAGCACCCACACTTGTGGGCGGTTCGTCGCTTGGGGCCTAAGTCATGCTCATGAGCAGTACGCTCATAGAGCACCACTGGTTGACACAAGGCCCTGAAATTATATGGAACGAAACGCCCAAAGTGCCTCCCTGTTTTTATGTCCACCCAGAAGATGGGGGCAGATCCGGTTTCGCCGTCCTAGCCTCGTCAATCTACCCGGGCGTTTCATTCGTTCGATAGAGTCATTGCTGTTCCTGGTTTCACTGGGAAATCTTCTTTCAACATCAAGAAAACAGAAGACACTGCATCGCCAGGATGCCTCTTCCTGTCTTTCTGGTTCAATCCCAATCTTGATTCCAATCTGTGAAAGTCGGGCTTGTCTGCTGGGGAGGATGAGATCTTCAGTTCATATCCAGCTTGAGAGGGATAGATCCTGGTGTGGTCGTGGCTGCCTTGATGGGCATGCCCGGTTAAACATGCAGACGAAGTTACAGGGAGATGTTTCTATTCCTGGTGGAGACGCTGCTTGCTGGGTAAAGACGAATAATAGTCTGCCTTCTGCAAGAGGGTATTAAAGAGTAGGGTTGGAAATAAATTTAAGTTGAGGTCGGGGGGGCCAAAAAATGGCCAAGTCGGATAAATCAATAAAAAGTATCATTTTCAGGCTTCCATCATTAACTGCATTGGCATTTTTAACCGCATGCGGTGGAGGAGGAGGCGGGACTCCGCAGAACGAAGATCCAGTTATTGACACATTCCTTGCAGATGCACCAAGCCCTGTCGAAGTAGGTACTCCAATTACCTTTGCCTGGAATATCGATGATGAAAATGACGCTGACATTCTGACTTGAAGCCTGGATGCGAATGATGATGGCAATGCTGAGTATACCGTCTCTGATTGTGAAGAGAACGGTTCTCTAGTCCATACCTTTGATGAGCCGGGAGATTATACTATCAGGCTCACTGTCCCCGATGGCAATAATGGGTCTGCCGAGGAGACAGTCAATGTCACTGTTATCTCAACGCCTCCAGTCGTAAACAGTTTTACGGCTGGTCCTGCTGACCTGAATTCACCTGTCACCTACAGCTGGGATGTGAGTGACAAGCCTGGCGAGACCTTGACATGCTCCCTCGATGTGGAAAGTGATGGCAACACCGATTACACCATCAATGACTGCGCCATCAACACCTCGCAAACGCATTCAGGTTTTTCGGCTGTTGGTACCTATACTGCCACGCTTACGGTAGACGACGGCCTGGGTGGGACCGCTACCGAAACAGTACCCGTGGTCGTAACAGTGCCTGCGACCCCGCCTGTAGTAAACAGTTTTACGGCCGCTCCCGATCCCGTGGATGTCATCGATCCGGTCACCTATAGCTGGAACGTCAGCGACAAACCCGGCGAGACCCTGACCTGCAGTCTCGATGTCGATGACGACGGAAGCATTGAGTACACCATCAGCGATTGTGTCAACACCACCTCGCAGACACACAGCGGGTTTATGGCTGCGGGCACCTATACCGCGCGGCTCACGGTGGACGATAGCCTG
>JALSIC010000013.1 GCA_026981935.1 Gammaproteobacteria bacterium
CTCGCTGCGCTCGGAATGACGAACTCCATTTCGGCCTCACTTTCTCGTCATTACGACCTTTCTCCTCTGTCATTTCGACCTTTTTTCTCTGTCATTTCGACCGAAGGGAGAAATCTTGTACCGGCGGTTTCGGATTCCTCGCTGCGCTCGGAATGACAAAGAAGCGTCATTTCGGCCGAAGGGAGAAATCCTGCCCCACTGCCTCAAAGATTTCTCGCTACGCTCGAAATGACAGGAATGATGTCATTCCCACCACACTTCCTTGCCACTGCCACCAGACTTCCCTGTCATTCCTCGCTGCGCTCGGAATGACGAACTCCATTTCGGCCTCACTTTCTCGTCATTACGACCTTTCTCCTCTGTCATTTCGACCTTTTTTCTCTGTCATTTCGACCGAAGGGAGAAATCTTGTACCGGCGGCTTCGGATTCCTCGTTGCGCTCGGAATGACAAAGAAGCGTCATTTCGACCGAAGGGAGAAATCCTGCCCCACTGCCTCAAAGATTTCTCGCTACGCCCGAAATGACAGGAATGATGTCATTCCCACCGCACTTCCTTGCCACTGCCACCAGACTTCCCTGTCATTCCTCGCTGCGCTCGGAATGGCAGGCGTCACTGGAACGACAAACCCTGGGTGAAACCAACAAACCTCAACTATTGCGACTTGCGGTATACGACTGACGATCATCGCGCGGCCAGGACGCAGCCACCGAAGGTCCTGGAGGCGCACCCATGGCCACCTCCTCACACCCGCAGTATGAAGCGCTCTTCCAGTTCAGCCATCATCTCCATGATACCGGTATATTCCAGCTCCGACATGGGCAGCATGGCGGCACCGAAGAAACCCTGGCGGCGCATTGACATGGCCTTGTCCGCCACCCTTTCCCGCACCCGGTTCCAGAAGGGATGGGCGAAGGCATCCACCGCCTCGGTGAGGCGTCCCTCGTGGACACAGAAAGCGGCACAGCTCACCACCGGAGGACCATCGAAATAACTGATGCCGGAATTGAGCGGCACGGGCATCAGCGGCATGTTGTGAGAACCACGCATGCCGCCGGCGACGAAATGCCCCGTGGCATAGGGGGCCAGCACCTCACCCGTGGCGGGAAACATCTTCTGCACCCTCACCAGCATCACCGGATCATCCTTGCCGGTGTACTTGCCCGCGATGTTGTGCAGCCGTGTCGTGGAGGCCACGGCGGCAACATCGCCGCTGTCCCGCGACCATACGGACTCGATCACGTAACGCTCGGGATCCCGCAGCAGGGCCGCGATGCGATAGAGGTCCTCGGGGGCTTCCAGTTCGATGATACGGTCGCCCTCGGTATAGTTGACATTCATGATGACGAAGCGGAAACCGCGGGTGAGCGCCGGCGCCAGCAGCAGGCCGGGCGTCGTCATCGGACCGGCGAAGGCCAGATAGAGCGGAAGATTATAGGCCCCGGGATCGGTCTTGTCGGCGGCAAAAAACAGAAAGGGTTCGTTGTCACGCTCCTCGAATTCCATCTCTGCCACCGCCGGCCCCATGCCCCGCACGTTGCCTGAAAAGGCGTCCTTAAGCAGATCCTGCCCGGCACCGCCGTGCAAGCCCTGATCCCTGAAGCCTTAACCAGGCGGGATATGTGCAGACCGTTTGCAAAAACTCACAGCCATTCCATGCGCACATCCAGGAGCTGGATCTCGACGGTTTCCTCCACCAGCCTGTTGAGGGCGGAGTGTCCCTGTTCCAGATGGCGACGCTCGTTGCCGATCATGGTGATGCCGATGACACTGCGTTGCCATTCTTCCAGATAGGCGATCTCCGCCACCGAGGCATTGAAGCGGTTGCGGATCCGGTCCTTGAGACTCTTCAAGACCCGGCGCTTCGACTTCAGGGAGTCGGCGCTGGGAATCAGAAAATCGATGGTGGTGAGGGCCACGTGGGCAGTGGGTTGCTTGGTCATGACGTTGTTTTGCCGTGGTTTTGCTGAGATTCTACTATTGATGAGTCGCTCAAATCCATGACGTGATCAGCGCGGGTGAAGAGAAATCCGGTATGCATGAGTTCCCATGCGCACCGGCCATGCCAGCTCCCCCTCCTCGGCGGCAAGACACACTCCCCTGCCCCGGCACGTGGTGCACCTGGCAGGCATCGCCATGCCGCGGTATCATCTTACCCTGCAGGCGTCGCCATGAGCGGATCCCGGCAAAATCCTGCCTCCGGGCAACAGCAACGAGGTGCGGCCATCACGCGCCGCCTGCTGGCGCTGTATCCGGAGGCCCGGCTGGAACTCGACTATGCCACGCCCCTGGAACTCCTCGTCGCCCTGATTCTCGCCGCCCAGTGCACCGATGAGCGGGTCAACCAGGTTACGCGTATTCTGTTCCGCAAGTACCGCGATGCCCGCGACTATGCCCATGCAGACGTGGCGGAACTGGAACGCGATATTCGTTCCACCGGTTTCTACAAGCGCAAGGCCCGCACGCTCATCGCCTGCTGCCGCCGCCTGCTGGAAGCGCACCACGGTGCCGTGCCCGATGACCTGGAAGCCCTGACCCGGCTCCCCGGCGTGGGCCGCAAGACCGCCAACCTGGTGCGGGCCTGCGCCTTCGGCCACCAGGCCATCGCGGTGGACACCCACGTAAAGCGGGTCAGCCGGCGCCTCGGACTGGCCACGAGCGAAGACCCGGACCACATCGAGGCGGAACTCACGGCGGTCGTCCCCCGTCGCCACTGGCGGGCATTCACCCTCGCCCTCATACTCCATGGCCGATACGTCTGCACCGCCCGGCACCCGCGCTGCCCCACATGCGGCCTCAACGACCTCTGTCCGTGGCCCGACAAGACAGGGTGACCGCTCCCGGCAAACGAAGGCACGAATCCCTCTGAAAGGCTCGATTCCCGGGGCCGGATCCGGTATCTTTGCCGCACCATGCAGACAAACGAACACATCGTCGAAGCGACGGCGTCAAATTTCACCGAACTCGTTCTGGCGCGCTCCCGTGAGATCCCGGTTGTGGTGGATTTCTGGGCCGGCTGGTGTGCGCCCTGCCAGGTGCTCATGCCCCTCCTCCACAAACTGGCCGGGGAATACCAGGGCGGTTTCCTGCTTGCCACTGTGGATACTGACCAGGAACAACAGCTTGCGCTGCAATACGGCGTGCGCAGCCTGCCCACGGTGAAGGTCTTCCGGCACGGTGAAGTGGTAGACGAATTCATGGGAGCCTTGCCGGAGTCCGCCCTGCGGGAGTTCATCGAGCGTCATATCGAAAAACCGGCGGACAAGCTGGTCGGCAACGCGCGTCTTGCGATGGAAAGCGGCAATCTCGATGAGGCCCGCCGCCTGCTCGACGAGGCCCTGGCCATGGATCCCGGCAACCTCCAGGCCACCCTTACGCTGGCCAGGCTCTTGCTGCGCACCGGTGAAGCGCATCAGGCACAAACCGTGCTGGATGCGCTGCCATTCGACAAGCGCGAGGAAACTGAGGTCAGGGCACTTGCTGCACAGGCCCGTTTCGCGCGGGAGGCCCAGGAGGCGCCGCCTGCCGGCGAACTGGAGAAAAGACTCGCGGCCGATCCCGGCGATCTGCAGGCGCGCTACCAGCTCGGCGTACACAAGCTGACGGAAGGAGACTATGACGGCGCAATGGATCAGTTTCTGGAACTCATGCGCCGCGACCGCGCATTCGGTGACGATCTGGGACGCCGCAGCCTGCTGACGGTCTTCGAGATCCTGGGAGAAGGCGACGAACGGGTCAACCGTTACCGGCGCCAAATGGCCAGACTGTTGTATTGAATGTCCAGCCCCTCTGTGCTCTCTGACCCTCTTCGCGCCGAGGGGGCGTTCCCGTGCCCGCCCTTCCGTGGGAGCGGGCCCGGCAGCGAAGATCCCGGGCCGCGAATGTCCTCGCATCCCGCCCGTGATCATCAGGGCCTGCCCGTTTCCCGCCCCTCCGTCGTTCCCTGATGAGCCTCCCCGTATGTCTCCCTGTATGTCTCCCTGTATGCCTCCTGGTATGACCGGTACACTTCGGCGCCAAAACAGACCAGCAGCACCTGCGCCGGCAGGTCGTGCGCGGCAAGGAAACGGCCTGTCTCACGCACGGCGATCCGCGCCGCCTCGTCCACGGGGTAGCCATAGACCCCGCAGCTGATGGCGGGAAAGGCGATGCTGCGAACCTCGTGCCGGCGGGCCAGCGCCAGGCTGTTGCGATAACAGGCGGCGAGCAGTTCGGCCTCGCCCTGATCCCCGCCATGCCAGACAGGCCCTACGGTATGAATGACGTATTTTGCCGGCAGACGATAGGCCCCGGTCATGCGGGCCTCGCCCGTGGGGCAGCCACCCAGGGTGCGGCATTCCGCCAGCAATTCCGGGCCTGCCGCACGGTGAATGGCCCCGTCAACACCCCCCCCGCCAAGGAGTGTGGGATTGGCGGCATTGACGATGGCATCCACTGCCAGGCGGGTGATGTCACCCTGGATGACCTGCAGGCGCGGGTTTTCGGAAGTCTCGGCCATCGTGTTTCACGGGCTCAGGCGCGCCCTGCATTGGAGTCGTTCCGCGTATGATAATAATCGCTTTCCTCTGCAAACTGGCGCACCAGGCGCAATAATTCGGCCAGGCGCTGTTCCGCCGTACTCAGGGGCGCGCAGTCCTCGCAGCGGGGGTCACCACAGGGCTCGCGGGAATACAACCAGTACTGGATGGCACCCGCCAGCAGCCCGTCGGCGATATCCCATACATCCCGGGCATCGTCCTCGCCTGCCATCTGATTGCCCAGCTCCACGGCCCGCCAGGCGGCGATATTGAACACATCCGGCTGTTCTTCTTCCACCTCGTTGTCCTCTCAGGAAAAACAGAAACACATTGTGTGGCTGCACCCTCCGACGCCTCTGCTCCCGATTATAGGGGATCGGGAGGATATTTGTATCCGCTTCCTCTCCCGGTATTCTTCTCCATCCACGCCGGGTCATCAACACCGGTTTGATTCCCGTCCGGCGGAATGTTATATAAATCAGCTAAAATTGATGCAGAGGCTCGGGTAAATCTTAGCCTGAATCCATGGATTCGGGTCTTCGGTAAAACCTAGTCGGATCCGGCATCTGGGAGCTGATCCGCCGGCTTTCCAAAAACAACAAATCAGGGGGGAAATATCGTGAGAGGTTCCAGAGTGACGTATTCAGTGGCTGTTTCGTTCCTTTGCGCCCTGCTGGCGCTGCCCGCGCTCGCCACAGCGGCGACCATCAACATCAACACCCCCGAATGGGTGGGCAATTTCAATCTGGACAAGGCACAACTGGAGGCCATCAAAAAGGCCGTCACCAAGGCCCTGGACGCCCCCATCGATCAGGAAATCCAGTGTGCCAAGGTACGCGGCGATTGTGTCGTGCGGGCAGCCCGGGAATGGACCTTCCAGGGTGACCGTTTCCGCGAAATTGTCGTCTACCTGCACACCAAGGGGCATGCCTCGAGGACCGTCGCCCAGACCAACGGCCGCTGGCCCACCATCGTCACGGGTTTCGAGTCCAAGGCCGATGAGAAAAATAAGAAGAAATAAACCAAGAAATGAACCCGGCCGGAGGCGCAACCGGTGCGCCTCCGGCATCCTTTTCCGGTCGCGAGACCTCGTTTTCTTGCCCTCGTCCTTGTAAATTTCCTATCATCTACGGTATGAGCGGTCGCGGGTGTCGCAATCCCGGTGGCCGTTCCGGCCCGTCCACCTCGCCCGCTTTCAACATGTGGATCGCCGGCTTGTCCGGCTTTTCCTGATCGTGTAATTCCATGAGCCGTGATTCATGAGCAAGGACGACAAACCACTGGCTGAAAGATCGACGGCCTCCGAGATCGATGCCTTCCTCGACAAGGTGGCCGCCATGTCCAAGGTCAGGCCCTCGGGGCAGCGGGGACGCCTCATTTTCGCCATGGACGCCACCGCCAGCCGCGAACCTACCTGGGATCATGCCTGCCATATCCAGGGCCAGATGTTCGAGGCCACCACGGCCCTTGGCGGCCTGGAGATCCAGCTCTGCTACTACCGTGGCTTCAACGAATTCCGTGCCTTCCCCTGGACCACCCGGTCGGCCGAACTGCTCGCCGACATGTCACGGGTCTCCTGCATCGGTGGCCATACCCAGATCGCCAAGGTGCTGCGCCACACCCTGGACGAGCATCGCAGGAAGCGTGTGGATGCCCTGGTCTTCGTCGGCGACTGCATGGAGGAAGACCCGGAGGAGCTGGCCGCCCTCGCCGGTGAGCTGGGCCTGCTGGGCGTGCCGGTCTTCATCTTCCACGAGGGCGGCGAGCCCCTTGCGGCGCATACCTTCCGTCAGATCGCCCGTCTCAGCAAGGGGGCCTACTGCGCCTTCGACAGCGGCAGCGCCCACCAGCTTCGTGAGCTGCTCAGCGCGGTGGCTGTCTATGCCGCGGGTGGACACAAGGCTCTGGAAGACTACAGCCGTCGTCACGGCGGCCGCCTGCCCGAATTGCTGCCACAGTTGCTTCGCCAGTTGCCGCGCAAAGGCAAGGATACGTCTTGATACCCCGCCTGGTCATCGTCGTTGCAGCACTGGGGCTGCTGTTCCTGTTCCTGCGCTGGTTTCTGCGCACCCCCCCGGAACGGGTGGCCGCGGGGCTGCGGCGCATCCTGCTGTGGATGGCGGTCATCGGCGTCCTCTACCTTGCAGTGACCGGTCGTCTGCACTGGCTCTTCGGGCTGCTGGCCTCGCTGGCGCCTTTCGCCCGCCGCCTGCTGCCCCTCCTGCGCTACCTGCCCATCCTGCGCCAGATCCTTGCCCGTTACCGGCCTGTTCCAGGCGCCGGCCCGAGGGGTGCTGGCGCCGGTGCCGGACGCAGCTCCCAGGTGGAAACCCGCTTCGTGCGCATGACCCTGGACCACGACAGCGGCGAGATCGAGGGGCTGGTGCTGGAAGGCACCTACAAGGGGCGCCGCCTCTCGGAACTCACGCTGCAGGAGCTGGTGGCCCTGTGGCGGGAATGCATGGCCGCCGATCAGGAATCGGCGCGCCTGGTCCAGGCCTACCTGGATAACGTCCATGGGCCGGAGTGGCGTGAACAGGCCGGTGCCGGCAGCCAGGAACAGGCCGCCCCGGGGAGCACCGCCATGAGCCGGGAGGAAGCCTTCGAGATCCTGGGACTGGAACCCGGCGCCAGCCGCGAGGAGATCATCGCCGCCCACCGCCGGCTGATGCAGAAACTCCACCCCGACCGCGGCGGTTCCACCTACCTCGCGGCCAAGATCAACCAGGCCAAGGACCTGTTGCTGGAAGAGCAGGATTGAGGCACGCCGGGTTGCTCCCCCGGCATGCCGCCGCCAGTAAGCCGGCGCGCCCGGCAAAGGGCCTATTCTCCGACATGCAGCAACAGGCCGCGTCTGCGGGCCACGTGGAAGGCATAGAGAAACACGCCCGCGCCCACGGCCAGGTAGACGATGTTCAGGCCGACGGCGTACCAGAACAGATCGAGGGGAAAGCGCTGCTCCAGCAGCACGGCACGCATGCCCTCGAAGACATGGCTCGCCGGCAGACCCTGCGCCACAGGCTGCAACCACGCCGGCAGCACCGAAACGGGATAATAGACGCCGCTCACGGGCGTGATGGCAAAGATCACCACCCAGGCCAGGCTCTCCGCTCCCAGGCCGTAGCGCAGGACCAGGGCCACCACCAGCAGTCCGATGGCCCACCCCATCACCAGCAGATTGACGAAGAAGGCCAGCAGGTACAGCCCCATGTCGAATATGGAATAATGATAGAAGACGATGGCCAGCAGCGCCGCCGCGCCCACGCCGATGAGCGTGCGCACCAGGCTGATGCCCAGCAATGCCATCACCAGTTCGTGGGGACGCAGGGGGCTGACGAAGAGGTGCCCCAGATTGCGCGAATACAGTTCCTCGAAAAACACGAGGGAGACGCCGAGCTGGGCACGGAACAGGACATCCCACAACAGCACCGCCGCGATGAACAGCCCCGCCGCCTGCGCCAGCCAGGCGCTCTGCCCCACCAGGAACTGGTTGATGAAACCCCACAGGATCATCTGCACCGTGGGCCAGTAGATCAGCTCCAGGATGCGTGGCCATGAGCCGCGCAGAAGATAGGTGTAGCGCAGCATCATGGCCAGGATGCGGTTGAACGAAGCAGCCGCATTCAACATGGCGCGGACTCCTGCGCCCTGGCGATGTCGAGAAAGACCCCCTCCAGGCTGTCGCGTCCGTAGCAATGACGCAGTTCAGCCGGCGAACCCCGGGCCACGATACGGCCGCGGCGCATGATGAGCACCTGCTGGCAGAGGCGTTCCACCTCCTGCATGTTGTGCGAGGCCAGCAGGATGGTGGCACCGCTGGCCCGCTGGTATTCCCGCAGGCAGCCGCGGATGCGGTCCGCGGAGTCGGGGTCCAGGGAGGCCGTGGGTTCGTCCATGAGCAGCAGCTCGGGCCGGTTGAGGAGGGACTTGGCCAGGCTGACCCGGGTGCGCTGGCCTGCCGAGAGCGCGCCGTAGGGCTTGCTCATGAAGCCCCCGATTTCCAGCATCTCCGCCAGCTCGGCGAGGCGGCGCGCCGGTTGCGGCACGCCGTAGAGGCGCGCATACACCGTCAGATTCTGGGCCACGCTGAGGCGCTGCGGCAGGTCCACATACGGTGACGTGAATCCCATGCGCGGGAGAACCCGGTAGCGATGACGCAACATGTCCTCGCCCAGGATGCGGATGCTGCCGCTGCTGGGCAGGAGCAGCCCCAGGAGCATGGAAAGCGTCGTGGTCTTGCCCGCGCCGTTACCCCCCAGGAGGGCGCAGACGATGCCGCGGGGCACGGAGAACGAAACATCGTCCACGGCCACCACTTCATTGGCGAAACGCTTGCTCAGGCCCTGGACCTCGATGGCGGGCACCCCCTCCACCCTCTCAGGCATGAGGCGACAATTGAAGCGCGAGCATGGTCTGGTCGTCGCGCTGGCGCGCGCAACCCCGATGATCCTCCAGGGCCTGATGCAGGCAGGCAAGAATGGCCTCCGGCTCGTCCGGCGCATCGGCAAAAACCCGGGCGAGGCGCTGGACGCCAAAATTCAGGCCTTCAGGGGAACGTGCCTCCGTCACCCCGTCGGTATAGAGCAGCAGGGTGTCCCCGGGAGCCAGGGCGATCTCGTTCTGGCGCCACGCGTAGTCACGGCGCACGCCCAGGGGAATGCCATTATGTGTAGACGGCAACGGCGCCACCTCGCCACAGGCCCGGCGCAGCAGGGGCATGGGATGCCCGGCATTGGCATAGCTGAGGCGGCTGCGCCGGGGATCGAAATTGGCCACGAAGGCCGTGATATAGGAGCCGCGTATGAGACGGGTGAACAGATGCCGGTTGGCATAGGCAAAGACGTGCGCCGGCCCCGGCGCCGGTCCTTCCCGGTAGGTACGCAAAATGGCGTCGAACATGGCCACCTCCACCGCAGCGGCGGCACCGTGGCCGGCGGCATCGGCAATGAGCACGCCCCAGAAATCCCGTTCACCTTCGGCCAGGGGCGGATCGGCATACCGGCTCAGATTGACCAGGTCATAATAATCTCCGCCGGCCTCTTCACAGGCGCTGAAACAGGCCGACTTGCGCAGGCCGGCAATGGGACCGTCCAGCGCGGGCAGCAACATCTGCTGCAGGCGGGCGATCTTGGACAACTCTCCCCGCAGGCGGTCACGGGCGACTTTCAATCGCCGGATGTCGCTGATGCGGGCCAGGCAGGTGAACGCGAGATTGGCGGTCAGCAGAAGTCGTTCCGCCTCTGCCTCACCCGGCTGCTCTCCCCCGCTCTTCCCCAGTCCCAGCAACAACCAGTAATGGACGGCACCATCCAGGTACAAGGGTACCGCGAGTATCCGTCCCATCCCGCCGAGCACAAGGCGCAGGCCGTTTTGCGCCTTTTCCCCGCCCTGGACACCGGTGAAGGTCCGGATCCGGTCCGTATGGCGCAAGGACGCCACCAGGGCATCGCGCTCGACGGAACGGCACCTCTCGTCCGCGAGGAGATCTCCCTCGCCCGGAGATACAGGCTCACCGGCACGGAAACGGGCGAGCATCCTGTACTGGTCCCCTTCCAGGTCCCGCACGCTGATTAAAGCCGCTGTTTCCGCAGAAAAGCGCTCTTGCAGGCATTCGATGAACAGGCGCATGGCCTGACCGCCCTCCTGCCGTGGGTCGCTCAGGCGCTGGAGATGCGCAAACAGAGTAACGCCCCTGTCACACGCCTGTGCCATGCCCTCAACCCGGAAAGCGTCCGGCACCGGCAAGCGCGATCACCACCAGGCCGATGAGCAGATTGACACCCACCAGCCGGCGGATGCGTCCGAGCTGCCTGCCGCCTTCCTGCCAGTCTTCATCTGCCACGGCGCGGCGCAGGCGCCGGCCCGGCGCAAAAAAGACATGGAGAAATATCAGGATCATCACGATACCCAGCAACAGCATGACGTGCACGTGGACGGGCGCCTGTGCCAGGCCGCCGAACATCCTGCCCGCCAGTGCAAGCCCGGTGACGGGCAGCAGCACCACGGCGGCCCATACCCAGCGAAAGAAAGCGGACAGCACGCGGCGCCACAAGCGCAGCCGCAACGGCGGTTCCAGTTCGGTAACGGCGGCGGGGCGCAGAATGAGGTAGGCGAAGAACATGCCCCCCACCCAGACCACCGCGGACAACAGATGCAGGAGGATCAACAGGGCCGTCATGTTGCCTTACGGATCATCGGGGCAGTTCCTGCAACCGGGGCAGGGGCGAACAGGGAACAGCACGACATGATTTCCAGCACCGTCAAAGTGACTTGCGTATGCGCTCGAAACCGTTCTTGATCTCCTCGGCCACCAGCTTGGCCGCTTCCAGGACGTCCTCCGAGGCCTCCCCGGCCTCCTTGCGCACGATGTCCGCTTTGACTTTCAACTCCTCCAGCTTCTTTTCCAGTTCCTCCCACTCGTCCCGCGCCTCGGCCTTGGCAAGGTGCAGTTGCAGCCGGATCTCGTCGGCCTGCTGTTTGAAACCCTCCAGCAGGGCATCCAGGTTCAGTTGGTTGCTCATGGTCTTCTCCTTCGGGTTGTGGCCACATCGACATATATTCTCTTTACGTGCTCCGGCGATTATAACGGGCAACGATGCTGGAGCAAGAAGCGCTCCACGCGCTGCCACATCGACCGCCGCCACGCAAGACTGATGTGTCCAGCGCCGGGGTACAGGTAAAATTCCACACCCGGCAGGCGATCCCGCAGGCGTTCCGCCGCAGGCCTCAGGTAATCGGCTTCCCCGGCGATGACACAGACCGGCACTTTCAATTCACGCAAGGTGCCTTCCGAGACAGTCAACCGGCGCAGACTACGCACCAGCGCCCCCAGGGCCTGTCGGTCGGTCATGAGCCGTGTGTAGCACCACAGCAATGCCCGATGGAACCGGCCCGGTTGAAACCTTTCCACGGCCAGGGCACGAATACCCCTGCCCGCACACAGATCGTCGGCACAGCGGTCGAGTCCGCGGAACAGGGCCTGGTCGTCGGGACGTTCCCAGCCGGCGGCAAGCAAAATCAGGCTGCACAGGCGGTCACTGTGGCATGCCGCCGCCTTCAGGGCAATGAAGCCACCCAGCGAATACCCTACGATATGGGCGCGGGGAAGGCCCAGATGATCCAGCAGACGGCACACGTCGTGCGCCAGTTCCTGACCATAGGCCGCGGGATCGCGGGGACGGTCGCTCAGGCCGTGGCCGCGCAGGTCCAGGGTGATGACCCGGAAATGGCGTCGCAGGTACGCCAGCATGCCGGTCAGGCGCCAGTTGAGATCGCTGTTGACGGCCAGTCCATGAAGCAGCACTACCGGTTCCCCCCAACCCTCATCCCGGTAATGCAGCAGGACATTCCCTGCCTGGAAACGGTCCCCGCGCCGGCGCCGCAAGAACAGCACGGCCAGCAGGGAGAAAACCGTCACAAGCCACAGGAAAACGACCATGCCGCTGTTCATCCGCCTCCCCCAACTCAAGATCCCTAACTCAAGATCAATACCACACCGGCCACCATGAGAGCGCCTGCAACAAAGTGGCGCACCACGTGGCGCTCACCGAACAGCAAGGCGCCAAACACGATGCCGAACAAGAGGCTGCTGCGTTTCACTGCAATCATGTAGGCCACCTCTACCTGCGCAATGGCGAGGAAATGGGTCACCACCATCAGCGCCATCAAGCCACCCACGGCCAGCAGGGGAGCGGGACGGCGCGTCAGCAGTTTCAGGCTGCGTGGCGCACGCAAGGTGGTGAGGAATATCACCACCATGCCCAGGGTCACGAAATAGAAGGGTCCGAAACTCGCCGGCGTGGCATACCCCATCACCTGCTTGCTGAACACCGAGGTGAGACTGTAGATGGCAGCGGCCAGCAACATGAGACGCGAACCGCGTTCGTGCAGGACGGCCCGCAGGGGCGCCAGCCAGCCGCGCCACGATGACAAGCGGAAACGCTCCAGGTTGAGCAGGTAGGTGCCGCATACCACCAGGAGAATGCCGATAAAACCCGTCACGCTGACCGTCTCCCCCAGCACCACATAACCCGTCAGCACGTTGAAGACCGGGGTGAAGGCCAGGTAAGGCAAGGTGAGATAGAGGGGGCAGTCGCGTATGGCCACCATGTAGCACCACATGGCGATGAGTTCCAGGGGAACGAGCAGCAGCATGCCCCCCCAGAAGGCCGCCGGTACGGGTGGAATGGGATTGAGCCAGGCGACGGGAAGCAGCAGCAGTCCGGGCACCCCGAAGCGCAGCAGCAACAGTTCCCAGCCACTGTGGCCCTGAAAATATTTCTTGCTCAAGGCATCGGCCGCCGCCAGCGTGACGGCGCTGATCAAGGTCAGGGCAAACCATTCCATGCAGGGTCGGCGTGGGCTGCAGGCTACAATCGTCCGGAGCGGGAAATGCCGCGCAACAGGCGGTAGGTCACCCACAGGGCCAGGCCATAGCCGATCACGGCCACCAGGGGCATGCCGCCCAGCAGGGGCTGGATGTCCCCCTGGGCGAGCAGGGAAGCGGCGATGTAGAGCCCCAGGGCCACCAGCGCCAGGGCGATGCGGTTGCTGCTGCGGTCCATGTGCTGCTCGAAGTCCCGCAGGCCGTGATGGCGCAGGGGAATCTCCGGTCCGTGCTCGCGCACACCCCGCAGCAGTCGTGCCACGGCGCCCGGCAGTTCCTGGCCCAGCACCAGGGCCTCATACTTCATCCGGGCCAGGCTGGAGTCGCTCCCTTCCTTGAGCGCCGTGCGCATGAGCGTGGCGCCCCGCTCCTGCAGATAGGCGATCACGTTGAATTCCGGGTCCAGGGTACGCAGGGTGGCATCGATGAGGAAGAGCGCGCGCATGAGAATCAGGAGATTGTAGGGCAGGCGCAGCTGGTATCCCCAGCCCATGCGCACGGCGGCCAGCATCGCCGTCGCGAGCGACCACTCCTTCAGCGGCAGGGTGGCATATTCCTGCATCAGTTCTTCCAGCCCCCGCTGCGCCTGGTGGCGATCCACCTCCTCGCTCAGCATGCCCAGATCCAGATACGCATCCAGCAGCCATTCTCCGTCCTGGTTGATGAGTGCGAGGAAATAGGCTGCCAGGCTGCGCCGGGTGGCCTTGTCGACATAGCCCACCAGGCCGAAGTCGTGGAAGCAGATCTTGCCGTCGTCCATGATGAAGAGATTGCCGGGATGGGGATCGCCATGGATCAGCCCCATGACGAACAGCTGGTGAAGGTAGGCATCGAAGAAATTCACCGCCAGTTCCGGACCCTGGGAGCGTACCGCGGGATCGGTGACGAGGCGGCCGCCGCTGCGTTCCTGCACCAGGACCGACTCGGTGCACAATGCGGGCACCGCCGCGGGAATGTGGATCGTCTCCGAGCCCTGGAAGGCGGCCTGGAAGCGCAGGATGTGGCGCATCTCCTGCCGGAAGTCCAGCTCCTTGAGCAGATTGAGACCGCTCTCCCGTACGATTTCCAGCAGGTCGTACTGGTGCAGACGCGGCACCAGCAGTACCACCACCTGCAGAACCCAGCGCAGCAGGCGGGTATCCCGCAAGACTTCCTCGCGCAGGCGGGGACGTCTCACCTTGACGATCACCTTGCGCCCGTCAGGCAGCACGGCCCTGTGGACCTGTGCAATGGAGGCCGCCGCCATGGGTTCGTCTTCGAATTCCCGGAACAGCTCCTCGATACGATTTCCAAGGGCCGACTCGATCTCGCGCCGCGCCACCTCGGTGGGGAAAGGACGCACCCGGTCCTGGAGACTCTGCAGAGCCTCAACATACTCATCCGGCAGGATGTCGCGGCGCAGGCTGAGCCCTTGTCCCAGCTTGATAAACGTGGTTCCCAGTCCCTCCAGCACGGCGGCCAGGCGGCGTGCCGGCGTCTGCACGGGCCGCAGCAGGTGCAGGCGCACCAGCCCCCACCACAGGAAATGACCGCCGATGGCCCAGGCGATCTGCAACAGTCTTCGCAGCGTCTTCATCCGTTTATCCTGCTTCTCCGCAGCAGTGTTGGCGCCCGCTTCCCTCACAGCCAGCGCCGCGCCAGCCATCCTATCATTTCCAGGAAATGTCTGCTCCAGGGACGCCGTGCCCACCTGCCCACCGTAATCTCCACGGATTCCGCCAGATCCCGCTCGAAATACGCCTCCAGACCTTGGCACAATGCCGGGTCCCGGCTGACGAGGTTCAATTCGTAATTCATGAAGAAACTGCGATAGTCCAGGTTGGCCGTGCCGAGCGTGGCCCATGCGCCGTCAGCGACCGCCGTCTTGGCGTGCAAAACGCGAGGCTGGTATTCAAAGATGCGTACCCCGTTGCGCAGCAGTCCCCCGTAGGCTGCCTGCGCCGCCCAGCGGGTCAAGGTCACGTCGCTCTTGGCAGGGACCAGCAGGCGCACATCGACACCACGGCGCGCCGCGTCCATGAGCGCCTGCTGGGTACGGTGGTCGGGTACGAAATAGGGCGTGGTGAGATAGATGTGATGACGGGCATGACGGAATATTTCCATGTAAAGGCATTGCAGGGCATGGCGACAACGCCCGTTGTGATTGGGCAGGAGCACGTTGGGACGTGGCGGGCCCTTGACGACCCAGCGCTTGCGGCCCTTCCAGAACCGGTCGAACATGCGATTGGCCACCGCGGTCAACTCGCTGTCGAGGCGCACGTGGGTATCACGCCAGCGCTGCTCGCCATAGACGGCGCGGGAGCATTCCCGGTGGATATTGAAACCGCCCAGGTAGAAATGATCTTCGTCGATGGTCAGCAGCTTGCGATGATCCCTGTGATTGTAGCGATGCGGGCGGCGCCAGTTCCAGCGGTGGAACCAGCGCACCCGCACACCATGGGCGCGCAGATAACGCGCCAGTCTGCGGGAATGCCAGAAAAGAGAACCGGCTGCGTCCATGAGGACCCGCACCCGCAGGCCCTCGTCGCCGCGCCTGGCCAGGGCCTCCGCGAAACGCCAGCCGATCTCGTCTGGGGCGAAGATATAACTTTCCAGGCGTATGGCACCGCGGGCCCGGGCAATGGAATGCAACATGTCATCGTAAAGTTCGTCGCCCTCGTCGTATAGGCGGAAAGGCTCATGCCCCTCGGCAAGCTCGGGTACACAAAAGTGTCTGCGCCTGCGGGCGCCTCTGAGTCGGGGCATCTCGCTATACTAAGACAATCGATAGTAAACGCATCATACTCCGAAATCCCGCTGCCAACGCCAATCTTATCGGCAACACCCAGGCGGCACTGCGGTCCCGTCGCTTGACCTTGTGCCGGGTTTGACCGGCTGGTGTCGTGTGTTTCATGGACGCCGTCTCCCCGAGCCTCCAAAATGGCGGCCTGGAAAAAATGATGAAAATCGTGCCGGGCCTGCAACACCTTTTCTTCTCCTGCAGAAAGAGAGAAGGCCGTGACAGCCCTTTGCGCCGGCTGTGGTGCATGTGCCTACCCGGCAGGAGCGCCTCCTGGCCACGAAGCCTTCGAGCTCCTCCTGCAAAAAAACAATAAAAACATCGGAGAATATAATTTAACTTATTGAAAATTAAATATATGTTGAACAAACATGCCTCTCCGTCCGATGGCCCTGCTCCTGGCTCTGTTATCGCTCCCTTGGAACCTCGCTGCAGAGCCGCGCCCTGGCGATCACGTGCATGGCCTCGCGCAATGCACAGACTGTCATCGCAGTGCCATCGACTTCGATACCCTGACCGATGCCGGCCGGTGCAGGCAATGTCACAGCGGTGTGCCGGCGCCGGGCCGCCCCGCCCTGCGGGACAAAACACCTTCCCCCGCCGAGTCCGAACTTTCGGCTTTCGTTCCCGGGACACCGCTGAACCCCGACAGCGGCATGCGCTATCCCCTCTACGCGGAAGACTCGCGCCTGGGCGATGCGCCCAACGACATGGTCCTGATCCCCGCAGGTCCCTTCATCCGCGGCACCGACAACCGTCTGCCTGATGAAGGTCCACAACATACCATGTATCTGCCCGCCTTCTATATCGATATCTACGAAGTGACCAATCTCCAGTACAAACGCTTCATTGACGAGACCGGCCGGCGCTCCCCCTGATCATTTTCGCAACCGTACCTACCCCCCGGGCAAGGCCGATCATCCCGTGACCTTCGTCACCTGGGACGACGCCGATGCCTACTGCCGCTGGGCGGGCAAGCGCCTGCCCACCGAGGCTGAATGGGAAAAGGCCGGCCGCGGCCCGGAAGGACTGGAGTTTCCCTGGGGCAACGAATGGGACATCACCATCACCAACACCGGCGACGACAGCGACTGGGAAGACGGCATCGCACCCACGGGTTTCTATCCGCGCAACAAATCACCCTATGGCGCCTACGACATGGCCGGCAACGTCTGGGAATGGGTCGCCGACTGGTACCACCCTTATCCAGGTTCGGATTACCAGAGCCCCTATTTCGGAGAGAAGATGAAAGTCATCCGGGGAGGCGGCGGCATCGGTCACTACGCCCTGAGCTACTTCTTCCGCGGCGCCACCCGGCAATTCGCGGAACCGGAAATGGCAGGAGAAGACGTGGGATTCCGCTGCGCAAAGGACGGCGATTGAACGCGCGGCCCGCCGCATCGACGTCACAAGCCGGGCAGCAGACAGGACCCCTCCTCACTCCGGCGGCGGCGGAAATTTCTGGGTCTCCCGGGCCTCTGCCTGCCTGCGTTTCTTGATATGATGGCGTATCAGAAAATACACCACGAATATCGCGAGAAAACCGCCTACCCACAGCACCTCGATGAACACCAGCACACTGTGCATGTTGTCGAGGAGAAAGTCTTCGAAATCCGCACCCATGTCCTGCCCTCCCTCGCCCAGGTCCCAGGACAAGATTCTGCCCTGAAACCGGCCCAATATCCACCATCGGTAAAAGGGGGGACACTCAATACCACAGTGACAGGTAAAGCTGCAGCACGTCGGCATCGAAGCGGTACAGGGGTTCCGTGCCGGGTGCGCCGCCCCTGGTGATGTCGCGGAAGTCGTCGTAGTCGAAATAGATCCGGTCGTAGGCGATGTTGAGGCTGCCGCGGTCGATGGAACGAAGGCCATGCGGTTTAAATTCATAGCTTGCGGCAATACCCAACGTGCGCGTGCTGAAACTGCTCAGTTCCTTGTCACGGGCAAGAAAATTCTGGGCCTGGCGGTAGGGAAAAAGATCGCTGTAGAAATCGGCGCGGCCCTGGGTGTAATAACGGTATTTGACATCGAACAGCCAGCGATCGCGCCAGGCATGGGTGTAGCCTATGGCCACGTTGTAGGCATCGATTCCCCAACTGTCCTGGTAATAACGGTATTCGCCCAGGAGCGAGGCGCGGTAGGGCAGATGATAGCGTCCGCGCAAGGCCACCGCGTTGCTGGTGCGGGTACGGGGGTAGACCTCGGGCTCGAAGCTGTACCCCACCGCACTGGCGGGATCGAGATAGCGCACTGAGCGGTAGGGATTGTTGAGATAACCCTCGTCGGTGACCGTCTCGAAGTTCAGGGCGAGAATGAGATTCCTGGTCAGGATCTGCGTGACGCCGATGCGGTAGCGCTGGCGGTCGGCCTTTGCGGAAAAAGCGGGATCGCCGGTCTTGCCGATCTCGTCCCAGCCGCGCACATAGCCCAGGCTCACCGTGGTGAGGTCGCCGAAGAGATCCTGGCTGATGCTGAAGGCGGCGGAACGGGCCTCGAAGTCGTTCTCGGAACTGGTAGTGAATCCCAGCCCCATGAGGGTCTTGTCGAAGACGAAATCGGCGCCCACGCTCTTTTCCTCACGCCGTTCTTCGTAAGGACTGGCCGAGGTCACCACATCGATCGAGGCGCTGGTGATGGAATCCACGTAATAGTTGGCGGAGAGCGAACTGTATTTGCCGATCTGCTTGCGCAGCAGGATGGAGGGACCGCTGACTTCCAGGCCACCGCCGCGGTAGGAATGGTACAGGGCATCGGCCCGGTCCTCCGGCAGCACCGCGGCCAGCAGTGGCACCAGCAGCCCCTGGCAGGCCAGAAGGACGGGCAGGAGCCGGTACAGGAAACGCGGTCTAGTTACAGCCACACCCGCCTCCCTGACTCCCCTCGGCGCCACGCGCACCCTCGCGCGCCTCGTAAACGTGATTGCTGTAGGCACTGGAGACGGGATCGCGGCTGAAGCTCATGATGGGGTCCGCCAGACGATGACGCTCGTAGGGTTTCACCCAGGGCTTGAGAGCGCAACCGCCCAGCAGGAGCATCGATATCAGCGTCAACGTGGTGATTCTCATGGCCTGATATTGTTCCGGCATCGTTCTATTCGATAATCACCTGTATCATGGCATGCACAGCCCGATGCGGCCTCTCCCCGGATTCCGCTTCGCTTCATCCGGGCTACCCGTCTCTACCCATCTGATTCTCATGGCCTGAAATATTGATTTTGATGCTATTCCCGCAACAGGGCCTTGATCTGGGCCTCGTATTCCTGCTCGTAACCCGGCAGGTAACCCAGGTGGACGAAGCGCATGTTGCCGTCCCGGTCCACCATCACCGTGCTGGGCATGGCCATGAGTTCGTACCGCTCGGACACCTTGTTGTCCTCGTCGAACAGAATGGGAAAATTCACGGGAATCTCTTTCAGCAGGCGCAGGGCGGCCTCCCGGTCCTGGTCCACGTTCACACCGAGGATGGTGAACCCCATGGGGTGGTAACGCTGGTACAGGTCGTCCAGGAGCGGCATCTCCTGGCGGCAGGGCCCGCACCAGGAAGCCCAGAAATTGATCATCACCACCTCGCCGCGGAATTCGCTGAGCTTCAGGTTCTCGCCGCTGCGGCTCTTGAGGGTGAAATCGGGCGCCGCGCCGGATACCTCCCTGGCAAATCCCGGTCCCGTGACCAGCAGGAGGAGCAGGAGCATAATCAAGGTTTTCGCGTTCCAGTTCATGTCTCACCTCGTCTGTCGATGTTCAACGATATGGGGTGATGCGTGATGGAGGACGAGTGATGAGAAACGGCCTAATAGGCACTCATCCCGCATCGCGCACCCGCTGCTCAAAAGAACACGGTCAGGCCGCCGCTGATCTCGATGTTGTGGGTGCGCTTGTCCTCTCCCAGCAGATCCATGTCGAACAAGTGATCGCGCATGTCCACATGAACGGCCAGCCAGTCCGTGGCCAGCAGTCGATAGCCGGCGCCGAAATTGAGGGTGAAGCGCCTGTCTCCCGCAAACTCGGTGGTCCCGAGACCGGCGATGACATAGAAATCCGAAGTGAAGGCGCGGTTGCGGGTCAGGAAGGTCTCGCCGGGCAGGAGATTGTAGCCCAGGGAAATGTTGTAGTAACGCAAGCGGCGCTCGTCGTCCGTGAGCAGCCGGGCGCCGCCGCTCAGCACCTCGTAACTGGTCTTGCCGGTCCCGGTCTGGCCATAGGCGGCCTCGGCAAACAGGCCCGTGGTGATGTGGTAGGCCAGGCGGACACCATAGACCGGGTTGGTGCCGAAATCCTCCACGCTCATGACGCCGCCGAAGATGCCTGCCTCGAAATTCTCCGTATCGATTTCCGGCACCTGGATGTTGCGGCGCGCGGGCTGCGGCTCGATGAGGCGCTCCCGGGCATCGCCTGCCGAGGACATGGCCAGCAGTACCATGCCGATCAACAGGCCCGGAGCTTTCAGAGAAAAAATGCGAAACCGCCCCGCCATTCGTCGATTTCCTTGTTGTCGTCCTTGCTGGTGAAGATCACGTAATTGCGGTATTCGGCGCGAAACAGAAAGCGCTGTCCCAGGTAGAATCGCAGGCCCACGCCGACGTGACTGAGCTGGTCCGTGCTGTCGCGGGCCTCCACCACCGTCTTGCGGGCATTGGTGTCGATGATGCCCGTGCCCAGGGTGAAAAAGGGCGAGGCACGCCAGCGCGGAAAGGGCTGCATCACCACGTTGGCCTGGACCAGCAGACTGTCCGAAAATTCGCCCAATACCTGGGCGGCGGAGATCTCCACCGACAGGTGGGGCGAGAAACCACGGGCACCATACAGCGCAATGACGTTCGCGCCCTCGAAATCGCCGCCCAGGGCGCCCAGCTCCCAGCGCCGCCTGCTGAACGCATCCCGCCCGGGTGCTTCCATGGGCAGAGGGATACCTGTCTCAGATCCTGCGACGGATCCTGCACCAGATCCGCCAGCCCCGGCATTCACACGGGTGCGCGCCATGGCCGCCCGCGGCGCCCAGCCTTCCCGGCCCGTGAAGCGGCCTGCGGCCACCCGCACCTTGTACCAGCCGGTGCGGCGCCTGAGGATGACCAGCCGCGCACCTCGTTCCGCCACATGCGTCACGGGATAGGCCCTGCCGGGCCCCGTGTGCAATTCCAGATAAGGCCCGGCCACGATCACCTCCAGCAGCGCCCCGCCCCGGCTGACACCCGCCGGCAGCAGGGCGCACGCGATAAGCAGCCAGACCACCCTGCGCAGGTCGCGCCCTTCTCCTCTGCGGGTTATCCGGCCCATGGCATGTATTCTTTACCCGGAAGTTTCATGGTATCCCTGGAACGAAGCGTCGCGCCTGCGCGAAGACGCGGCATTTGCACTATCCATCGTCATGGCGGCGGCACCGCGAAGGGGTCGTTGTAATACTGGGCCCCCAGGTCCAGCCACTCGGCGATGAGGCGCAGCTCGGCGGGGTCCAGGCGGCCTTCGTGGCTGCCGCCGGGCTCGAAAAGCCTGAAGAAACCGTCGCTGGCCAGCGCGCCGGCGGTGGACATGACGGGACGCACCGTCACCGTGACCATCACCGGAATGGGATCGCCCTGGGCATCCAGGATCAGTTCGCCGTTCTCGTCGGTCTCGAAGAGGGGATTGCCCTGCCCGTCCGTGGCCTGCACCAGGCGGTCCTGGAGCGCTCCCATGACGATTTCCTGCTCGTTGTCGTTGAACAGCAGCTCGCGATAGGCGCGAAAATGCAGGGGTTGTTCGCTGGAAGCGCCGTCGCTGAGATCGAGCTGTGCCGCCGGCACCTGGAGATTGTTCATGGCGTCCCGCGTATTGTGACAGGCCGTGCAGGTGTCCGCGCCCCGGTCGCGCGCCCAGAGCGGATGGATGTGGGTTTCGTAATGGATGACGATGCGGCAGGAAGGCCGCCACTGACCCTGGCAGGCGGCGCTCGCCGGTGCGGGCGTGGCCAGGTCGGCATAAAGGTAGGCAAGGGACGCATCCCTGGGACGCCCTGCCGCGATCTCGTCCGTCCACACGTCCTCGAAGACCAGGTCCATGCCGGGCACCAGGGCGTCCGGCACCAGGCGGGTGCGGGTCTGCGCCATGGTTTCGCCCATCTCGGCGGACAGGGCGGCATCGGCGTTGGGAAAGGGCAGGCCCGTGGTCGCAGCCCCGGCATTGAGGGCCTGCGCGTCACGCCCGCTGCCGTGGGGCGCGCCGCTTGCGTGGTCATGGCAGCCATTGCAGGTCAGGGTCTCCCCCGGGCGCACCTGGATCCAGTTCTGATGGCGGGCGGTGAGGCGCCGCCCCCTCTTGTCCAGCACGCTCACCGCGAGCGGTACGTCAGCGGGCACCTTGATCCTCACCGAGCCGTCGGGCTCGATGGGCGCGTAGGCGACGATCTCGCGCATCAGCTGGCCGCTGCTGCGACCGAAGGCCGCGCCGCGCAGCTCCACCAGGTCCCGGCCGGGCAGGGGCACTGCCTTGACCACCCGCAGGAAACGGGCCGGCCGCTCGTCCGCCGTGCTCCGCGCGGGATCTGCCAGTTCGGCCAGGCCCGAAGCCCCCGTGCCGAGGCCATTGAAAACGCCGTCGAAGTCGTAGACGCTGCGGATGTGGAGCACGCCGCTGCCCTCCTCGGCCAGGACCGGATCCGGCGTGTAATCGGGAAGGATGGCGGGCGGGGGGCGCTCCTGGGTCACCACCATGTCCGTGTACATCACACCCTCCTCGGGCACCAGCAAAGGCACCTGGGTGTGATTCCCCATGTCGTAGAGGTACAGCCCATACAGCGGGGTTGCCTCGCTGTAACGGTCATCGGCAAGGCGTTGCGATGTGCAGGGCAGGATACGGCCGCCCTCATCCTGCACCCTGCAGGGGGCCCAGCCGATGAGCAGCCGGGCACTGCCGTCCCAGAGGGGATAGGCGCCGCTGAAACGCCCGCCCGGCGAGGGGCCTCCGTCCAGCAGCACATTCATCTGCGTGGCTTCGGTCTCGGCCCCGTTCGCCGGGGTGACCCCGCCGACGGGGCGCTCGCGGTCGGTGTAGTTCTCGATGTCGATGAGCACCAGTTCGGCGGCGCCGTAGTCGCTGCGGAAAGGACGGCGCAGCGCCAGGATCCGGCCGTCGGGCAGGGGCCAGGGCCGCAGGAACTGCACCCGCCCCTCCTCACCTTCATGGCTGTGGGCTCCATAGACCACTGTCAGGCCCGTGCCGTCGGGACGGATACGATAGAGGCTCATCTGGCTGCGCCCCCCCATGTTGTCCCAGCGGGTGAACAGGATCTCGCCACTGGCCAGCACAACGGGATCCCGGTCGTGGCTGGGGTTGAAGGACAACTGACGGATATTGGCGCCGTCGGCATCCATCACATGGAGCACGAAGGCGGGCTCGCGGCGCCGTTCCTCCAGGGCCGCGAACTGGGGCCTGCCCTCGTCCAAAAGGGTGGCGCGGGTCCGGCGCTGGCGGGTGGAGACGAAGACGATGCGGCCGTCCGGCAGGTAATGGGGCGCCCGGTCGTGCCCGCCCTCTGCGGTGATGTCCGAGGCGATCACCCGCCGCAGGCTGTCGGCGGGAATGTCGTATTCCCAGATGTTCCAGGTGGGCTGGTCCTCGGGATCGGCCCCCTCGATCTCCGGCAGGCGCAGGGCGAACAGCAGGCGGGTGCCGTCATGGGAAACGGAGACATCCCGCACATCGCCCTGCCCGCCGGTCACGGCAGCGGTGATATTGCGGGCGCGCGCACCCGGCGCCGCGAGATCCCGGTAATAGAGATCGGCACCGGCCTGGAAAGTCAGCAGCTCGCGGCTGTCGTCCCAGTCCCCTTCCGCCGGCAATGGACGCACCACGTAGGCGATGCCGAACCGTTCGACCACGGGATCGGCGCCCTCGCCGCCGCCTCCGCAGGCGGACAGCAGCAGGATGGACCCGCCCAGGAGCCGGATCAGCGCCCGCCTCACCCCGCATTGCCCATCGAAACGCATTTTCACCGCAACCCATGCACCGCTTTCATCGTCTGCCGATGATGGCAACTGAATACTGGTGGAAACCTGGTGGAAACGACAGGTCGTCCCCGATTTCTCCCCGGGCAAGCCAGAGTCCCTCATTGAGACGGCAAGACACCCCCCGGAGCGAACCCCGTCACTCTTTGCATTATGGGCCGGGAGGAGAGAGACAAACTGCGCAGCCAATCACAAAAACTTCAGTGACATCAGGCATAATCCGGACAACACGTCGGCCGCCCTGGCACATCCCGCCCGGATCCGGCAGGCCGGGCCGTCGAAAACACGCAACGATAGAGCAAAACGACTCATGAAGCGAATTTCCCATCGGGTCTCGCGCACCCTGCTGCCCGCGCTGATGCTGGTCATCCTCCTGCCGTTGGGGAGCGGCAACGCCGCCTGGGGCGGACCGCGGGAGCAGGCCAAGCGCCTCCACGACCGCATCGCCGGCGTCCCGCCCGGCGCCGCGGTGCTGGACAGCATGGCCGCCGACATCATGGCCGGTCGCGCCGAGGATGCCGCCTTCACGGCCATGGAACACAGCGCCTTCTACAACGTCACCCTGAAGCATTTCGTCACCCCCTGGACCAACGAGGAACAGACGGCCTTCGCCCCCTTGAACGACTACACCGCCACGGTGATCGGCATGGTGCGCGATGAAGTACCCTTCAACACCCTGCTTTCCGCCGACATCCTCTATGTGGGCGATCCCGGCCTGGGGCTGCCGCCCTATTCCACCGGCAACAACGATCACTACGAAGCCCTGGAAAGCCAGGGCCACGATCTCAAGACCGCCCTGGTGCGGACCACCCAGTCGGCCGTCACCGGCCTGCCCGCCGCCGCCACGGCGGGCGTCATGACCACTCGCGCCGCCGCCCGGGCCTTCTTCGTGGCGGGCACCAACCGCGCCATGTTCCGCTTCACCCTGCTCAACCACCTGTGCACCGACCTGGAACAGATCAAGGACAACACCCGCCCCACGGACCGCATCCGCCAGGACGTCTCCCGCAGCCCCGGTGGCGACAGCCGCATCTTTCTCAACAGCTGCGCGGGCTGCCACAGCGGTATGGATCCCATGGCCCAGGCCTTTGCCTATTACGACTACGACGAGGATGCCGGCCGGCTGATCTACACCCCGGGGACGGTGCGACCCAAGTACCTCATCAATGCCGACAACTTCAAATACGGCTATGTCACGCCCGACGACCGCTGGGACAATTACTGGCGCAGCGGCCCCAATGCCCTGCTGGGCTGGGACGGCGGACTGCCCGGCAGCGGCAGCGGTGCCAAGTCCCTGGGCATGGAGCTGGAAAACAGCGAGGCCTTTGCCCGTTGCCAGGTACAGAAGGTCTTTCGCGCGATGTGCCTGCGCGAACCCGGCAACAGCGCCGACCGCAACCAGATCGATGTCATCACGGCGGCCTTCAAGACCAGCAATTACAACCTCAAGCAGGTCTTCGCCAAGACGGCCGTGTATTGCATGGGGGACTGAGCATGCGACCGGGTGCTCTTTTTCGCCATCTGCGCCTGCTGCCCCTCGCCGCGGCGCTCCTCGCAGCCTGCGGTGGCGGTGCGGGAACAGCGCCGCGGCCCGATCTCGACGGGAACACCCAGGCCGTGAGCTATACGGGGCCGGCACCCGCCACCAGCGACGTACAGCGCTTCAAGCTCAATCTCTGGGACAATCTCAGTGCCGCCAACCGTTGTGGCGCCTGCCACAGCCAGGACGGCCCCGCCGCGCCGGCCTTCGTGCGCAATGACGACATCAACCTCGCCTACGCCGAGGCCAATCCCCTGGTGAACCTGGCGCAGCCTGCGGCGTCGCGGCTGGCCGTCAAGGTGGCGGGCGGCCACAATTGCTGGCTGGATGCCGACAGCGCCTGTGGCGCCGTGATCACCGCCTACATCGAGGCCTGGGCCGGTGGCACTGTCAGCGGCGGGCGCCAGATACAGCTCAAGGCCCCGGTGGAAAAGGCACCGGGTGCCAGCAAGAGCTTCCCCGCGGATGCCACGGACTTCGGCAACACCGTCCATCCCCTGCTCACCGCAAACTGCGCCGGCTGTCACAGTGAGGGCGCCGCGACGCCGCAGGCGCCGTTTTTCGCCGGCACCGACGTGGCCACCGCCTATGAAGCGGCCAAGGCCAAGATCGACCTGGACACCCCGGCCAATTCACGCCTGGTGGTGCGCCTGCGCAGCGAATTCCACAATTGCTGGAGCGACGACTGCCAGGCCGACGCCGCCGCCATGGAGGCGGCCATCCAGAGCTTTTCCAGCGGCATCTCCCTCACTCAACCCGATCCCCAGCTGGTGCTCAGCAAGGCTTTGCGCCTCACCGACGGGGTCGTCGCCAGCGGCGGCAGCCGGGTGGAGGAGAACGTCATCGCCCTCTATGAATTCAAGACCGGCCAGGGCACCACGGTCTACGACACCAGCGGCGTTGAACCCGCCCTGCACCTCACCCTGTCCGGCAACGTGAGCTGGGTCGGCGGCTGGGGCATCGATATCGTGGACGGCAAGGCCCAGGGCAGCACGACGGCGAGCAGGAAACTCCACGACCTCATCACCGCCACGGGCGAGTATTCCATCGAGGCCTGGGTGGTACCCGCCAATGTCACCCAGGAAGGACCGGCGCGCATCATCAGCTATTCCGGCGGGACCGGCGCGCGCAATTTCACCCTGGGACAGACGCTCTACAATTACGACTTCCTGCACCGCGCGAGCACCACCGACGGCAACGGTGAACCGGCCCTGTCCACTGCCGACGATGCCGAGGTACTCCAGGCCACACAGCAACACGTGGTGGTCACCTACGATCCCGCCAATGGCCGGCGCATCTATGTCAACGGCCAGTTCACGGGTGACATGGACAGCATTCCCGGCGGCAACCTCAGCGACTGGGACGACACCTTCGCCCTGGTGCTGGGCAACGAGGTCTCCGGCGACCGCCAGTGGCAGGGCAAGCTGCGCCTGGTGGCCATTCACAACCGCGCCCTGACTCCGGCGCAGGTCCTGCAGAACTTCAAGGCCGGGGTGGGCGAAAAATTCTACCTGCTGTTCGGTGTCAGCGAACTCACCGACGTGCCCCAGAGCTACATCCTCTTCGAGGTCAGCCAGTTCGACAATTACAGTTACCTGTTCTACAAGCCCACCTTCGTCAGCCTCGACGCCGGGGCCGAACCCCAGGGCATCCGCCTCAAGGGCATGCGCATCGGCATCAACGGCAAGGAGGCCGTGGTGGGCCAGGCCTGGCGCAACCTGGACGTGACCCTGGGCGGCAGCGCCTATGGCCCGGGGGGACAGGTGCTCTCCAGCCTGGGCACCGTGATCGCCCTGGAGAAGGGGCCGGAATCCGATGAATTCTTTCTGACCTTCGAGATCCTGGGGGACAACAGCAACGTGGTCACCGAGCCGGCTCCGCTGGCCCCGCCTCCGCCCCCCGATGCCGACCCGGCACCGGATATCGGCCTGCGCACTTTCGGCGAGATCCACGCCACCATGGCCGAGATCACCGGGGTGGCGAGCAGCCAGAGCGACGTGCAAAACGTGTTCTCGACCGTCAAGCAGCAGCTCCCCAGCGTGGAAAATATCGAGGGCTTTCTCGCCGCCCACCAGATGGCCATCTCCCAGCTCGCCATCGAATACTGCAGCGCCCTGGTGGACGGCAAAGGCCGGCAGAGTCCCGCGAGCGTTTTCGCCGGCTTCGATTTCACCGCACCCGCAGGCACCGCCTTCGATACCCCGGCCAAGCGCGACCAGATCATCGATCCGTTGCTGGACCGCGCGCTGGGCAGCAATGTGGCCACCCAGCCCGATCCCGCAGCCGTGAAAACCGAGCTGAACGCCCTCACGGACCATCTCACGGCCTGCGCCACCGGCCCTGCGCCGAGCTGCGACACCCCGGCGCGCACCGCCGAGGTGGTCAAGGCCGTCTGCGCCGCCGTGCTGGGCAGCGCGGTGGTGGTACTCCAGTGATACGTGATGGACGACCAGCGGCAAAGGCAAACCAACCGTTGTATAAACTTGGTAGCCATCGTGTAGCCTGGGTGCAGACCCGCCGGGTCGTAATCCGGGGAAACGCCGTTCCCGGATTCCGCTTACGCTCCATCCGGGCTACGTGTCCGGGCAGCGCGGTGGTGGTACTCCAGTGATACGTGATGGACGACCAGCGGCAAAGGCAAACCAACCGTTGTATAAACTCGGTAGCCATCGTGTAGCCTGGATGCAGACCCGCCGGGTCGTAATCCGGGGAAACGCCGTTCCCGGATTCCACTTACGCTCCATCCGGGCTACGTGTCCGGGCAGCGCGGTGGTGGTACTCCAGTGATACGTGATGGACGACCAGCGGCGAAGATAAACCACAGGACGAGGAAACCTAGAACCATGGCCAGACGACGCAAGTTTCTCTCACCCGACGAGCCCCTGCGCCATCCCGATCACCGGCGCCCCATGACCCGGCGCGAGTTCATCGCCCAGGGTTTTCTCGCGGGACTGGGCCTGGTGACCGCCCCCACGGTGTTCAGCCTGTTTGCCAATCCCCGCGCCGCCTATGCCGCCCTCTCATCCGACCTGGAAGCGCTCAAGACAGGCTGCGGCATCGCCACCCAGGGGGCGGGCAAGATCCCCTTCATCTGCTTCGACCTCGCAGGCGGCGCCAATATCGCCGGCTCCAACGTCCTGGTGGGCAGACAGGGCGGCCAGCTCGATTTTCTCAGCACCGCCGGCTACAGCAAGCTGGGCCTGCCCGGCGACATGATCCCGCCGCTCGCCAACCCCCAGACGGGCAGCAACGACTTCATCAATACGGACCTGGGGCTGGCCTTTCATGCCGACAGCGCCTTTCTGCGCGGCATCCTGGAGAAGGCCGGCGGCCGTGCGGCCAACATCAACGGCGCGGTGATTCCCGCCCGCTCGGACAACGACACGGGCAACAACCCCCACAACCCCATGTACGGCATTTACCGTGCCGGTGCAGACGGCAGCCTGTTGAGTCTCATCGGTTCGCGCAGCTCCGAGTCCGGGGGCAACTCGGTGGCGCCGCCGGCCATGATCGACGCCTCGGCCCGTCCCACCAAGGTGGACCGCCCTTCCGACGTCACCGGCCTGGTGGACACGGGCCAGCTCATCGGCGTGCTGGACCAAGCGGATGCCGTGGCGGTGATGGAATCCATCCAGCGCATCAGCGACATGAAGCTGGGCCGCGTGGACACCCGGGTCACGGCGGACGCGGTCATCAAGGACCTGCTGCGCTGCGGCTATGTCAAGGCCGCGGACCTGGCGGACCGTTTCGGTGACCCCTCCACGCTCGATCCGGCACTGGATCCGGACATCGTGGGACCCGCGGGCATTTTCAGCCAGGCGGAGTTCGACGGCGACGGCGAGTTCCGCAAGACCGCCTCGGTGATGAAGATGGTCATCAACGGCTTCGCCGGTGCCGGCACCATCACCATAGGCGGCTACGACTACCACACAGGAGACCGCGCCGTGGGCGAAATCCGCGACCTGCGCGCCGGGCGCTGCATGGGCGCCTGCCTGGAATATGCCGCACGGGTCGGCGTTCCCCTCATGCTCTACGTCTTCAGCGACGGCTCGGTGGCCAGTAACGGCACGGTGGACGACTCCCCCGAGGGTCGCGGCAAGGGCGTGTGGACCGGCGACAACTCATCCACCGCCGCATCGTTTTTCCTCGTCTATCACCCCGGCGGCCGCCCGCAACTGTTCAGCGGCGACAGCCTGGGCCCGGAACGCCACCAGCAACTGGGCTATTTCCGCTCCGACGGGTCGGTGGAGACCGCCTCCAGTCCCGCGGCCAACAACGTCAACCTGCTGGTGGAGACGGTGGTGCTCAACTATCTCGCCCTGCATGGCGAGCAGGGGCGGTTTCCCGTGCTCTTCCCCAGCCACGGACTGGGCAATGCCTCGCTCATGGACAGCCTCACCGCCTTCGATCCCATCGTCAACGGTACGATCTGATGCAGGTCACGATATCCCGGGAGCAGACCTGAGCAAAACGAAAGAAGGCCGAAGCTGGACTGTTGAGAATTGTCATTTCGAGCGTAGCGAGAAATCTTGGGGGCAGTGGACAAGATTTCTCCCTTCGGTCGAAATGACAGGGGAATGTGGTCGAAATGACAGGGGAGTGTGGTCGAAATGACACGTCTTCGTCATTTCGAGCGCAGCGGGAAATGACAGTATCCCTGTCATTCCGAGCGCAGCGAGGAATCTTGGGAGGCAGTGGGATAGGATTTCTCCCTTCGGTCGAAATGACAGGGGAATG
>JALSIC010000014.1 GCA_026981935.1 Gammaproteobacteria bacterium
ACACCTGCAATCTCGCGGGCAGCGGAGACAAACCCGGCACAAGCACGCCACAGGTGGCACCGCTCGCCAATAACGGTGGCGCAGTCCCCACCCATGCACTGCAAAGCGGCAGCCCCGCCCAAGATGCCGGCGGAACGGACTGCGCCAATGCCGCGAGCGATCAGCGCGGCATCACCCGGGGCGACGGCACCAATACCGGCCCGGCCTGCGACATCGGCGCTTTCGAACTCAGCACCGCTGACACAAGCGGCTGGGCCGACCTGGCTGTGACCGCCGTCGCCACCCCCGACCCCGTCCTCCAGGGCGGGACGGTAAGCTACCTCGTCACCGTGGAAAACCTGGGGCCCGGCGATGCCACCAACGTCACAATCAGCGCCACCCTGCCCAGCAGTGTCACTTTCCTGGACGCGCCCCCTGTCTGTACCACCGCCAACAACACAGTGGACTGCAATCTGGGCGACTTGGCGGCCGGCACCTTCACCACCCTGACGGTCACTGTCACCGCGCCCGGCAGCCCGGGCATCCTCACCAATACCATCAGCGTGACTGCCACCGAGACGGACCAAGTCTCAGGCAACAACAGCGTGCAGACCAGTACCCGCGTGGTAGCCGAGAGTAACCTAAGGCTCTCCACCACGGCCACGGTCCAGGACGATAAGCATAAGCAGGCGGTTGCGGCCGGCGTCGTGGCCGTCAATCCCGGCGACACCGTCATTGCTGGGTTTCCCGTCACCTATACATTGACGATCACCAACTCGGGCGGCGGCACCGCAGAGGATGTGGTGATCACCAACAATCTGCCCTCCAACATGGAGCTGCAATCCATCACGCCGCAACCTCCCTTTGACAATATCGTCTGCACAATCCCGGCAGCCAACCGTTTCGTCTGCGACAAGACCAGCAGCGGCAATCCCATCAGCCTGGCGGGGGGCGCCACCATCACCATCACCTTCGTTGCCGTGTCCACCACCACGGGTGTGGCCACCAACACCACCTACGTCAACTTCGCCGGTGTCGATCCCTCGCCGCCCAAGGGCATTGTCACCACCACGGTCAAGACGCTCGCCGACCTGGCACTGAACCTCACCGCCACGCCTGCCCAGGTGGACGAAGGCGCGGATCTGGCCTATACCGCCCAGATCACCAACAAGGGGCCGTCTCCCGCCAGCGACGTCACGCTGACCCTGGAACTGGATCCCAACACCTCCCTGCAGTCCATCTCCAGCCCCGTGGAGTGGAACTGCAGCGGTACGACAACCCTCACCTGCGTGCTGGCCACCATGGCGCCCGGCACCGACCAGACCATCGCGGTATTCGTCACGCCCAAGGAAGGCAGCAACGGCGCCACGCTCTCGGCCTCGGCCTCCGTCAGCGGTGCCGACGAGGATCCGGACAGCACCAACAACAGCGCCACGGCCACGACCTTCGTCACTGCCCTGCCGGTACCGCAGGCGGACCTCACCGTCACCCTGGACGACAACCCCGATCCGGTGATCGTCGGTGACCGCCTGAGGTACACCGCCACGGTGACCAACAACGGGCCCGATGACGCCAGCAATGTCGTGCTGAGCACCACCCTGCCCGGCAGGGCGAGCTTCCTGGAAGCCACCACGGGTTGCACCCTCAGCGCCGAAAACACCGTGGTCTGCGCCCTGGGCACGCTCATCAGGAACACCAGCGCCAGCATTATCATCGACGTGCGCCCCGATGCCACCGGCACCCTGTCGGCCCGGGTCGTGGTCACCGGCGGCGAGGATCCCAGTCTCGACAACAACACCTTCACCGAAGAAACGACGGTCCAGGAACGTCCCGTCGGCGTCAACGACGAGAAGAGCGGGCTGTCCAAGGGCAGCGGCGCCTGTTTCATCGCCACCGCCGCCTACGGCAGTTACCTGGATCCCCATGTCATGGTCCTGCGCCGCTTCCGCGATGACTACCTGCTCACCAATGCCCCGGGACGCGCCCTCGTGGCCTTCTACTACCGCCACTCGCCCCCCATTGCCGACTTCATCCGGGAACACGAGGCCCTGCGCACGCTGACCCGCTGGGCCCTGACGCCGGTGGTCTATGGCGTGGCCTACCCCCTCCCCGCGTCTGTCCTGTTCCTCGGCCTGGGCATGGTCTGGCTCAGACGCCGCATGGCAACCTGAAAACAGACGCGCGGTTTTGAACGCCGGCAGGGACTGGGAAAACCGTTACGCCGGCACCCCATGCCTTTTCGGCAACACGCCCAGCCCGCTGCTCGTGCGGCACAGCCGCCTTTTGCAACCGGGCATGCAGGCCCTGGCGGTAGGCGACGGCGAAGGCCGCAACGGCCTCTGGCTGGCGCGCCGGGGCCTGCAGGTCCTGGCGCTGGATCTCTCACCCACTGCCCTGCATCGGGCCCGACAGCAGGCAGATGAAGAAGGACTTGCCTTCGAGACCTGCTGCATCGATGCGCTGGCGTGGTCGTGGCCGCGCCAGGCCTTCGATGTCATCACCCTGATTTTCGTCCACCTGCCGCCCCCTCAGCGAATGCAACTGCACCGCCTCATCCAGACGGCCTTGCGCCCCGGCGGCCTGCTCTTCATCGAGGCCTACCATACGGACCAGATTCATCGAGCCAGCGCCGGACCCACCGATCCCGCGCTGCTTTACACCGAGGACGCGCTGTGCCGGGACTTCGCGGCACTGGAGACCCTGCACCTGGAGAAGACCGTCACCGATGTCGTGGTGGGAAACCAGGCGCGGGGATGCGGGGTGGTGGTCCATTTTGTGGCCAGATGCTGACCGACACCGCGAAGATTAGGAGGAGCCATATCGGGAGCGATACGGGGCGCTTGCATCTTGGGCTCAAGGCCCTATAATCAATATATTCAAAAATTAGAATATATTGATATTATGGAATTCGATCACGACAAACTCCAGTCTGCCGCGGAGGGCTTGCGCGCCATCGCCCATCCACTGCGCCTGGCCATTCTCTGCGAACTCGCCGCGGGGCCCCGCAACGTGAGCGAACTCCAGGCCAGCACACACGCGCCCCAGTCCAATCTCTCCCAGCATCTGGCCAGACTGCGCATGCAGGGCATCCTCCAGTGCGAACGGCGCAGCCAGCACATCTACTACCGCCTCACCGATCCTGCCTACCTGGGCATCGTCAATGCCCTGAAGGCGGTCTATTGCCCGGAGCAGGCACCCGCGGAGCGACACCAGCCCCCCTCTGGAAACCCGACAACCCAGGAGTCCCGCCCATGAAAAGGATGAAAAACCGCCCTTTCATCGTGATCCTCATGTCCTTGCTGCTTTCCGCCTGCGCGAAAGAGGACATCGCGCCGGTGGAGGCCGGCGGTGACGAAATCGTCGCGACACTGCTCACCGTCACGCCGGAGGAGATTCCCGAAACCTATACCACCACGGGCACGCTCATCGCGGATGACCGCGTGGAGATCGCCTCGCGCCTCATGGGTTTCATCCGCGACCTGCGGGTCCGCGAGGGCAGCGAGGTCCGGAAAGGCCAGCTGCTGCTCACCATCGACCCCACCGAGATCGAGGCACAGCTCTCCGAGGCGCGCGCGCGCCTAGCCCAGGCCCAGGCGAGGGTCAACGAGATCGAGGTGGACTTTCGCCGCTACAAGCGCCTCTTCGAGCAAAAACTGATTCCCGCCAGCCGCTTCCAGAAGGAAGAACTGGCCCTGCAGGTGGCACGCGAGGAGCTGCGCGTGGCCCAGGCCAACCTGCGCCGGGTGGAGGTCCAGCGCCAGTATGCCGAGATCCGCTCGCCGGTGGACGGGGTGGTGGTGGAAAAACTCAAGCAGGCCGGCGACATCGCCACGCCCGGCGCCCCCATCCTGGTCATCGAGAACCCGGACAACATCCTGCTGCGCACCTTCATCCGCGAAGACCACGTCAGTCACGTCCAGGTGGGCGACCGGCTCAGGGTGACGGTGGACGCGGCAAGCCTCAGGACCACCGGCACCGTCACCCGCGTGGTGCCCGCGGGTGATCCGGCCACCCACAGCTACCTGGTCAAGGCCACGCTGGCACAGACGGGCAACGCACGCATCGGCATGTTCGCCCGCGCGGAATTCCTCATCGGCAGCAAGTGGGGCATCCTGGTGCCGGCAGAAGCGCTGGTCTTTCGCGCCGATCTGCCGGGGGTGTACGTGGTGGACGAGGCGGGCATCGCCCGTTTCCGCATGCTGCGCACGGGGCGCCGCCTGGACGGGCGCATGGAGGTCCTCGCCGGCCTGAAAGGGGGCGAGCGCATCGTGCTGCGGGCAGAGGCGCCGGTACACACCGGTGACCGCATCGTGGCCGCAGGCGCACAGGAGGCCGCAAGCTCATGAGCGAACGCCTCAACATCGCCGGGCGGCTCGGGCGGGCGGCCATGAACTCCTACATCACGCCCACGGCCTGCCTGCTCATCTCCCTCTTCGGGCTGGTGGCACTGTTCGTCACCCCCCGCGAGGAAAACCCACAGATCGATGTACCGGCGGCCAATGTCTTCGTGCGCATGCCCGGCGCGACGCCGGAGGAGATCCTGAACCTGGTGGTGCGCCCCCTGGAACGGGTGCTGCAGGAGATGACGGGCGTGGACCATACCTATGGACTGGCCAGTGATTCCCTGGGCATGGTCACGGTGCAGTTCGAGGTGGGCGAGGACAAGGAGGCCAGCCTGGTCAAGCTCTACGACCGCCTCATGCACAACCTGGACCGTATCCCGCCCGGGGCGAGCCGGCCCCTGGTGAAGCCCACCGACGTGGATGACGTGCCCATTCTCACCCTGACCTTCTCCAGCGACCGCCACAGCGACGTGGCGCTGAAGCGGCTGGTGGACCGCGTCATGGAACAATTGAGCCCCCTGCCCGGCGTGTCGGTGGTGGATGTCATCGGGGGACGCGACCGGCGCATCACCATCGACATCGACCCGGAGCGCCTGGCAAGCTACGGCATCCCCCTGGGACAACTCTACCGCAGCCTGCGCGCCGCCAATTTCGAGGTGCCCGTGGGCAGCGCCGTGGACGACAACCAGGTCAAGCTGATCCGCCTCGACGGAGCCCTGCGCAATGCCGAGGACGTGGGCCGCATCGTCGTCGCGGTACGGGGCGAACGCCCCGTCTACCTGCGCGACATCGCGGAGATAAGCGACGGTGGCGGCGAGATCACGCGCGTCCACCGCATCGGCTTCGGCCCCGGCCATCCCGATGCGGCGCCGCCGGGCGCCGAGCCCGAGCAGGTGGCCGTCACCCTGACCCTGGCCAAGCAGCCCGGCACCAATGCCGTGGTGGTCAGCCGCCGGGTCCAGGAAAAGCTCGCCGCCCTCCAGGGCGACTTCATTCCCGATGACGTGCGTGTCACGGTGAGCCGGGATTCCGGCGAACGCGCCGATGCCGCCGTGAATCTGCTCATCGAGCATCTCGTCATCGCCATCGTCTCGGTGGTGCTCATCCTGCTCCTGTTCCTGGGCTGGCGCGAGGCCGCCATCGTCACCCTCAACATCCCGCTGATCCTGTTCATCGTGCTGGCCATGGGCTTCCTGGTCGATCAGACCATCAACCGCATCACCCTCTTTGCCCTGATCCTCGCCCTGGGCCTGCTCGTGGACGACGCCATCGTGGTGGTGGAGAACATCCACCGCCACCTGGAAAAAGGCGCCGCCACGCTCAAGGAAAAGGCCGCCGCCATCATCCGCGCCACCAACGAGACGGGGCGTCCCACCATCATCGCCACCTTCGCCGTGATCCTGGCCTTCATTCCCATGGCCTTCGTCACGGGCATGATGGGCCCCTACATGGGGCCCATCCCCTTCAACACGCCGGTGGCCATGCTGGCCTCCCTGGTCATCGCCTACATGTTCACCCCCTGGATCGCCCAGCGCTGGCTGCCCTGCCGCGTCCCAGGCCCCACCCTGGAGGAGGCCGGCGAGGCGCCGAAGGACTGGCTGCACCGGCTCTACACCCGCCTCGCCACGCCACTGCTCGAAAGACGCCTGGCACGCAGGCTCTTCGCCATGGTACTGGTGCTCCTGTTCCTCGCCGTCATGTGGCAACCGGCCTGGCAGTTCGTCCGCCCGCAGGGGGTGGGCGGCCCCCTGACACCGGGCACGGTGGAACTGAAGATGCTCCCCAAGGGCAACAAGAACACCTTCAACATCACCATCGACATGCCCGAGGGCACGCCCCTGGAGATCACTGACGCCGTCACGCGGGAAATCGGCGAGATCCTGCGCACCCACCCCATGGTCACCGACTACGAGACCTACGTGGGCATGGCGGGGCCGGTGGACTTCAACGGCATGCTGCGCGGCGCCACGGTCAAGCAGGGGCCCCACGTGGCCGAGATCCGGGTCAACCTGGTGGACAAGCGCGAACGCAACATCAAGTCGGAGGAAATCGTCCTCCAGCTCCGGGAATGGCTGCGTCCCGTCGTGGAACACCACCCCGGCGCCAACATCAAACTGGTGGAGGACCCGCCGGGCCCGCCCGTGCGCGCCACCCTGCTGGCGGAGATCTACGGTCCCGACTACGACACGGCGCGCCAGATCGCCGGCAAGGTACGCCGCGCCTTCGAAGGCACCTGGGACATGGTGGACGTGGACGACTCCGTGGGCGAGGCGCAGATCCAGTACCGGGTCACCGTGGACAAGGAGAAGGCAGCCGCGGCGGGCGTGGACACCGAGGCCGTGGCGACCCTGCTGCGGGACTTCGTCGCCGGCTTCGCCCTGGGGAAGCTGCATGCGGAGACGGAACGCCACCCGGTGGTCATCCATGTCCAGTTGCCGCGGCGCTTCCGCATCGCCCCGCGTGACCTGGACCGGCTGTTCATCACCACCGCCGGCGGCAACCAGATCCCCGTGGCCGCCATCGCCAAGGTGGAGGAAGTGCCCGCCCCCCGCCCCATCTACACCAAGGACGGCTTTCCCGTGGTCTATGTCAGCGGCGAGCCGGCCACCGGCTCCCAGGTCTATCCCCTCCTGGACCTGGACCGCCGCCTGGACGGCAGGGAGATCCTCCCGGGGGTGAACCTCGCCACCGGCGGCCTGGGCTTCACGCGCCCCACGCCGGATCCGGCCTTCGACTACCAGCTGCTGTGGGACGGCGAGATGCGTCTCACCCTGGACGTCTTCCGCGACCTGGGGGCCGCCTTCATGGTGGCCATCGTGCTCATCTACCTGCTGCTGGTGGCCTACTACCGCAGCTTCGCCCTGCCCGTCGTGGTCATGGGGGCCATCCCCCTGACACTCATCGGCATCTTTCCCGGCCACCTCATCACGGGCCAGCCCTTCACCGCCACCTCCATGATCGGCATGATCGCCCTGGCCGGCATCGTGGTGCGCAACTCGGTGCTGCTCATCGATTTCATCCTGGAAAACCGTGCCCGCGGCGTTTCCCTGGAACAGGCGGTGCTGGAGGCCGGCGCGGTGCGCACCCGTCCCATCCTGCTCACCGCCCTGGCGGTGATCGCCGGCACCTCCATCATGATCGCGGACCCCGTGTTCGGCGGGCTGGGGGTCTCCATGGCCTTCGGCACCTTCGCCTCCACCCTGCTGACCCTGTTCGTGATCCCGCTCATCTATTACCTGTGGCAACGCAGGTACGCAGAGGCGGCGGGCGCGCCCGGCAACTAACCCCTGTGCAAGAACTGAAACGAGAAGGAGACGACCATGACCGTGGAACGACTCATCCGCATCATCGCCGGCAGCTTCATCCTGCTCTCCCTGCTGCTGGCCTGGCTGTACAACGACGTGGAATTGTTCAGTGAACCTACCTGGCTGTGGTTCACCGCCTTCGTGGGCGCCAACCTCTTCCAGTCGGGTTTCACCCGCTGGTGCCTCATGGAACAGATCCTGAAAAAGCTGGGGGTCAAATGCGATTGCGGTGATGACATCTGATGATGGCGGCCAGGGCCTGCGTATCAGGTAATACCAGGGCAGGGCGGCCGGGCCGGCCGCCCTGCCCCCACGGCATGAGCATCCTGGAAACCGGCCGGCCATGAGCCTCTGGCTGTGGCTGCTCGCCCCCTTCATCGGCCTCATGCTGGGGCTGTTCGGCGCGGGCGGCGGCATGCTCACCGTACCGCTGCTCACCTACGCCGCGGGCATGCCCATCAAGGAAGCCATCGCCACCAGCCTCTGGATCGTGGCGGTGGTCAGCCTCATCGCGGCGACCCAGCAACGGGCCTGGCGGGTGGTCCGCCTCAATCTCCTGCTCTTTTTCGGCGGCGGCGGTGTGCTGGGCGGCATGGTGGGTGCCTGGGTGGGCACCTGGATCGCCCCCTGGATCCAGCAGGCCCTGTTCGCCGTCCTGCTCCTGGTGGTCGCCTGGTGGATGCGCCACATCCGGCTCAGCGACGTCCACGTGGAGCAGCCCTGCCGGTGCGGCGTGGCGCTCGTCACCGGCATGGCCCTGGGATTGGCCACCGGCCTGCTGGGGGTGGGCGGCGGCTTTCTCATGGTCCCGGCCCTGCTGCTCCTGGGCATCTCCCACCTGCCCACCGCCGTGACCCACTCCCTGGTGCTCATCGCCTTCCATGCCACCGCGGGTGGCCTGGTCTACCTGGGCGAGATCCCCCAGTCGCCGCGCCTGGTCATCAGCCTGGCCCTGCTCGCCGGTCTGGGCAGCCTGGTGGGCAGCCGTCTCCTGCACCGCCTGCCCCGGGCACCCCTGCAGAAAGCCTTCAGCCTGGGACTCGCCCTGCTGGGCCTGGCCATGGGGGGGCAGCTGGTGATGCAGTTTATCGGGTAATGCCGGGGGGAATGCGGGGCAGCATGCGTGATGCGTGAGAAGACACCGGCATCATGGCCCCCCGCCCATTACCCGTCACCCTTCCCCAGATACTGCGACCAGTCGTATTCCCGGTCTGCAGAGACGAAGAAGTGGGGATTGAGCAGGGAATCTCTGGTGTTGTAGCGCAGCGGCTGCATGGTGGTGTCGGTGACGATGCCGCCGGCTGCCTCCACGATGCACTGGGCCGCAGCGGTATCCCATTCCGAGGTGGGGCCGAGACGGGGATAGAGATCGGCGCGGCCCTCTGCCACCAGGCAGAACTTGAGGGAGCTGCCCATGCTGATGAATTCGGGCCTGCCATGGTGCCGCGCGAGACGCTCCAGAAAGGCCGCCAGCCCGGGCCCGGCATGAGAACGGCTGCCTGCCACCACCAGGCGGCGAAGATCCAGGGGGCGCACATGGATGGCCTCGGCCTGGCCTTCTCCTGACCGGCGAAAGGCCCCGACCCCCGCCACGGCGTAATAGCAGAGCCCCCTCACCGGCACCACGATCACCCCCAGCACAGGCGCGTGATCCTCGACGAGGGCGATGTTGACGGTGAACTCGCCGTTGCGCTTGATGAATTCCTTGGTGCCGTCCAGGGGATCCACCAGCCAGTAGCGTTGCCATCGGGAACGCTCCGCAAAAGGGACGCGGGCGCTCTCCTCGGAAAGCACGGGAATGTCCGGCGTGAGCGCCGAGAGACCGGCGACAATCACCTTGTGCGCCGCCATGTCGGCCTCGGTGAGGGGCGACTTGTCGTCCTTGGCCCGGACGGCAAACTCACTGTCATAGATGGACAGGATGCGGTCCCCGGCCTCGCGGGCGATCCGGATCACGTCCGTCAGCATCCCGCCCGGGGCAGGCGCGTCCACGGCTTTACTCATGATGCAGGCTCTTCTCCATTGTGTTGCAACCATTCCCGTGCCAGGTACAGCGCCGCGATGCTGCGCGCCTCGGTGCAGTCTTCCTGGCCCAGCAGCTCGTGGAGCGCGCCCAGGGGCCACGGCACCACCTCGATCTCCTCGGGCTCGTCGCCCTGGGCACGCTGCGCATAGAGATCGCGCGCCAGCACCACATGGGTGACATGGCCGATGTAGCCCGGCGCCAGGGTCAGGGAGGTCAGATGATACAGCTCCCGGGCCCCGTAACCCACCTCTTCCATCAATTCCCGGTTGGCGGCCTCCAGCATGCTCTCTTCGGCCTCGATGCGTCCCTTGGGCAGGGCCAGCTCGTAGCGATGCACGCCGGCGGCGTATTCCCGTATCATGAGCACGGTTTCCCGGTTCAGCAACGGGACCACCAGCACCGCGCCGCGGGAACTGCTGTGGAGCCGCTCGTAACGGGCCTCGACCCCGTTGGCAAAGCGCAGGTCCAGCTGCTCGATGTGAAACAGCCGGGTCCGGGCGAGGGTCTCCTTGTTGAGGATTTGCGGTTTCTTGCGCATGATATCCGCTGGATTATAACCGCGCGGGAGAATATCGCGACCGACGATGCCGACACGCCATCTCACGAGACTGGACGAACTGCCCTGGCAGCGCATCGAGACCGTCTTTCTGGACATGGACGGCACGCTCCTGGACCTGCATTTCGACAACCATTTCTGGCAGGAGCACCTGCCCCGGCGCTATGCCCGGCGCCACGGCCTCAGCCTCCGGGAGGCCAGGGCACGGCTTGCGCCACGCTTCGCCGCCACCGAGGGCACGCTGGCCTGGTATTGCCTGGACCACTGGACCCGCGACCTGGCACTGGACATCGTGGCACTCAAGGAGGAGGTAGCCCACCTCATCGCCGTCCATCCCCACGTGCCGCAGTTCCTCGCCGCCCTGCGGCGCAGCGGCCGCCGTGCCGTGCTGGTGACCAACGCACACCACGGCAGCCTGGCGCTCAAGCTGCGCCGCACCCGGCTGGACAGGCACCTGGACGCGGTGATCTGCGCCCACGATCTGAAGCTGCCCAAGGAGGTTCCGGCCTTCTGGCAGCGCCTGCAAGGCAGGCTCACATTCGATCCGGCCGCCACGCTGCTCATCGACGACAACCTGGCGGTGCTGCAGTCGGCGCAGGCCGCCGGCATCCGTCATCTGCTGGCGGTGGCCGCGCCCGACAGCCGGCAGCCGCCACGCACCCGGGCGGACTTCCCCCTTCTCGCGGACTTCCGCCTCCAGGCCCCCCTGCCGCTCAGCGACCCCAGCGCTTGAAGCGTTTCCTGCAATAGGCGAGCAGGCTTTCGTAGCTGTCGAAGAAGAGTTCGAAGCCCTCTTCGGCGGGGGCATCGAATTCGCAGTAATCGTTGGAATGTTCCCGGCACACCTGGGGCCGCGTGTCGTAGATGCCGCAGCGGCCATCGGGCAGCAGGTGCTTGCAGGGATTGTTGACGAGCAGGAACCAGCCGTCCTCGTCCTTGTAGATCTGGACGTTCTCGTGGGAGATCTGCCACAGGAGATGGTCGAAATCCTGCTTGGAACGCGGCGTGGGGAGCTGCTGGGTAAGATAGGTGCAGCACTTGGAATTGGTGCAGAAACCACACTTGTTCTCGGGGGTGATCTCGGCCTTGTGAATGGGGATGGTTCTGCGCATGGTCCGGACATTATAATCATCGAGTTGGGCAGGCGCCCGATTATGCCTTATGAACACGGTTTCCGTCATCATTCCCACCCGCGATCGTGCCGCCATGCTGCCGCGGGCCCTGGACAGCGTCCTGGCGCAGACCCGCGCGCCAGAGGAAGTCATCGTGGTGGACGACGGCTCGCGGGACGATACCGCGGCGCTCCTGGCGCGGCGCTATCCCGGGGTGACCTGCCTGCGTCAGCCGCACCGCGGCGTGAGCGCGGCGCGCAACGCCGGTATCGGGCATGCCCGGGGCACCTGGCTCGCCTTTCTCGATTCCGACGATGCCTGGCTGCCCCACAAGCTCGAACGGCAGCTGGAACTGCTGGCACGCGAACCCCACTGGCGCATCGTCCACTGCGAGGAAATCTGGATCCGCCATGGCAGGCGGGTCAATCCCATGAAGAAACATGCCAAGGCGGGCGGATGGATCTTCGAGCGCTGCCTGCCCCTGTGCGTCATCTCCCCCTCCGCGGTGATGATCCATCGCGAGGTCTTTGCCGCCGTGGGATGCTTCGACGAGAACCTGCCCGCCTGCGAGGACTACGACCTGTGGCTGCGCATCTGCTGCCGTCACCCCGTCGCCTTCATCGAGGAACCGCTCATCGTCAAATACGGCGGCCATGCCGACCAGCTCTCGCGGCGCCATTGGGGCATGGACCGCTTCCGCATCCAGGCCCTGGACAGGCTGTTGCGCGAGGCCCCCTTGAGCGCGCCGCAACGGGCCGCGGCGCGGGCGATGCTGCAGGAAAAGACCGCCATCTATCTCCAGGGCGCGGCCCGGCGCGGGCGCCACGAGGAAGTGGCCCGCTGCACGGCCCTGCTCCGCCGCCACGGGCTGGCGCCCACCGACACAGCGGCAACCCCACCATCCATCCCCGGTCCATCCCGTGATTCATCTCATCGTCGCCCTGCCCTGTGAGGCCCGCGCCCTGCGCCATCGCCTGCGGCTGCGCAGCGTGGCACACAGACCCTTCCGGCTCTACGAATCCGGGACCGTGCGCCTCGTCATCAGCGGCGTCGGCCAGGCCCGCGCAGCGGCGGCCACGGCCTGGCTCGCCGGCCGCAGCGCCGAAGATACCTGCGCCTGGCTCAACCTGGGTACCGCGGGCCATGCCCTGCGCCCCCTGGGGGAAGGCCTGCTGGCGCACAAGGTCGTGGACGCCGTGAGCGGCCAGGCCTGGTATCCCGGCCTGGCCTTCGATCCGCCCGTCTCCACCGAGACCGTGGTGAGCGTGACAAGGCCGGAGCGGGACTATCGCCATGGCGCGGCCTACGACATGGAAGCCGCGGGTTTCTGCACCGCCGCCGCGCACTTCGCGTCCTGGGAGCTGATCCACTGCTACAAGGTCGTCTCTGACAACCGCCATCACCCCGTCCACGCCGTGGACGAGGCACAGGTCGAAGACCTGATGTCCGGCCATCTCGCCACCATCATGCGGCTGATCGATACACTGCAGGCAATCGCCGCGGCCCTCGACGCATGGACATCGCCACCGCTGCTGGACTGGATGACGGGGCGCTGGCAATTCAGCCAGACCCGGCGCGCGCGCCTTGCGCGCCTCCTGCAGCGCCACCACGCCCTGGGACTGGACACGGCCGCACTGCAGGCTCGCCTGCGCTACTGCACGACCGCCAGGGCGGCCCTGGACGCAGTCGAAACCGAGGTGAACCGCACCGCGCGCGCGGGGCTCCCATCATGATCGACAGGCTGTACATAGAAGAGGCGGTGCTGGACCATCCCCGCGTCCATGCCCTGCGGGCGCGCTTTCCGCGTGCCACGGTCGTCACCTGCGGGCACTACGGCGAGATCTTCAACCGCGCCCGGCAGCATTTCCGTCTGCAGAAAAGGCGTCCCGCCCTGATCCTCGCGCGCAAGGAAGGCAGGCTGCTCCAGCCCGCACCAGCGCAATACGGCATCGGCGGCCGGTACAATTTCTATTTCTCCCACATGCTCAACTGCCTCTACGACTGTCGTTACTGCTTCCTCCAGGGCATGTACCGCAGCGCCCACTACGTGCTGTTCGTCAATTACGAGGATTTCATGCAGGCCATCGAGGCCCGGGCCCGGCGCACGCGGGAACCCCAGTATTTCTTCTCCGGCTACGACTGCGACAGCCTCGCGCTGGAGCCTGTCACCGGCTTTGCGCGCGAATTCCTGCCGCTGTTTCGCAGGCTTCCCCACTGCACCCTGGAACTGCGCACCAAGAGCACCCAGATCCGCGCCCTGCTGCGCAGTGAGCCCCTGCCCAACGTGGTGGTGGCCTTCAGTTTCACGCCGGAGGCCCTGCGTGCCCGCCTGGAGCGGGGCGTCCCCTCGCTGGACCGGCGCCTGGCGGCCATGACGAAACTGGCCCGGCACGGCTGGCGCCTGGGTCTGCGTTTCGACCCCCTCATCCATGTGCAGGATCACGCCCGGCTCTACGAGGGGCTCTTCTCGCGCATCTTCGCCGCCCTGCCGGTCGAGGCCATCCACTCGGTGAGCCTGGGGACCTTCCGCATGCCCGAGTCCTATTTCCACCGCATCACCCGCCTCTATCCCGACGATCCCTTTCTCGCCGGCCCCTTTGCCGCCCAAGACGGCATGACGTGCTACGAACAGGCCATTGAAACACGCCTCTACGCTGACTGCCTGCGCCTGCTGCAGGACCACTGCCCTCCCGGGAAGCTCTTTCCCTGCACAATGAAGACACCAGACATGGACCTGCCCGCCCCGGCCGGCTAAAATAGCGGCGCCCCTGACAACAACAAAAACAAGGAAAGGGGCATGGGGACATCAGGGTTCTCGGCTGTGGGCCGGCGCAGGAGTTACACCCTCCCGATGTCCCCTCTCACAGCCAGGGCCTCCTGTGTTCAAAATATGTCTTGAGGAGATACCATGGCTGTGAAAAAGAACAGACCCTGCCCGGACCACCGCCGCCGGCGCCTGTTGAAAGGCCTGGCTGCCGCGGGCACACTTGCCTCCCTGGGCCGGCTGGCACCGGCCATTGCCTGGCAGAGCACGGGGAATCTCGAAGCGACGCCGCGCATCGAGGGCGACACCGACATCTTCGAACTCACCATCGCCCGCACCCCGCAGGTCATCGACGGTCGATCCACGGCCCAGGCCGTGACCATCAACGGCACCATTCCGGGCCCCCTGTTGCGCTGGCGCGAAGGCCGCCAGGTGGAGCTGCGCGTCACCAATCATCTGGACGAGGACACATCCATCCACTGGCACGGCATCCTCCTGCCCTACGAAATGGACGGCGTGCCCGGCGTGAGTTTCGCCGGCATCCCGCCGGGGGAGACTTTCGTCTACCGTTTTCCCGTGCGCCAGAGCGGCACCTACTGGTATCACAGCCACTCCGGCCTGCAGGAACAGCTGGGACATTACGCGCCCCTGGTGGTCGAACCGGCTGCACCGGAACCCTATGCCTATGATCGCGACTATGCCGTGGTGCTCTCCGACTGGACCTTCCACGATCCCCACTGGGTGCTGTCCCGCCTGAAGAAGATGGAAGGTTATTTCAACTACCAGCAGCGGACGCTGGGCGATTTCCTGCGCGAGGTCCGCGCGGAAGGCTGGGGAGCGGCCTGGCGGGAACGGGCGATGTGGCTGAAGATGCGCATGAGTCCGCGGGACATCCTCGACATCACCGGCGCGGAATACCTCTATCTCGTCAACGGCCGGCCTGCCGGCGATCCCTGGCGCGCCCTGTTCGCACCGGGAGAGAAGATCCGCCTCCGTTTCATCAATGCCTCGGCCATGAGCTATTTCGACGTGCGCATTCCCGGGCTGCGCATGACCGTGGTCCAGGCCGACGGCCAGGACGTGGCGCCCGTGGCGGTGGACGAGTTCCGTATCGGGGTGGCCGAAACCTATGACGTCATCGTCTCTCCCGCGGAGGACCGGCCCTATGCCATCGTCGCCGAGGCCATGGACCGCTCCGGCGCCGTCCATGCCGCCCTGACCCCCCGGGAAGACCTGCTGCCCGAGGCGCCGCCCCGGCGCCGCGGTCCCGTCGAGCGCGACATGGCGGCCATGGGACATGGGGGCCATGGGGGACACGGGGGGCATGGCGCTGCGCGCGGTCACCGTGGCGGCAAAGCGGCCATGCCCGGCATGGACATGGAAGGAGAGATGCCCCACCCCATGGAACAGGGGCACGAGGGCATGGCGGCCATGGCGAAAAACGGGCACGAGATGCCCATGAAGAAACACGGCATGGCCCACGACGCCGGCATGGAAGGCGGCCTGCCCGGCAAGGACTGGGTGCTGGCGGGACGCCGTGTCCGGCACGGTCCCGACGACCATGGCCCGGGCGCGGCCATGGTGGCGCGCAGCCCGCGCTACCGTCTGCACGAACCCGGCGTGGGGCTTGCCAGCACGCCGGACCACAAGGTGCTGGTCTATGACGACCTGCGCAGCCTGGCGCCCTGGCCGGACCGTCGTCCTCCCGCGCGCGAGATCGAACTCCATCTCACCGGCAACATGGAACGCTATATGTGGTCCTTCGACGGCAGGAAACTCAGCGAGGTGGACGGCCCCATCCGTTTCCGCAACGGCGAGCGCCTGCGCCTCATCATGGTCAACGACACCATGATGGACCATCCCATTCACCTCCACGGCATGTGGATGGAGCTGGAAAACCGCCACGGCGAACATCGTCCGCGCAAGCACACCATCAGTCTCAAACCCGGCGAGATGCTCTCGGCGCTCATCACGGCCGATGCCCCGGGGGACTGGGCCTTCCACTGCCACCTGCTCTATCACATGAAGGCCGGCATGTTCCGCGTCGTATCCGTTGCTTGAGGGAGAAAAGATCATGACGAGGCACCGAATCCTGCTGTTCCTCTTCCCGGCGCTGTGCGCCGCCCTGCCCGCCCTGGCCATGGAGCCGCTGCGGCCGGGCTGGCCCCTGCCGGTGGACGATACGACGCCCTATGCCAAGCTCCTCTTCGACCGCCTCGAATATGCCGACGACGAGGCGGCCGGGCGCGCGGTGTGGGATGCCCAGTTCTGGTACGGCGGCGACCGCCAGCGCCTCTGGATCGAAACGGAAGGGGAAGATGTCGTCCGCAATGGCGACGGCGGCGAAATCGAGAATCTGGACATCCAGTACAGCCGGCTCGTCGCGCCCTTCTGGGACTTTCAGACCGGCCTCGGCTACCAGCGCCTCTATGGCGACGGGCCGGACCAAGACCGCTTCTATGTCCTGGCCGGGCTCCAGGGGCTCGCGCCCTACCAGTACGAAGTGGATCTCAATCTGCGTGTCAGCGAGGACGGCGATGTCTGGACCGACCTGGAGGCGGAATACGACCTGCGTCTCACCCAGCGCCTCATCCTCCAGCCACGCCTGGAAAGCCTGCTGGCCTTCACCGACGCCAGGGACTTCGAGAGCGCCGCGGGCCTCAACCACATCACGCTGGGGCTGCGCCTGCGTTACGAGATCCGCCGGGAGTTCGCGCCCTACCTCGGCGTGAGCTGGTCACGCAAACTGGGCGACACCGCCGATCTCGCGCGCGCAGAAGGCGGCGATACGGGTCTGCTGGCCGTGGTGGCGGGACTGCGCCTGTGGTACTGATCCACGCATGAACGGCATGCCACCGTCCCGGTCCGTCCTCGTGCTCGGTGCCAGCCGCGGCATCGGAGCCGCCGTGTGCAGGCGCCTGACCGCGGCTGGCCACGAGGTGATCGGGGTGGCCCGGCACTTTCCGCCAGACCGCCTGCCCGATGCCTCTCGTGAAAGCGCCTTCACTCCCGTCACGCTGGATCTCGCGGATCTGGACAACCTGCCCCGCCGTCTCCTGGCGCTGCAACGGGAGCACCCCCGTATCGATACCCTCGTCTGCTGCGCAGGACGCGGCCGTTTCGGCTGCCTGGAAGAATTCTCCTGCGACCAGATCCGCGCGCTCATGGAAATCAATTTCCTTGCCCATGCCTTTGCCGTGCGCACCTTTCTGCCGACGATGAAAAGCCGGGGTGACGGCCTGCTGGTCTTCATCGGCTCGGAGGCCGCCCTGGCCGGGCATCAGAAGGGGAGCATCTATTGCGCCTCCAAATTCGCCCTGCGGGGCTTTGCCCAGGCCCTGCGCGAGGAATGCGCGCGCAGCGGCGTGCGCGTCACCGTGATCAACCCGGGCATGGTGCGTACCGGTTTCTTCGCCGACCTGGATTTCGCACCGGGGCCGGAGCCCGAGCACGCCTTGCGCGCGGAAGACGTGGCCGAGGCCGTGGCACTGGCCGTGGCTGCGCCGCCGACGGGCGTGGTGGACGAGATCAACCTCTCGCCACTGAAAAAAGTGGTGATATTCAGAAAGGAAGATTGAGCTGCAGCACCATGTCCCGTGACTGCGGCGCAAGCCCGCCAGGGCTGGTGTTCAGAACACCGAAAAGATGGAAGAGGTTGAGATGCAGGCCGGCCTCGGCGGCCCGCTCCAAGGGCCGTGCCGCCGAAGGCAGGCCGCTGTTGACATGCAATACCCCGAGGCTGAGGAGGTTCCCGGCAGGGCGGTCAGGGGGAAGCAGCAGTCCGTTGTTCTGCCGTTCCCCAGACCATGCCTGGGACCACGCCGACCGGCTCCCTGGCACGGGGAGCGTTGCCTCGCCGCCCTTCCCGGCCACCTGCCCGGATACTTTCCCGAATACTTTCCCGGCCACTTTCCCGGACAGGGGGGCCGCCCCCGCGCTGAAGGACAGGAACAGGGCGAAAAGGAGTACATATCGAAGGGAGGGACGCATCATTGTTCATCCTAATGCCTCTGACACCATGATTTTGTGATAGAGTTCACGCTTCCCGGATGCTTTCCCGCCATCCCGTATCACGATGACCGCGCTTTCCCCACCGTGTCTTGTGCCGATCACAGCAACGACTGGCTGAAACTCGCCATCATCGTCAAGCCCCATGAGGTGGCAAGCGTCGAAGCCTGCCTGGAGCGCGCCGGGGCCCTGGCCATCTCCCTGGAAGACGAGGGCGACGAGCCCTGTTTCGAGATCCGCCCGGGGGACGGCATCCTCCCCTGGCGCCTGACCCGGGTGGTGGGCCTGTTTCCCGCCGCCTGCGACGCCCGGGCGGTGCTCGAAGCGGCACGCCGCACCCTGCGCCGGGAAACCGTGCCGCCCCATCGCCTGACCCGCCTCGCGGACCAGGACTGGGAACGGGCATGGCTGGACCGTTTCCGTCCCATGCGCTTCGGCCGGCGCCTGTGGATCTGTCCCGGTGACCAGGCGCCGCCGGATCCCGGCGCGATCAATCTCTTCCTCGACCCGGGGCTCGCCTTCGGCACCGGCACCCATCCCACCACCGCCCTGTGCCTGGAATGGCTGGACTCCGCCCCTCTCGCCGGCACCACTGTTCTCGATTACGGCTGCGGCTCGGGCATCCTCGCCATCGCCGCCCTGCGCCTGGGCGCGCAGCGCGCCTGGGCGGTGGACATCGACGCCCAGGCCCTGGCCGCCACCCGTGCCAACGCCGAGCGCAACGGCGTCGCCGACCGCATCCAGGCGATCCCGCCGGAAGCCTTGCCGGCGCTGGCGGCGGATTGCATCGTGGCCAACATCCTGGCCGGCCCCCTGCAGGCCCTCGCGCCCCGGCTGGCACAGCGGGCCAAGGCCGATGCAGCCCTGGTGCTCTCCGGCATCCTCGCCGGCCAGGCACAGAACGTCATCGATGCCTACCGCCCCTGGTACCGGGATTTCGAAATCTGCCGGCGCGAGGAATGGGTGCGCGTCGTGGCCCGGCGCAGCCCGGGGCGAGACTGAAGCGCTTGTATCTTTGCCGCACCCTCTTTACCCTGCCCCAACATGGACATCCGATGCCCTGCTTGCGGAAGCCTGATCCCCTTGAACGGGCAGATCCTGATGGGGGATGAAGCCCTGTGTTGTTTTCAGTGTCGTGCAACCATCCATCTCCGTCTGGACACCGTCTCCACGGAACGAGGCACGCCTCGATCAACCGTGGAAAAGCCGTCCTCCTTCCGGATCAAGGCCACACCGCAGGGCCTGGCCGAACTCTCCGCCGCCCCGCAGGCCGCGTCATCCCGTCGTGGCACCCTCCCATGGGTGCTGGCCAACCTGGGACTGATTCTGCTCCTGGTCTTTCAGTACGCCTATTTCCAGCGCGACGCGCTGGCGCAACGCGCGGCCCTGCGCCCCTGGCTGGAGCAATTGTGCGCGCTGACCCGTTGTGAACTGCCTCTGCAGCGGGACCTGCGCCGGATCAAGGTGGTGGCGCGCGACCTGCGCCCGGTCCCGGAGACGCCGGCCACCCCCCGCGGCCTGCGCGTGACCATCACCATTCTCAACGAGGCGCCTTTCCCCCAGCCCTATCCCACCCTCGATCTGCGTTTCTATGATCTGGAGGAACGCCTGGTCGCCGGCCGGCGCTTCCCTCCCCAGATCTATCTGCCCCCGGGGATGGATCTGAAAAAAGGGCTGGCGCCGGACACCCCCCTGCCCATTGTGCTGGACCTGGTGGACCCCGGCGAAGAGGCCGTCAATTTCCGCTTCGAATTCATCTGAAGGCGCCCTTTATCCTCCCCTTTATCCTCCCCTTTATCCTCCCCTTTATCCTCCTGGCCTGACAGAGTATCATAGGGCGCTTTCGGCCCGACGGCCTGAAGCACGTTCAAGCAACCATACCTGCCCGCGATCCCGCCGGCACCGACAAGACGATGCGTATCGGTCCTTATCAGTTGAAAAACAACCTGGTGCTGGCACCCATGGCCGGCGTCACCGACCGGCCTTTCCGCCAGCTCTGCCGGCGCCTGGGGGCGGGCCTGGCCGTCTCGGAGATGGTCTCCTCCAATTCCCTGTTGTGGGGCAGCGAGAAGACCCGGCGCCGCGCCGATCACGAAGGAGAGGACGAACCCCGCTCGGTCCAGATCGTCGGCGCCGACCCCGCCATGATGGCCGAAGCGGCCCGCTACAACGTGGACAACGGGGCCCAGATCATCGACATCAACATGGGCTGCCCGGCGAAAAAGATCTGCAACGTCATGGCGGGATCCGCCCTGCTCAGGGACGAGGGGCTGGTGGCCCGCATCCTGGAGGCGGTGGTGGGTGCGGTGGACGTACCCGTCACGCTCAAGATCCGCACCGGCTGGGATCCCGCCCACCGCAACGGCGTGACCATCGCGCGCATCGCCGAGGACTGCGGCATCCAGGCCCTGGCGGTGCACGGACGCACCCGCGCCTGCGGTTTTCGTGGCGAGGCCGAATACGACACCATCGCCGCCATCAAGGCCGCGGTGCGCATTCCCGTCATCGCCAACGGCGACATCCGCACCCCCGGCCAGGCGCGCCGGGTACTGGACTACACGGGCGCCGACGCCATCATGATCGGACGGGCCGCCCAGGGACGCCCGTGGCTGTTCGGTCTCGTGGACCGCCATCTCAGGACCGGGGAACGCCTGCCGGATCCCCCCCTGACGGTCATCCGGGACCTGATGCTGGATCACCTGGAGAGCCTGTATGCCTTCTATGGCGAATACGTCGGCGTGCGCATCGCACGCAAGCACATCTCCTGGTACAGCAAGGGCCAGCCGGGGGGCGCGGCCTTCCGCCAGGCCGTCAACCGCTGTGAGGACGTCACGGAACAGCTGGCCCTGACCCGCGATTTCTTCGACCGGCTCATCGAACGCGTGGGCCTGGCGGCATGATCACCGCCGATCCCAAACGCCCCGCGGGCCAGGAGCGGCGCAAGCAGCCCCTGAGCGCCTGCATCCACACGGCCCTGGAGCGCTATTTCAATGATCTGGACGGGCATCCGCCACCGGGCAATCTCTATGAGCTGGTGATGGACGAGGTGGAATACCCCCTTCTCAAGATCGTGATGCAGCAGGCCCGCGGCAACCAGAGCAAGGCCGCCGCCATGCTGGGCATCAATCGCGGCACCTTGCGCAAGCGCCTGGAAAAACATGGCCTGCTGTAAACCTGTTGTAAATACAGACGGTCTCGTAGTCGAATGGACACGGCCTGGCTGTTGTTGGTGCGCCGGTTAGGCGGCCTGGATGAAGCGCTGCAAGCGCGGAATCCAGGAAACCAGGCAGTAAAACCCCTGCACCCGGATTACGTTCCAGTCCATCCGAGCTGCACATTTTGCATATGAGACCATCAAATTTTGGCGGAACCGGAAAGGCGAAACATGGGTGACGAACACGCCAGCGGCCATCCATGGCGCATCCGCCGGGCGCTGATCAGCGTCTCGGACAAGACGGGCATCGTGGATTTTGCCCGGGCCCTGGCGGAGCGGGGCGTGGAGATCCTCTCCACCGGGGGCACCGCGCGCCTGCTGCAGGAGGCCGGCATTGCCGTCCGGGAGGTCTCGGACTACACCGGCTTCCCGGAGATGATGGCGGGCCGGCTCAAGACCCTGCACCCCCGGATACACGGCGGCATCCTGGGACGGCGCGGCGAGGATGACGCCGTCATGGCCGCCAGCGGCATCGCGCCCATCGACCTCGTGGTGGTCAACCTCTACCCCTTCGAGCGTACCGTGGCGGATCCCCGTTGCGACCTGGCCACGGCCATCGAAAACATCGACATCGGCGGTCCCGCCATGGTGCGGGCCGCGGCCAAGAATCACGCTGCCGTGGCCGTGGTGGTGGACTGCAATGACTACCGGCGCATTCTCTCGGAAATGGACGCCCACGACGGGCTGCTGAGCGATGCCACCCGCTTCGAGCTGGCGGTCAAGGCCTTCGAACACACCGCACGCTACGACGGCGCCATCGCCGCTTACCTGGGCAGCCTGGACGCCCACGGCAAACGCCAGGCCTTCCCGCGCACCCACAACTGCCAGTACCTCAAGGTCCAGGACCTGCGCTACGGCGAGAACCCCCACCAGCAGGCCGCCTTCTATCGGGAGCACGATGTCGAAGAGCCCTGCGTGGCCACGGCACGCCAGGTCCAGGGCAAGGCGCTCTCCTTCAACAACATCGCCGATGCCGACACGGCGCTGGAGTGCGTCAAGCACTTCTCCGGCCAGCCCGCCTGTGTCATCGTCAAGCATGCCAATCCCTGTGGCGTGGCCCTGGGAGAAAGCCTGGAGGCGGCCTACGAGCGCGCCTACCGCACCGACCCCACCTCCGCCTTCGGCGGCATCATCGCCTTCAACCAGCCCCTGGACGGCGCCACCGCCCGCGCCATCCTCGCCCGGCAGTTCGTGGAGGTGATCGTCGCCCCCGAGGCCCATGGCGAGGCCCGCGAGGCACTGGCGGCCAAACCCAACGTACGCCTCCTGCTGTGCGGCGCGTGGTCCGCCCCCACCACCCGCGGGCTGGACTACAAGCGCGTGGTGGGCGGGCTCCTGATCCAGACGCGCGACGGCGGCATGGTGACCAGCGACGAACTCCAGGTGGTCTCGCGCCGCGCGCCCACCCCGCAGGAGCTGGAAGATCTGCTGTTTGCATGGAAGGTGGCCAAGTTCGTCAAGTCCAACGCCATCGTCTATTGCCGCGACGGCATGACCATCGGTGTCGGGGCGGGACAGATGAGCCGGGTCTACAGTGCCCGCATCGCCGCCCTCAAGGCCGCCGAGGCCGGCCTGGAAGTGGCCGGCTCGGTCATGGCCTCCGATGCCTTCTTTCCTTTCCGCGACGGCCTGGACAGTGCCGCCGAAGCAGGGGTGACGGCCGTCATCCAGCCGGGCGGCTCGGTACGCGACGAAGAGGTCATCGCCGCCGCCGACGAACACGGCATCGCCATGGTCTTCACCGCCATGCGCCACTTCCGGCACTGAACCGGTATCTGAAGCGGCGCCCCGCGTACCACAGCAACAGCACACCCGAAAACCACAACGGCACCGCGCCGGCGGTGCGCTCGCGATCCTCTTCGCGGGTGAAGGCATAGATCCCGGCGATGACGGTGTTGCGGTTGCCGGCATTGTCGATGACCAGGACATTGAGCATGGTGGCGCTGCTCAGGACCAGCGGTTCCGTGTAGACGGGCGAGGGGGGGATGAGATTGCCCTGCACGTCGCGCACCGTCCCGTCCGAGGGCGCACTGCCGTCGGTGGTGTAGTACATGACGGCGCAGCCCGTCCCCGGCCCGTCGTCGCAGCGCAGGCTCACCGTCTGCGGCGCCGGATAGGTGCCATCGGGCAGTGAGGAAAAGACCAGCGGCGGGGCCAGATCCAGATCATAGACCACCTGTTCCTCCGCACTCTGATTGCCGGCATTGTCCACGGCGAAAAAACGCAGCGTGAGCTGCCCCGCGCCGCTGCCCAGGAGAAGATCCAGTTCCAGCGGCACGGCATAGACCAGGGAGGCCGTCGTGGGCGGTGTGCCGTCGTCGGTGAAATAGATCCTGTCGCAGCCCGAGCCGCCACCGTCGTCGCATTGGAGGGTCACCGGCTGGAGGTCGGCGCTGCCGTAGGCCCCGCCGGGCAGGGAGGCACTCACCACGGGCGGGGTGTTGTCGATGAAATAGGCCGCCGTGCGCACCACTTCGACATTGCCCTCACCGTCCACGCCGAAGAACTTGAGCAGGGTGTCCGCGCCGATGGTGATGGGCCCGCTGTAGAGCTGGGCGGGGACGGCCTGGGGCGCGCTGCCGTCCGTGGTGAAATAGATGGCGCTGCACGCCCCGCCGCCATTGTCCTCGCAGCTCAGGGTCACGCTCTGTGCACTCTGATAACCGCCGGGCGGCGGATCGGCACGGGTCACGGGCGGGCCGATGGCAAACATCGCCAGGCCGGTGCGGGGATCCGGGGAGGGATCGCTGGCGATGTCGGTGAAATCGCCGCCGACGAGGAGCTGCCCCCCTGCGTCTTCGGCCAGCATGACGCGCACCGTCTGGTCGGCGCCGGGGTCCCAGGCCGTGAGGTCGGCGCTGGCGGGACCGGTGAGCACCGCCGCCAGGCGATTCCGGGACGTGCCGCCGTTGACCGCGGAGAAATCGCCGCCGGCGTAGAGCACCGCACCGTCGGCGGAGAGGGCAAGCGCCCGCACCGTGCCATTGAAATCGGGATTCCAGGCAGTCAACACGCTGCCCGGTGTGGCAGCGGCGGGATCCAGGGCCGCCGCAAAGTTGCGACTGCCCGGTGGGCCGCCATCCACCGCGGTGAAATCGCCGCCGATGTAGAGCCGCCCCTGGCCGGCGGCCATTGCCCGCACCACGCCGTCGGGCGCCGGGTTCCAGGCATCGGCCTGGCCGCTGGCCCGGTTGAGGCGGGCGAGATAAGGACGGAGCTGCCCGGCGATGAGGGAAAAGGCACCGCCGACGTAGAGGCGCTCATCGCCGGCCAGGAGCAGCGCCTCCACGGCATCGTCGGCATCGGCCACCCAGGGGTGGGCAACACCGGTCACCGCATCCACCGCCGCCAGGTTGCGCCGCGCCACCGTGCCGGCGGCAAGCGTCGTGAAACTGCCGCCCACGTAGAGGGTCTGGCCGTCGGGCGCGAGGGCCAGGGCACGAACGGGGCCGTCGGGCTCGGGCGCCCAGTTGAGAAGCGTGCCATTGCCAGCCGCCTCCACCGCCGCGAGATGGCTGCGGGCCGTGGCGCCGATCTGGGAGAAGTTCCCACCCACGTAGACCGTCCGCCCGTCGGGCGAGATGGCGAGGGCATGGACCGTGCCCGTCACCCCCGGATCCCAGCCAGTGACCTCGCCGGTGACGAGATTGATGGCGGCCAGCCCGTTGCGCACATTCGCGGTACCGTTGCGGTGATAGACGGTAGTGAAGCTTCCTCCGAGGTAGAGCACGCGGTTGAAGACCGCCATGGCATGGACGGGGCCGTCCACATCGCCGATGCCGGTGCCGGGAATGGCAGCCGCATCCACCCGCACGGCGGCGATCATGAGCAGCAGGCAGAAGACGAGCCGGCGCATCATCACCGTCGCCTCCGGCGCGCGAGCCCCAGCAGCACGAGCCCCCCCAGCAAGAGGGGATGGACAGTGCCCGGGCCGCCGTAGTTGCTCACATAGTCGGCACGGCGCACCACTTCCCGGTTGCCGGCCTGGTCCACGGAAAAGAAGCGCAGCACGGTATTGTCGGCGATGGTGATGGGCGACCCATAGGGCAGGAAGGCGTCGGGTGGATCGTCTTCGTTCTTGGAATAGAAGGTGCCGGCACACCCCGACTTGCTGTCGCTGCAAGTGAGCGTCACCCGGATGCGGCGCTTGCTGAAGACCCGGGAGGGCGGCGAGACCGTGGTCCGGGGCGGCTGCAGATCCAGGACATAGCGCGCGCTGCCGGGCGACTCCGTATTGCCCAGGCGGTCGATGGAAAAATAACGCAGCGTGGTGTCGTCCCGCAGCTCGATGGGACCGTCGTACACGCGGGAGCGGGTCGTGGGTGGCGATCCGTCCAGCGTATAGTAAGTGACCGCGCAGCCGGCACCCTGACCGTCATCGCAGTTCAGCGCCACGGTATCGAAATTCCCGCCATTGTAGGAACCGGGCGGGGGATCCGGCGTGGTGACAGGGGGCGTGGTCTCCAGGGCCAGGGCGTCGAGTGCTGCGAGGCGCGCCCGCGGGGCATCGTCCAGGCGGGTGAAGGCACCGCCGGCATAGACCGTGCGGCCGTCCGCCGCCACCTGCAGTACATGGACCCCGTCATCGGTGTCATGGGACCAGCCGCCCTGCGCCGTGCCGGCGGCCACGTCCAGCGCCGCCAGGCCGGCGGCGGCGATGCCGCCGGCACGGGCGAACGCCCCCCCGGCATAGACGGTGGTGAGATCGCGGGACAGGGCCAGCCCCCGGACCGGTCCGTCGGCATCGGGATGCCAGGCCGTGGCCAGGCCGCTGTCCAGGTCCACTGCCGCCATGTTGCCCCGGTCGTCGTTGTTCACCGCAACGAATTCGCCCCCGATGTAGAGCGCGTTGCGGTCCGGGTGCAGTGCCAGCGTCCGCACCACCCCCGCCACCTGGGGAGCCCAGGACAGGGGCGCGCCCGTGGCGGCCTCCAGGGCGACCAGCCCCTTGTGGTCCGCGCTGCCCGCGCGGGCGAAGTCCCCGCCCACGTAGAGGGTCTCCCCGGCCACGAGCAGGGCATGCACCGCGCCGCCGGTGGCGGGGCTGGCGCTGGAACCGCTCAAATCCGCCGTCCAGGGCGTGGCGGTGCCATTGCCCCGCAGCTCGGCGAGCAGGGGACGCTGCTGTCCCCCGATGATCCCGAAGGCGCCGCCCACGTAGATCACACCCAGATCCGGCGCCGGCTCGATGGCGTAGACGGGGCCGTCGGCACTGGGATTCCAGAAGCGGGCCAGCCCCGTGCGGCGGTCCAGCTCAGCCACCCGGTTGCGCACCAGACCGCCGATGGATGTGAATTCGCCTCCGACGTAGAGCGAGGTGCCGCCGGGGGAAAAGCTCAAGACACGCACCACGCCGTCCGCTGCGGGATCCCAGGCCGTCGCGCGGCCGTCGTTGAGGCTCAGCGCGGCGATGCGGCTGCGACGCTCGCCGCCCACGGAACCGAAATCGCCACCTGCATAGAGCGTGGTCCCCGCCAGGGCCAGGGCCCTCACCGTCCCGCCGGCACGGGGATTCCAGACACTTGCCGTGGTGACTGCGGGCGTGGCGGGATCGGCCGTCACCGCCGCCAGGCGATAGCGGAACCGGGCGTCGATGCGGCCGAAATCGCCGCCCACGTACAGGGTCGTCCCCGCCAGGGCCAGGGCATGGACAGGGGCATCCGGCGCGGGATCCCAGGCGCCGGGGATGTCTGCGCGCACGGTGGTGGTGGTATCCAGGGCCGCCAGATAGGCCCGCGGAATGTTGCCGCCATCGAAGGACCGGAAATCGCCGCCCACGTACAGGGTCGTCCCGTCGCTGCCCAACACCATGGCCCGCACCGTCCCGTCGGCGCCGGGATCCCAGGCCGTCGCCGCGCCCGCTCCGTCCAGCGCCGCGATGCGGCCGCGCGCCTGGCCGCCGATCACCGTGAAATCCCCCCCCGCGTAGACCGTCCCCCCCATGGCCAGCAGGGCCCGCACCGTCCCGTCGGCGCCGGGATCCCAGGCCGTCGCCGCGCCCGCCCCGTCCAGCGCCGCAATCCGCGCGCGCGCCTGGCCCCCGATCACCGTGAAATCACCGCCCACGTACAAGGTAGCGCCATCGCGGGCCAGGGCGTACACGGGTGCGTCAGGCGCCGGATCCCAGCCGGGGTCCACGGAGCGATCCGCCAGGATATGAACCAGGTGGCGGCGGGCCAGTCCTCCCGCCCGGCTGAAATCCCCCCCCACATACCAGCCGCCACTGCCGTCGGCCACCACGGCATAAACGGGACCATTGATGGCGGGATACCCCGCCAGGGGCCGGTCATCACCGGGTTGAACCGGATCGGCGGGCAGTGCCACCCCGCCGCCCGTGGCCGGCCCCACATAACCGAAATCGCCGCCGATGTAGAGCGTCGCACGGTCCGTGGCGCCGTTGAAGGCGCCGCCCACGAAAAGCCGGCCGCCGTTGTCGGCCAGCACCTCCACGGTCCCGTCGAGGCCCGGATCCCAGTCCGTTGCGCCGGCACCGGCCGTATCCGTCTCGAGGGCCGCGATACGATCGCGCGCCGCCCCGCCGATGCGCGTGAAGTCACCCCCGGCGTACAGGGTTCCCTGCACCAGCAGGAGGGCATGGACGGGCGCATCGGCGCCGGGATTCCAGTTCGTCGCTCGGTCCGGCTCGATGGCGGACGTATCCAGCGCGGCGACATGATCGCGCGCCGCCCCGCCGATGACGGTGAAATCCCCGCCCGCATAGAGCAGTCCGCTTCCCGCGTCATAGGCCAGGGCGCGCACCGTCGCGTCCGCCTCGGCATCCCAGTCCAGCACCGCGCCATCGGCGGCTTTCACCGCCGTCAGGCGTCCGCGGGGCATCCCCCCGACAGTTGCAAACGCCCCGCCCACGTAGAGGGTGTCACCGGCCAGGCGCAAGGCATGGACAGCGGCATCCGCGTCCGCCTGCCAGCCCGCCAGCACAGTGCCGTTCGCCGTCCCGAGCGCCGCCAGGCGGCCGCGCGCCAGGCCCCCGATGGCCGTGAAGTCGCCGCCCACGTAGAGGGTCGCGCCATCCGGGGACAGCGCCAGAACCCGCACGGTGGCATCGGCACCCGCCGCCCAGTCGCGCGCCGCGCCCGTGACGGCATCCAGGGCGGCGATCCGCGTGCGGGCGGCGCCCGCGATCAGGGTGAAGTCGCCGCCCACGTAGAGGGTCGCGCCATCCGGAGACAGGGCCAGGGCCCGCACCGCACCATCGGGTGCGGGATCCCAGAGGACATCAACGCTGCGGTCGGGGCGTATGTGGAGCAGATTGGCGCGCGGCTGGCCATCGACCGTGGCAAACTGCCCGCCCACGAACCAGCCGCCGCGACCGTCGGCCACCACGGCATGGACGGTGCCTTCGATGCGCGGATAGGCCCGGTCCAGGAGCACGGTGGCGGTGTCGATCACCACGCCGCCGCCCGTTGCCCCCCCGGTATGGGTCCCGAACACGGCCATGGTATACACCGGCCCGTCGGTGACCCACAGCGCATCCCGTACAGCAGCACCAGACGAGGTACAGGCCAGCATCAAGGCTGTTGCCAGGAACCCCCAGGTGATGCATGCCAGGAACGCTTCCCGGCGCGTCGAAAGGGTGCCCGGGGTTCGGGGATGAAACAGCCCTGGATACATGCAGCAAAGGCCAGCCATACAAGGAAGTGATGATTGATTATACCATTTCCCTGCATGGCCCGGCGTCAGCACTGTTGAGGCCTGCATTATTGAGATTTACATTATCAACCTGGAGTCCGCCTCGCTCCATCCAGGCTGCTCATGTCATGCATTCAGGAAACCACAATAACCGGCGGCTCCTTTGCCTTGCCACCCCCTCCTTTGCTGTTTCCGCCACACTTCTTTGTTATTTCGACACCTCTTTCTTGTCATTATTTGGACCGAAGGGAGAAATCCTGTGCCAGCGGCTTCAGATTCCTCGCTGTGCTCGGAATGACAAAGAAGTGTCATTTCGACCACACTTCCATGTCATTTCGACCACACTTCCATGTCATTTCGACCGAAGGGAGAAATCTTTC
>JALSIC010000015.1 GCA_026981935.1 Gammaproteobacteria bacterium
CCTATGCGTTGGCCCGGGCCATCAACGCCTCGAACATCAGCGGCGTGGAGGCCACGGCCAGCAACGAACAGACGGTCAGCGGCCTGACCGGCGGCAATTTCCTGAGCTTTACCGCTGCAGATAACGATCAACTTCAGTATACCTTCAGAATCAACGGCACGGAAATCTACCAGAATACTTTTAATAGTGATACGACCGTCGGCCTCGACGTCATGGTGGATGCCATCAACGCCAAGGTGAGCGACACGGGGGTGACCGCCGTCAACGACAACGGCAGCCTGAAGCTCACGGCCGCAGACGGCCGGGACATCATCGTGGAGGAAGCTTTCAATTACACCGACGGTACTGGTGGTACTAATCGCGGTGCCATGAGCACCGTGTTTTCAAGCTTCAGCGAAAACCCTGAAGGTACTGGCACAGCCAACTATACTGCCGAGCTGAAGGGCAAGATCACGCTCAGCTCCAGCGCCGACATCAATATCACGGCCGGCGCGGACATTCTCGGCCTGGCCTCGACCAGTGCCGTGACCCTGGCGGCTTCGAGCTCCATCGAAGCCGTGGATATTTCCACCGTGGCGGGCGCCAACACGGCCATCCTCTCTGTGGATTCGGCGCTGGACGCCATCAACGGCTCCCGGGCGAAGCTGGGCGCCATCCAGAACCGGGTGGAGTCCACCATCGCCAACCTGCAGGCGACCTCGGAGAGCCTCTCCGCCGCGCGTTCGCGCATCCTGGACACGGATTATGCCGCCGAGACGGCGAACCTGACCCGCACCCAGATCCTGCAGCAGGCCGGCGTTTCCATGCTGGCCCAGGCCAACGCCCTGCCGCAGCTCGTCCTGTCGCTGCTGCAGTAGGCAGGGGTGACCGAGCCCGGGGGCCGGCAAGCCCCCGGGGCTCGAGCCTAGCGGATTGATTCAGCAAGGGGTATCGCGTCATGTCTTCCGACCTGATATTCGGGCTTGCAGGGGCATCGGCTCGGCCCGCCGGCCGCCACGATCTGCCGGCCGCCGGCCGGCAGATCGTGCCGCGGGGCGGCCACGAAGACACGGCGTCCCCCGGCGAGCCCGCCGCAATCGACATGCAGGCGCTCTCGTCGGCCGTCAGTGCCATCAAGGACTACGTGCAGAACATCCAGCGCGACCTGGAGTTCACCGTCGACAAGGAACTCAACCGGGTGATCATCCGGGTCTATGACTCGGAGACCCGGGAGGTCATCCGGCAGATTCCCGCGGAGGAGATGCTCAAGCTGGCGCGCCAGCTCGCGCGCGCAGAGGAGGGCCTGCTCCTTGATCTCAAGGCGTGAGTTTCCGGTCGTTCTGGCCATGAATTTGCATATTATCGTTGGGCCGGGTTGCAACGGCACGACCGGGGCAGTCCGGATGAAGCGAAGCGGAATCCGGGGTGAGTCGCCTTTTTCAGATTCCGGCCGGGACCCGCAGCCAGGCCGCCACGATGGCGGTCGATTCAATAATGTAATCCTCGAATAGGGAGAAGATCTTTCATGGCGCACATCTCTTCCCCCGGGCTCGGCAGCGGCATCGACATCAACAGCATCGTCAGCCAGCTCGTGGAAGCACGCAGGGCCCCGCAGATGCAGCGTCTCGACCTGCGCGAGGCCGAGCTGCAGGCCCGGCTCTCCGCCTTCGGCAGCCTCAAGGGGGCGGTGTCCACCCTGCGCGATGCCCTGGCGTCGCTGAGATCGCCGGATACCTACCGCGGCCGCAGCGCGACGTCCGGCGACACGGAAGTGTTGACCGCCACGGCTGGCAGCCGGGCCGCGCCGGGCATCTACGACATCAGCGTCGGCGGCCTGGCCACGGCCCAGCAACTGGCCACCGACCCCGTGACCAACGCGGCGGCCCGCTTCACCGCCGATACCGACATCCTGGGTACCGGCACCCTGACCTTCAAGTTCGGTACCACGGTCTATGACCCGGACACCGACACCTATACCTCGTTTACCCAGAATCCCGACAAGGCCACCCGCACGGTGACCATCACCGACGGCAGCCTGCGGGGGATACGCGATGCCATCAACGAGGCCGATATCGGGGTGACCGCGGCCATCGTCAACGACGGCACCTACCAGCGCCTGACGCTTTCCGTGAACGATACCGGCGCCGCCAACAGCCTGGAGATCACGGTGCAGGACGACGATGGCGACGACACGGATGCCGGCGGGCTCTCCCTGCTGGCCTTCAACGGCAGCGCCACCAATCTCGCCCAGACCCGGGCCGCCAGCGACGTGACCGGCCTGACCGTGAACGGCATCGCCATCAGCAGTGCGAGCAACAATCTGACGGACACCATCGAAGGCCTCAATATCACCCTGAAGGGAGCCGGGAACACCACCTTGACGGTGGCCCTGGACAGGAACAGCGTAGCCACGGCCGTCAACGGTTTCGTCAGTGCCTACAACGGCCTGATGGCCACCATCAATGAACTGTCCAGTTACAACGCGGAGACGAGGGAGGCGGGCCTGCTCAACGGGGATGCGATCCTGCGCGGCATCGATACCCAGGTGCGGCGCATGCTCAGCGATCCCGTGGCGGATCTGGCCGGGCCCTTCCGCATGCTGGCCGACATCGGCATCACCCGCGACAGCGAGAACGGCACCCTGGTGCTGGACAACGGCAGGCTGGAGAAGGCCCTCGACGAGAATTTCGAGGCCGTTGCGGGGCTTTTTGCCGCCGTGGGCACCACCAGCGATGCCCTCGTCAGCTACGAAAGCTCGCAGGCCGCGACGCGCACGGGCAGCTACGCCATCAACATCACCCAGGTGGCGACCCGTGGCAGTCTGACGGGTTCCGCCGCGGCCAATCTCACCATCACGGCAGGCAGCAACGACACCCTGGCGTTGTCCGTGGACGGGGTTTCCGCGACGGTGACGCTTTCACCCGGCACTTATGCCTCGGCCGCCGATCTGGCCGCCGAGCTGCAGGCCAGGATCAACGGGGTCGAGGCACTCAGCAAGGCGGGTGTCTCGGTGAAGGTCACGGAAAGCGCCGGTGTGCTCACCATCACGTCCAATGCCTATGGCAGCAAGTCCAAGATCGTGATATCCGGCGGTAGTGCCAAGACGGACTTGTTCGGAACCGCGCCGACGGTGACCGACGGGCTGGACGTGGCGGGCACCATCGGCGGTGTCGAGGCCACGGGCGAGGGTCAGTACCTCACCGGCACGGGCGCGGCCCAGGGCCTCAGGATCAAGGTGGCCGGCACTGCCACCGGGGACCGCGGCACCGTCAGCTTCAGCCGTGGCTATGCCGAGATGCTGGACGACATGCTGGCCGGGCTGCTGGACAGCGAGGGGCTCTTTACCTCCGTGACCGAGGGCATCGAAGGCCAGATCGACCGGATCAATGACAAGCGCGAAACCATCGAGCGGCGCATGGTGGCCTACGAGGAAAGGATAAGGGCCCAGTTCATCGCCATGGACACCCTCGTGGCGCAGTTGCGCAGCACCAGTGACTTTCTCGCCCAGCAGCTCGCCGGCCTGCCCGCCGTTGCGAGGCAGGGCAACAGATAACGCATTTTCTGTCAAACCACGAAATAAACCCTTGGAGGAGATCGGATCATGAGTCAGACCTATACCCGGAGTGCCCTGCAGGCGTATCAGCAGGTGGGCAGACAGGCCGCCGTGGAGGAGGCCAGTCCTCACCGCCTCATCCAGATGCTCATGGAGGGTGCCCTGGAAAAGATCGCGGCCGCCAAGGGTTTCATGGAGCGCGGCGCCGTCCAGGAGAAGGGCGCGCACATCACCTGGGCGGTTTCCATCATCGACGGCCTGCGGGTCAGCCTGGACAAGTCCGTGGGCGGCGAGATCGCGGAAAACCTGGAAGAACTCTATGTCTACATGATGCGCCGCCTCACCGAGGCCAATCTCAAGAACGAGACCGCGCTTCTGGACGAGGTGGCGTCCCTGCTGGGCCAGATCAAGAGCGCCTGGGATGCCATCGAGCCCGAGGCCGCGCAACTGGAAGCAGAGAAGGCACGCGGCGCGGCCGTGCAGGGAGGCTGATCGCGTGTCCTCCGAAGCGGAGCACGAGGCATTGCTGGCGCGCGCGCTGGCACTGAGTCGGGAGATGCTCTCGGCCTGCGAGGATTCGCGCTGGGAGGATGTCCAGGCCCTGGATGAGCGCCGCCGCGATGTGCTGGAGACGCTCTTTGCACCCGCTGCGGCCTCCGCCGCCGGGGAAGCGGCATTGGCCGGCGCGGCGCGGGCACTGCTGGCACTCGACCGCGAGATCCTGGCCCGCTGCGAGGCGGAAAAGACCGCCCGTGCCCGCGAGATGCAGCGCCTCAAGCACGCCCGCCAGGCCGCAAAGGCCTACGAGGGACAGGGAAGGCGTACCGGCGCGGTGTGAACTGACAAGCCGAGTGTCATTTCGACCTTACCCCCTGTCATTTCGACCCTATCCCCTTGTCATTTCGACCTATTCCCTTGTCATTTCGACCGAAGGGAGAAATCTTGTGCAGGCGGCCCAGATTCCTCGCTGCGCTCGGAATGACAAAAGGGGGTGGGATGACGAGCCACCTGTCATTTCGACCGAAGGGAGAAATCCTGTGCCGGTGGCTTAAGATTCCTCGCTGCGCTCGGAATGACAAAAGGGGGTGGGATGACGAGCCACCTGTCATTTCGACCGAAGGGAGAAATCCTGACCTGCTGTTTTCCGGGACAGATCAGATGTGACCACGCAGGCTACAGCCCGATATCTTCCGCCAAGTCGCGCCATTCCGGATTCGTCTGGGCAATCAGGGCATTCTTCTTTTCTCTGCGCCATTTCTTGATTTCTTTCTCTCGCCGTATCGCGGCGTGGATATCGCCTGTTTCCTCAAAATAGACCAGTTTTCTTACATTGTATCTGGCAGTGAATCCCGCCACGAGCTTGTGTCTGTGTTCATAAACCCTGCGGGTCAGGTTATTGGTCACTCCGACATAGAGCACCCGGTTGTTCCAGTTTGTCATGAGATAGACAAAATAGCATGATTCCCTGGGCATGGTATCTTCCTTGATGCTTACGGGGTTCCAGGCATCTGGCGGTGATTCAATGCAGCAGTTTACGGGAACATCAGATTATCTCAAGTATCATTCGGAATTCCTGTCATTTCGACCTTACCCCCTGTCATTTCGACCCTATTCCCTTGTCATTTCGACCGAAGGGAGAAATCCTGTACCGGCGGCTCAAGATTCCTCGCTGCGCTCGGAATGACAAAAGGGGGTGGGATGACAGAAACGTTGTCATTTCGACCTTACCTCCCTGTCATTTCGACCGGAGGGAGAAATCCTGTGCCGGTGGCCCAGATTCCTCGCTGCGCTCGGAATGACAAAAGGGGAGGTGGAATGACAGAAACGTTGTCATTTCGACCTTACCTCCCTGTCATTTCGACCGGAGGGAGAAATCCTGTGCCGGTGGCTTAAGATTCCTCGCT
>JALSIC010000016.1 GCA_026981935.1 Gammaproteobacteria bacterium
CCAGGAGCACGGTGGGACTGACGCTGCCCCTGTCATTTCGAGCGCAGCGAGAAATCTGAAGCCGCTGGTACAGGATTTCTCCCTTCGGTCGAAATGACAAAGGGGCATGGCCGAAATGAGAAATGAGTATGTCAAAATGACAAGGAATCGGGGTCGGGAAATGACATTGCAGAGGCAGGCCCCGTCACGAGGCGATCACGGCAAAAGGGTGAAGCGGATGGCGGACCTTGTGCCCGTCACTCACCACGGCCTTCCGTCTGCCGTGACCGCTCCAGCCTCGTGAAACGGACCCGGACCCCGCGCCCCTCGCTCATCCCTGCTCGGCCAGTTTCTTTTCCAGGTAGTGGATATTGGTGCCACCGGCATGAAAGGCGGCATCGTTGACGATGTCGCGGTGCAGGGGCACGTTGACCTTGATGCCCTCGATGACCAGTTCGTTGAGGGCGGTGCGCATGCGGGCAAGCGCTGAATCCCGGGTCTCTCCGTGGGCGATGATCTTGCCGATCATGGAGTCGTAATAGGGCGGCACGGTATAACCGTTGTAGATGTGGGAATCCACGCGGATCCCCGGTCCGCCGGGCTGGTGGTACTGGGTGATGGTGCCAGGTGAAGGCGTGAAATTGACAGGATCCTCCGCATTGATGCGGCACTCGATGGCATGGCCGCGGATCTCCAGGTCTTCCTGGCGGTAGGACAAGGGTTCTCCGGCGGCGATGCGGATCTGCTCCTTGACGATGTCCACGCCGGTGATCATCTCCGTCACGGGATGTTCCACCTGCAAGCGGGTGTTCATCTCGATGAAATAGAACTCGCCGTCCTGATACAGGAACTCGAAGGTGCCGGCACCCCGGTAACCCATCTCCGCACAGGCCCGGGCACAGAGTTCGCCGATGTGGCGGCGCTGCTCTGCCGTGATGCCCGGCGCCGGCGCCTCCTCGATGACCTTCTGGTGGCGGCGCTGCATGGAGCAGTCCCGCTCGAAGAGATAGATGGCATTCCCGTGATTGTCCGCCAGCACCTGGATTTCGATGTGGCGGGGATTCTCCAGAAACTTCTCCATGTACACCGTGCCGTCGCCGAAGGCGCTCTCCGCCTCGGAGCGTGTCATGGCAATGGCATTGCCCAGGGCGGCGTCGCTGTAGACCACGCGCATTCCCCGCCCGCCCCCGCCGCCGGCGGCCTTGATGATGACGGGAAAACCGATCTCCCGCGCCAGCGCCAGGTTCTTCTCCGGATCATCGCCCAGGGGGCCATCGGAGCCGGGAATGGTGGGAATGCCATAGCGCTTCATGGTCTCGATTGCGGAGATCTTGTCACCCATGAGCCGGATGGTCTCGGGCCGCGGGCCGATGAAGACAAAGCCGCTCTGCTCCACCCGGTCGGCGAAATCGGCATTCTCCGCGAGAAAGCCATAACCTGGATGGATGGCGACGGCATCCGTCACCTCCGCCGCGCTGATGATGGCGGGAATGTTGAGATAGCTCTCCGTGGAGGGCGGCGGCCCGATGCACACGGACTCGTCGGCGAGGCGCACATGGATGAGGTCCCGGTCCGCCGAGGAATGCACGGCGATGGTCTTGATGCCCATCTCGCTGCAGCAGCGCAGGATGCGCAGGCCGATTTCACCACGATTGGCAATGACGATCTTCTCGAACATGGGCGCTGCCTATTCGATGATGAACAGGGGTTCGCCGTATTCCACCGGCTGGCCGTTCTCCACCAGGATGGCCGCCACAACGCCCTCCTTGTCGGACTCGATCTGGTTGAGCATTTTCATGGCCTCGATGATGCACAGCGTATCGCCCACCTTGACGTGCTGACCCACCTCCACGAAGGGCTGGGCGCCCGGTGCCGGGGCGCGATAGAAACTGCCCACCATGGGCGAGGTGATGACGTGGCCTTCGGGCCGGGCCGGTTCTGGCGGTGCTTCCGTGTCAGGTTTTTGCGCTTCGGCAGGCGGCGCGGGTGGCGCGGCCGCTGCCTGCGGCATCACCACGGCCTGGGGCGGGGCCGCTTGCGTCGTCCTGCTGATGCGTACGGATTCCTCCCCCTCGTGGACCTCGATCTCCGCCAGGCCCGATTCTTCCAGCAGCTCGATGAGTTTCTTGATTTTTCTGATATCCATGTGCTGATCGCCAGCTATATTTAGTATCGTTATTTAGTATCGTTGTCGTCTTTCCCCTTGCGGTTGCGTCCCCCTACGCCTGTTCGTTTTCCACGGCGTGCAAGGCCGCCGCCAGGGCCAGCTCGTAGACCTGGGGCCCCAGGCCCGAGATCACCCCCCGGGCAATATCGGAGAAATAGGAATGGCGGCGGAAGGATTCGCGTGCGTGGATATTGGACAGGTGCACTTCGATGAAGGGGATTCCCACGGCACTCAGGGCATCGCGCAGGGCGACGCTGGTGTGGGTGAAGGCCGCCGGATTGAGAATGATGAAATCCACACCCGCGCGGCCCGCCGCCTGGACCCGCTCCACCAGCTCGTGTTCGGCATTGCTCTGGAAGTCCTCCAGCTCACAGCCGGCGGCAGCGGCTTTTGCTCGCAGCGCCCGGGCGATGTCCGCCAGGCTGCGCCTGCCATAGTGTTGTGGCTCCCGTTCCCCAAGCAGGTTCAGGTTCGGCCCGTTGATGACCCATATTTTCGCCACAACCTATAATCCCTTACGAAATAGAATTTTACGGCGCTGTCCCACTTTTCGCCGTAATGTAACACTCCCTGTGGCAGATTGTCCAGTTTCAGGAAAATCTCTGCCAGTTCGACGCAATTCGTGGCGTAATGGCTTAGAGAAGCTGGCGCAGCTGCGTCTCCACCTGAGCCTCGCTCATCTCCCCGTACTGAAGGTGGCGGATTTTCCCCTCCCGGTCCACCAGCACGGTATAGGGCAACACCCCGAGTCCGTTGCCATAGGCCCGGGCGGTGTCGATGGCATCATCCTCCCCGATGAGAATGGGATAGTTGACGCTCACCTCGAGTTCCTCCAGAAAATCCCGCACGGCCTCCCGGTTGTCCAGGGCGATCCCGATGAACTGCACGCCCTCGGTCCCGTAGCGCGCCTGAAGACGGACGAAGGCGGGGATCTCCCGGCGACAGGGCCGGCACCAGGAGGCCCAGAAATTGACCACCAGCACCCGGCCGTCCCACTCGGCCGCCTCGCGGGGAAAGCCGTTCAGATCCGGGAATGAAAAGTCGGGCCGGGGCCGGCCCACCAGTCGGGCGGCACTCTCGGCCGAGCCCTCCTCGGCCACCTGCTCCAGCCGCTGCTGGTACAGGGCATTGAACCCCAGGGCCGCGCCCACCAGCAGCGCCAGTGCCAGCAGAATGAGGGGAAAGGGAATCCGGCCCATCAGATCGCCCTGCCTCCCTGCATCGAGACGGCCAGCACCCGGCTGGTATGGCGGCGAAAGGCCTCGGGATCGAGAAAACCCACCAGCCGATAGTCTTGCAGTTCCCTGCCGCTGCTGTCGAAGAAAAGAATGGCCGGCGGCCCGAACAGGCCGAAACGGCGCAGCAGCGCCTGATCCTTGGCATCGTTGTCGGTCACGTCCGCCTTCAGCAGAATCATGCGTTCGAGATTGCGCCGCACCGCGGGATCGCTGAAGGTACTGCGTTCCAGGCGCTTGCAGTCCACGCACCAGTCCGCGTAGAAATCCACCATCACCGGACGCCCCTGGGCCGCAGCCGCAGCGACCGCCCGCTGCAGGCCATCCGGACCCTTCACCTGTCGGAACACCGGCGCCTCGGCAGGCGCGCCCTGCGACGGAGTCGCGCCACCGGCCGCCAGCCCCGCCAGGGGACGCAGCATGTCACGCCCGCCACTGGCCGCCCCAACGATGAGCACCACGCCGTAGACGGCCATCACCAGGCCGCTGCCCTTCCACAGGCGCCGCCACCCCGAACTCCCCGCAGGCAGCCGGTCGAAGGCGCCCAGGTACACGGCGACGACGATGAACAGGATCGCCCAGAGCATGAGCGTCACGGCGGGCGGCACGATGCGCTCCAGCAGCCAGATGGCCACGGCCAGCAGGAGCACGCCGAAGACATGGCGGACGGTCTCCATCCAGGGGCCGACGCGGGGCAGGAGCTTGCCCGCCGAGGTGCCGAAGACGAGCAGCGGCAGGCCCATGCCCAGGCTGAGCACGAACAGGGACAGGCCGCCCAGCAAGGCGTCCCCCGTCATGCCGATGTAGATCAGTATCCCGGCCAGGGGTGCTGCCACGCACGGCCCCACGATGAGGGCGGAGAAGAACCCCAGGACGGCGGCACCGGTCATCCCGCCACCGCCCGCGCGCCGGCTCAAGGCGCTGAGGCGTGTCTGCAGGGCCGCGGGCATCTGGAACTGATAGAGACCGAACATGGACAGGGCGAGCAGCACGAACAGGGCGCTGAAGGCACCCAGCACCCAGGGATTCTGGAACATGGCCTGCAGGTTGCTGCCGAACAGCGCCGCGGCCACGCCGGCGGCGGTGTAGGTGAGCGCCATGGCCAGCACATAGCTCGAGGAAAGCCAGAAGGCGCGCGCCGTGGTGACCTGCTTCTGCCCCACGATGAGACCGGAGAGGATGGGCACCATGGGGAACACGCAGGGTGTGAAGGCGAGCAACAGGCCGAAACCGAAGAATCCCAGCAGGTTCAGCCACAGGCTCCCGTCGGCCAGATCCCGGGCGATGCGGTCCTGCTCGCTGAGCGGCGGGGGCGCCTCTCCCTGCCCGCCGGCCACGCCGCCGCCCACAAACGGAGGCACCGCATCGGCGGCGGGCAGCACCAGCTCGATGCGGTGCTTCATGGGGGGGTAGCAGAAACCCTTGTCGGCGCAGCCCTGGTAACCCACCTCCAGCACCACCGTCCGGGGGCCGTCATCGGCGTCACGCCCCCGCACCGGCAGGGCCACCTCCACCTCGCGATAGTAGACCTCCATCCTGCCGAAGAACTCGTCTTCCTTGAACTTGCCGCCGGGAGGAAAGACCGGCTCGGCGGTCTGGAGTGCGGCCGGCTCGACGAGACGAAAGGAGAAGCGCTCGCGATAGAGATAGTAGCCCTCGGCAATGTCCCAGCGCGCCACCAGGGTGCGGCCGTCCCGCACCTCCGCGGTAAAGACGAAGGCCTGTTCCGGCGGCAGGAATTCCTCCTGGCCCGCACCCAGGCCCAGGCTGCCCAGCACGCCCGCGGACGCCGGCAACACCACGGCCCCCAGAATCAGACAAAACAGCCACTGGCAGAAACGCTTCATTCCGTCAGGTTCCTGATGAACGGGACATTCCATTATTAACCCGGCAACAATATATATCGTGTTCAGCGTTTCAGGCAGGCGCTGGATCAAGGCGCGGCACGCAGG
>JALSIC010000017.1 GCA_026981935.1 Gammaproteobacteria bacterium
AAATCCCCCCTCTCCCGGCGGCAAGGGCCGGGGTGAGGGGACAGGATCCAGGCGATTTTCTCGTCTATGCGATCCCCTCACCCTAACCCTGGGGGAGAGGGAATTTATGCAATGATCAGGTTTATTGTCGATTGTCTTAGTATGATTGTCGCGGGGTTATTGAGAATTGCCTGAATACCTGTCATGCCTGGCCCGATGAAGCGAGGCGAGATCCGGGTGGAGCGGCGCCTTTTCCAGCCTGCACCACGGCCGTCAGTCATCAATGTAAGTTTCGACAGCCGAGGTCTACGGGCTCCGGTTGGGCTCCGTCGTGCCAGGTGACGCCTGTCATCCAAGTGATGCCGTCATTTCGAGCGCAGCGAGAAATCCGGGGGGGCAGTGGTACAAGATTTCTCCCTTCGGTCGGAATGACACTTCTTCGTCATTCCGAGCATAGCGAGAAATCCGATACCACTGACACGGGATACCTCCCTGCGGTCGAAATGACAGGAAAGTGAGGTCGAAATGACAACAAGGAAGTGTGGTGTGAATGAAGAGGAAGTGGTGTCGAAATGACAGGGAGGCGCGATGGAAAGGACAAAGAAGTGAACGCCTGTGAGTCAATAATGTACTAAGACAATCGATAGTAAAGCGACCTTCAGCGGGTGGCTGGGCGGTCAGTCGCAAGGCGCGGTGGCGCCGCCATAGCGCGCCTATGACAAGCCGCCGCAACACCGCGAATGGCCGCCCGACCGCCCGCCCGGAGGGAGCGGCCCAGGCATCCCGGCTCGGCGTTGCGACCCTTGGAAAGGGCCAGCCATTCCCTGCGGGCCGCGCCTTGATCCGGAACGCCTGGGTCGCTCTGAAGGTTGCTTTACTATCGATTGTCTTAGTAAGTCTCAAGAATGGCGGGTGCGGGCTTGCATGCGGCCGGCTGTTACGCCTCGAATTCGGCCAGCACGGGTGCATGGTCGGAGGGGCGCTGCCAGCCGCGCGGTGCCTTGTCGATGCGGCAGTCCCGGCACCGCGCGCACAGTTCGGGGCTCGCCAGGATGTGGTCGATGCGCAGCCCCGGGTTGCGGCCAGCAGTCGCCGCTGGGGATCGTCGTTCATGCAGGGCGGGGCATGCGCATCGGTGCTGACAGCCAGGGCCGATTTGCGATCCATCCATGATTTTATCGCTCACGACTCAAAGCACTATGCCAGGAAGGTCACTCAAGATATCCGGGAGAAAACGGATATCCTGGATGAGTTGCCGAAGGCTGGGAAGAAAGTGGCAGAACTGAATGACGAAGCGATCAGGGAGTTATCACTGTATTCCTACCGCATCCTCTACGAGATCCGGGAACCGGATGTGGTCGTGCTGGCGGTGATTCACAAGCGAAGAGATCTGCAGCCGGAGATGGCGGCGCGGTAAGCCGACACGGTCAGGCGGCTAAAGCAGCAAGCCCCGCGACGGCGGGGGGTGGGTGGGGTGTTTGCTGCTAAAAAGACCTTTATCTCCGACCCGTTCTCCCTTTGGTGAACCAAAGAATCATCAGTAGAAGTGATAACCCAAGCCCGCCACGCCTGCGAGAATGCCAGTCACCACTACTGCTTTTCCAAAACTATCTGCTCCAAGTGCGACTATTACTGCTCCAACGAAAGCCCCTAACCCGAATATTTCGCCAATAAAATAAGGCAAAACCTCGGTTCAGTAACGGGTTGGATTCCTGTCCGGCAGAAGTTGCTCCAGCCAGTGTCAACCGGAGCGCACGTGCAGTGGCGAAGCGCTTAAAGCCCGTGTAGGTCATCACGAGGTAACTTGCCCAGCGCCAGATTTTCCAGCTCGGCCACCTGTTTTTCCAGCATTCCTATCTTGTGCCGGGTGCGCTCCAGCACGCCCTTTTGCACCTCGAATTCCTCCCGCGTCACCAGGTCCAGGCGATCGAAGGTGCTGGTGAGCAGCGCGCGCAGGTTCTTTTCCACGTCCTGCTGCAGCAGCCGGGCGCTGTCCGGCAGCACTTCGCTCAGGCGCTGGCTGAGATCGTCGAAGAGCTTGGGGTCCAGGGCCATGGGCATCCTCCTGTGGCCAATGTGAGACGGGCCATATTACACCAGCCGGCCGTGCTCCGCCTATACCGTTGAACTGCCTTGCTTGAGGTGCCGCTGGGGGTATGCAGCTCCATCGTTGTTGCACAGATTTGGTGCACCAATCCAGTGCAATCCTGGGGCGGGATGCCCCATTTGGTGCGCGGGGGCGGACGGTCGTACACAAGATTATAGATAAGCTATTGATAATTAATATGAAAACGGGGTGGCACGGATGATGCTATAGGAGGGTGTTCAAGGCATTCTGGTATGGGTAAGCGCCCCCCAAGGGGACGCGGCATTGAATGAGGACAATTCTATGAAACTGGTAAGTGCAATCATCAAACCATTCAAGCTGGACGATGTCCGCGAGGCCCTGTCGGAGATCGGCGTGCAGGGCATCACGGTGACGGAGGTGAAGGGATTCGGCCGCCAGAAGGGCCACACCGAGCTGTACCGCGGGGCGGAGTACGTGGTGGATTTCCTGCCCAAGGTCAAGCTGGAAGTGGCGGTGGACGACGGGCTGCTGGACCAGGTGGTGGAGGCCATCACCAAGGCCGCCCAGACCGGCAAGATCGGCGACGGCAAGATCTTCGTCTTCGATCTGCAGCAGGCCATTCGCATCCGCACCGGGGAAACCGGCAGCGATGCCCTTTGATTCCGAGAGTTCAATTGAGAAGTTGCGGAGGATTTTACAGTGGAAGCGATTCTGGAAACCAAATATGCGCTGGACACCTTCTATTTCCTGGTGACCGGCGCCCTTGTGATGTGGATGGCCGCCGGTTTTGCCATGCTGGAGGCCGGTATGGTGCGTTCCAAGAACACGGCGGAGATCCTGACCAAGAACATTGCCCTGTTCGCCATCGCCTGCATCATGTACATGGTGGTGGGCTACAACATCATGTATCCGGGCGACGAGTATGCCGGCGGTTTCATTCCCGGCATCTCCTTCCTGCTGGGGGCGGACAACGACCCGGCGGCGGTGCTCGCGCAGGATGCGGGTGCCTGGTATGACGGAACCTATTACTCGGGGCTGGCCGACTTCTTCTTCCAGATGGTGTTCGTGGCCACCGCCATGTCCATCGTCTCGGGGGCCGTGGCCGAGCGCATGAAGCTCTGGGCCTTTCTCGCCTTCGCGGTGGTGATGACCGGGTTCATCTATCCCGTGCAGGGCTTCTGGAAGTGGGGCGGCGGCTTCCTCGACGAGGCCGGCTTCCTGGATTTCGCCGGTTCCGGCATCGTGCACATGACCGGCGCTGCGGCGGCCCTGGCGGGCGTGCTCCTGCTGGGGGCGCGCAAGGGCAAGTACGGCCCCAATGGCGAGATCAACCCCATCCCCGGCGCCAACATGCCCCTGGCCACGCTGGGTACCTTCGTCCTGTGGCTGGGCTGGTTCGGCTTCAACGGCGGTTCCGAACTGGTCCTCTCCAACGTGGTGGAGGCCAACGCGGTGGCGGCGATCTTCGTCAACACCAACATGGCTGCGGCCGGTGGCGTGGTGGCTGCCCTGATCACGGCGCGTCTCATGTTCGGCAAGGCCGATCTCACCATGGCGCTCAACGGCGCCCTGGCGGGTCTGGTCTCCATCACCGCCGAGCCGCTGACCCCCACGCCCCTGTGGGCGACCCTCATCGGCGCCATCGGCGGGGTGCTGGTGGTCTACTCCATCGTCGCCCTGGACAAGCTCAAGATCGACGATCCGGTGGGTGCCATCTCCGTGCACGGGGTGGTGGGCATCTGGGGCCTCCTGGCGGTGGTCATCACCAATCCGGAGGCCACCCTGGGCGCGCAGCTCCTCGGCATCGGGGCCATCTTCGCCTGGGTCTTCGGCACCAGCCTGGCGGTGTGGGCCATCCTCAAGGCCATCATGGGTATCCGCGTCAGCGAAGAGGAAGAGTTCGAGGGCGTGGATCTGGCCGAGTGCGGCCTGGAGGCCTATCCGGAATTCACGGGGACGCGCGGTTCCGGCCTCTGATTTCCCCTTCTGTCATTCCATGGAAAGGGGGCGGGCGCCCGTTTTGGGACGGGCGCCCGTTTTTTATGGATCAATTCAGGATCAATCCAGGCCGCTGTGGGAGCCGTCGCAGAAGGGCGGATCCTGGGTGTGCTTGCAGCCGCACAGGGCGACGGTGCCCGGGCTGTCCAGGGTGAACTCCCGGGGTGTGAAATCGGTGCCCTTGTGGGAGCCGTCACAGAAGGGCTGATTGGCGGAACGCCCGCAGCTGCACCAATAATAGGTGCCCGCCTCGAGGTTGAGTACATAGGGAAATTTCTGTGCGACGACGGGATTGGACATGATGACCTCCTCTTTTTCGGCAGGCTTTTAGTGTAGCACTATTGTGATTTACCTCGAATGCTTGGCCATCCACGGTCCCTCCTTATCATTGCCACTCTGTTTCTTGGTTGTCCATCACGCCTCTTCATCATTTCGAGTCCGCTCCTTGTTATTTCGTCCTCACTTCTTTGTCATTACGACCCCACCTTATTTGTCATTTCGACCGAAGGGAGAAATCCTGTCCCACTGCCCTTGGATTCCTCGCTGCGCTCGGAATGACACAAGGGCGCTGTCATTCCGACCGGAGGGAGGAATCTTATGCTGTTGCCCCCGAATTCCTCGCTGCGCTCGGAATGGCAAAGAAGTGTCATTTGACCGCAGGGAGAAATCCTGTTCCACTGCCCCCAAGATTTCTCGCTACGCTCGAAACGACAGGGACAGTTTCATTCCCGCCGCGCCTTCTTGCCATTGCCGCCACGCTGCCTTGTTATTGCGACCTCACTTTCTTGCCGTTTCTCGCTGCGCTCGAAATGACAGGCGTTGACTGAATGACAGGCCTCACTTGGATGACAGGCATCACCTGGAACCACAAACCTCAACGATCGAGCCTTACAGTGATGACTGATGGCAGTCGTGCGGCTTGAACGCCGGCCCCGAGGGCTGGAATCCAGGGTCAGGCACCATTTATCCCGGATTGCGCTTCGCTCCATCTCGTCGGGTTGCTCATGTCATGCATTTACTGACGGTCTCGTAGTTGAATAGACAGGGTCGGGGCTATTGGTGCGCCGGTCCGGTAGCCTGGATGAAGCGCTGCAAGCGCGGAATCCAGGAAACCAGACGGCAAACCCCCCGCACCGGATTACGTTCCACTCCATCGGGCTACACATTTTGATATGGACAATTATGAGATCAATTCTCCATAGGTGAAAAAGGACGCATGGCCTGCCCGTCTCGGGCCCCTTTGGCAGGAATTTGCCGTCTCTGAGACAGAAGGGGGAAGTAAGGGCGGGCATGGAAAATGTCGATTGTTTCACACGACATGGCGAAGATCCTTGGACGGCTGCCGATATAAAAAGCATGAGCCGGAATGACAGGAAAAAAGAGGCGCACAGAACCATGACTGGAAAAGGACAGCGCAGGGCCGGCCGTGGCCGCCCGTGGTGGCTGGCGTGTCTGCTGATCGTCGCTTCCCACGCCCACGCAGTGACGGTCTACAAGTGGGTGGACGAGCACGGGCGTGTCCATTTCAGCGACCAGCCGCAGGGGAACTTCATCGAGACCCTCCAGGTGCGCAGCGGCGCCCGTTATGGAAATGAAGCGCCGCAAAAGAAGGCCACGGAATCCGGGCCGGAGCCGGCGGCCGCCGGGCAGACCGGCCCGGCCAAGGCGCAGACGCCTTCACCCGCCGAGGCACGGCGCGCGGCGAAGGAGAAGCGCAAGCTGCGACGCAGGAACTGCCGCATCGCCCGCGAGAACCTGGCGCGCGACGAGCGCATCTCGCGCATGTACCGCGTGGGCGCGGACGGCGAGCGCATCTGGCTCACCGAGGCCGAGCGCGATGCGGTCATAGAGAAGGGCCGCAGAGAGGTGAAGAAGTGGTGCGGCAAGTGAGGAGAGGCGGTTTGCGGGGTTGATTGCCCACTGCGGCTGATCTTGATGCAGCCTGGGTACTGCGATGCGACTTCGGTATGAGGCCTTCTTCCTGAATCCGGTTACAGCGACACTGTCAGCCTGCAAAGAAAGCCGCAATAAGGAGGGCGTCACTCCCGGGCAAGGGCTTCGCTGAGAAAGGGCGGCTGCGCCAGCGCGGCGCGGTGGGTTGCCTCGTTGTAGTAGCGGGTGGGAAAGGGGCGCCGGGCGGCATCGTCCTCGCGGAAGCGTGTCAGGGACCGTCCCTTGCCGGCCATGGTCGCCGTCCACCAGCCGGAGGGGTAGACGCACTGCGGAAAGGTGAGCGTGAGCTGGTCATCGAAGCCCGCCCCCGCCATGGCGCGGCGCATGCCGCGGATGATGTCCAGGTGGTAGAGGGGGGATTCGCTCTGTTGCACCAGCACGCCCCCGGGGGCCAGCGCGCGGTGGCAGTCGCGGTAGAAAGGTTCGGTGAACAGGCCCTCCGCCGGTCCGATGGGATCGGTGCTGTCCACGATGATCACGTCGTAATGCTCCGCTGCGGCGTCCCTGACCCATTGAATGCCGTCGCCGAAGTGAAAATGCGCGCGCGGGTCGTCATTGGCCTCGCACAATTCCGGGAAATAGGTCTCCGCCAGCCGCGTCACCCGCTCGTCGATCTCCACCTGCCAGACCTGCTCCACCTCCGCGTGACGCAGGACTTCCCGCAGGGTGCCGCAATCGCCGCCGCCGATGATGAGCACCCGCCGGGGACGGTCGTGGGTGAACAGGGCGGGATGTGCCATCATCTCGTGATAGAGGAAATTGTCGCGGCTGCTGAGCATGATGAAGCCGTCGATCACCATGAGATTGCCGAAGTCCTCGGTCTCGTAGATGGCGATGGTCTGGTAGGGCGTGCGTTCCTCGTGCAGCTTGCCCCTGATCTTGAGGGAGAAGGCACTGCCGCCTTCCTCGCAGATCTCCGTGAACCAGTGTTTGTCCAGTTTCATGTTCAGATCTCTTTGTAGACTTCGGCGCCCTCTTCGCGGAATTGACGGGCCTGTTCCGCCATGCCCTTTTCCACGGCGACCTCGATGCCGATGCCTTCCCGGCGGGCGTAGTCCCGTACCTCCTGGGTGATCTGCATGGAACAGAACTTGGGGCCGCACATGGAGCAGAAATGGGCCAGCTTGTGGCCTTCCTTGGGCAGGGTCTGGTCGTGGAAGTCGCGCGCCCGCTCCGGATCCAGGGAGAGGTTGAACTGGTCTTCCCAGCGGAACTCGAAGCGTGCCTTGCTGAGGGCGTTGTCGCGGACCTGCGCGCCGGGATGACCCTTGGCCAGGTCGGCGGCGTGGGCGGCCAGCTTGTAGGTGACGATGCCCTCGCGCACGTCGTCCTTGTCGGGCAGCCCCAGGTGTTCCTTGGGGGTGACGTAACAGAGCATGGCGGTGCCGTACCAGCCGATCATGGCCGCCCCGATCCCGGAGGTGATGTGGTCGTAGCCCGGCGCGATGTCGGTGGTGAGCGGCCCCAGGGTGTAGAAGGGCGCCTCGCCGCATGCCTGGAGCTGTTTGTCCATGTTCTCCTTGATGAGGTGCATGGGGACGTGGCCCGGGCCCTCGATCATGGTCTGCACGTCGTGGGACCAGGCGATGCGGGTAAGTTCGCCCAGGGTCTCCAGCTCGGCGAACTGGGCGGCGTCGTTGGCATCGGCGATGGCGCCCGGGCGCAGGCCGTCTCCCAGGGAGAAGGCCACGTCGTAGGCCTTCATGATCTCGCAGATCTCCTCGAAATGGGTATAGAGGAAGTTTTCCTGGTGATGGGCCAGGCACCACTTGGCCATGATGGAGCCGCCGCGGGAGACGATGCCCGTGACCCGCCTGGCGGTCAGCGGGATATAGGCGAGGCGTACGCCGGCATGGATGGTGAAGTAGTCCACGCCCTGCTCCGCCTGCTCGATGAGGGTGTCGCGGAAAATCTCCCAGCTCAGTTCCTCGGCACGCCCGCCCACCTTCTCCAGGGCCTGGTAGATGGGCACGGTGCCGATGGGCACGGGGGCATTGCGGATGATCCACTCGCGGGTCTCGTGGATGTTGCGCCCCGTGGACAGGTCCATGACCGTGTCCGCGCCCCAGCGGATCCCCCATACCATCTTTTCCACTTCCTCCGCGATGGAGGAGCCCAGCGCCGAGTTGCCGATGTTGGCGTTGATCTTCACCAGGAAGTTGCGCCCGATGATCATGGGTTCCAGCTCGGGGTGATTGATGTTGGCGGGGATGATGGCCCGCCCGCGCGCCACCTCGTCGCGCACGAATTCGGGCGTGATGACTTCCGGGATGGCGGCGCCGAAATTCTCGCCGGCGTGGCGGTGGCGCAGGCCGGCTTCCTCGAGAATGTCACGCAGGGCGTCCAGGCGCTGGTTTTCGCGGATCGCCACGTATTCCATTTCGGGCGTGATGATGCCGCGCCGGGCGTAGTGCATCTGGGTGACATTGGCGCCGGCACGGGCGCGGCGCGGCGCCCGCAGGCGGGGAAAGCGCACCGCCGCGAGGGACGGATCGCGGTTGCGCGCACGGGCATAGGCGGCGCTGAAATCGGGCAGGCGCTCGGTGTCGCCGCGCTCCTCGATCCAGGATTCCCGCAGCGCCGGCAGTCCGCGTTGCAGATCGATGTCCGCCTCGGGATCGGTGTAGGGACCGGAAGTGTCGTAGACGGTGAGAGGCGGGTTGGCCACCCTGCCCTCCCGGCTGCGGGTATCGGCGAGGCGGATTTCGCGCATGGGAACCCGAATGTCGGGCCGGCTGCCCGTCACATAGATCTTGCGGGAGCCGGGGAAAGGACGGCGCATCGCCTCGTCCAGCCGGGCGCTGCGCGGGGAAATCTCGTCGGGAATGGCGTTCATGCTCGTGCTTCCTCTGTTCTGTGGATCTCCGGTGCGGGAGAAGCGCTTACGGGAGAAGCGCCTATATTAGCATTATTGTCCTGGCAGGCCGTAGCGCGGGCGCAAGCCCGTTTCCCCCGTGAGCTTGCGGTGTTTTGACGGCACATTCCGTGGCAATGGCTGCGGGAAGACCGTCGTTTGCCCCGCGCCGTCCCTGGGTCCTGAATGGGGTGGCTGAGGTTGCCTTCGAACGGCAAAATGCATACCCTGTTGATTCGTTTGCTGAAGATTCAGGTGGGGAGAGACATGGAACTGGAACAGGCGCGTTTCAACATGATCGAGCAGCAGATCCGGCCCTGGGATGTGCTGGATCAGCGGGTACTGGATCTGCTGGCCAGCGTGCCCCGCGAGGATTTCGTGCCGGAGGCATACCGCCGCCTGGCCTATGCCGACATCGCCATCCCGCTCGATGAGGGAGAGGTGATGATGCATCCCAAGCTGGAGGCGCGCATGCTGCAGGCCGTGGATCTCCATCCCACCGACGTGGTGCTGGAGATCGGCACGGGCAGCGGTTATGTCACGGCCCTGCTGGCCACCATGACGCGCCACGTCTACAGCGTGGAAATCCATCCGGCGCTGTCGGAGACCGCGGCGGCGCGCCTGGCGGCGCGGGGACTGGAGAACGTCACCCTGGAGGTCGGCGATGCCTCGCGGGGCTGGGACGGGGGGGACCGGCGTTACGACGTCATCGTCATCACCGGCTCCCTGCCGCAACTGCCGGCATCCTTCCAGAACAAGCTCAACCGCGGCGGACGCCTGTTCGCAGTGGTGGGGGAGGCGCCGGTGATGGAAGCCGTGCTGGTGCGCCGGGAAGGCCCCCATGCCCACGATTTCAGCCGCGAGGCCCTGTTCGAGACCGAAGTGCCGCCGCTGCGCAATGCGCCCAGGCCACGCCGTTTCGTCTTCTGATGCCGGTTCGTCCGCGCGTAGCCGGGCAGGGTTGGGCGTGACGCGGCCCGGATGCCGGCGCTCCTTCGGCGCGGGACGCGTGCTCGCGGTCCTCGTGCTGTTGGCCGCCGCGCCCCTGCAGGCCGAGGATCTCGTCTCCGTCTACCGGCTCTCGCTGGAAAACGATGCCGTGATCCGCGCCGCGGCCGCGGAGCGCCGCGCCACCCTGGAGAGCCGGCCCCAGGCGCGTGCCCTGCTGCTGCCCACGTTTTCCCTGTCCGCCGATTACAGCCGCGGCCGCAACAAGGTCATCAGTTCCGACAGTCCTTTCTTTCAGCCCCAGACCGTCGAATTCTGGACCCGCGGTTTCACGCTCACCCTGAACCAGCCCGTGTACAACCGCGAGTTCCTCGCCCGGCTCAAGCAGGCGGACGCCATCGTCAAGGGCGCCGACGCCCGCTTTGCCGCGGCGCAACAGGCGCTCATCCGGCGCGTGGCGGAGGGCTATTTCAACGTGCTCGCGGCCATGGACAACCTGGCCTTTGCCGAGGCCGAGAAAAACGCCAACCTGCGCCAGCTGGAACAGGCCCGGCAGCGCTTCGAGGTGGGGCTCATCGCCATCACCGATGTCCACGAATCCCAGGCGGCCTTCGATGCCGCCCGCGCCCTGGAGATCGAGGCCCGCAACCAGCTCTCCAGCGCCCGCGAGGCCTTGAGGGTGATCACCGGGCGCTATCACGAGACGCTCGCCACACTGGCCGAGGACATCCCGCTGGTGACGCCCGCGCCCCGGGACATCGAGGCCTGGGCGCAGCGGGCCATGACCCAGAATTTCGGCGTCATCGCCGCAGAATACCAGGTCGAGGTGGCGCGCAAGGAAGTGGAGCGGCGCCGCAGCGGCCACTATCCCACCCTGGACATCGCGGGCAGGCACAACTACCAGGACGTGGACGACGGCTTCTTCGGCGGCCGCGAGACCGAGGACAGCAGCATCGGCCTGGTGCTGAACCTGCCGCTTTACCAGGGTGGCGGCGTGAGCGCCGGGGTGCGCGAGGCGGTGCAGCGCCTGGAACAGGCCAAGGAAGAGCTGGAGCAGCAGCGCCGCGAGGTATTGCGCCAGGCCCGCGATGCCTATCTCAGCATCCTTTCGGGCATCGAGACGGTGAAGGCCCGCAAGCAGGCCGTGGTCTCGGCGCAGAGCGCCCTGGAGGCCACCGAGGCGGGACTGGAAGTAGGCACACGCACCACCGTCGACGTGCTCAACGTGCGGCGCAACCTGTTTCGCAGCGAGCGCGACTATGCCAGCTCGCGCTATACCTACATCCTGGACCTGCTGCGCCTGAAAGAGGCGGCGGGCGCGCTTACCATGGCGGACCTGGAGGAGATCAACGAGTGGCTGGCTTCAAAGAGTAAACAGTGATGCGTGATGGGGCAAGGCGTTTTCCATCATGCATTACGCATCCCCCCTCCCGGGTGCAACCCGGCGATCCCGGGCGGTTCAATCCCAACGCGTTTCAATCCTTGAGCACGTATTCTGCCCCGCAATAGGGACACACTGCCTCGCCCGTCTCCTCGATGGGCAGGAAGACCCGGGGATGGGTGTTCCACAGGCTGTGCTCGTCCAGGGGACAGTGCAGGGGCAGCTGGTCCCGGGTGATTTCATAACGCTTCGGAGGGTTGCCGGCGGTGCCTTGGCTGCGGGTGCTGGTTTCGTTCATGGTTCCCTCTCGTTTCTCCCTTGGGCAAGATCGGTTCGATTCTATTCGACGAAGGTGAGCCATTCGGGATGGGCGTCACGGCGGCCGTGGACCTGGTCGAAGTACAGGGCCTGCAGGCGCTCGGTGATGGGGCCCCGGCGGCCGCTGCCGATGGCACGGCCGTCCACCTCGCGGATGGGCGTCACTTCGGCCGCGGTGCCGGTGAAAAAGGCCTCGTCCGCGATATAGACCTCGTCGCGGGTGATGAGTTTTTCCTTCACCGGGATGCCCAGCTCCGCGGCGAGGACGATGATGGTGTCGCGGGTGATGCCGTCCAGCGCCGAGGTGAGGTGGGGGGTGTAGATGACGTCGTCGCGGACGATGAAGATGTTCTCGCCGCTGCCCTCGGCCACGTAGCCCTCGGCGTCCAGCAGCAGGGCCTCGTCGCAGCCACAGGCCAGGGCCTCGTTGAGGGCAAGGATGGAGTTGATGTAGTTGCCGTTGGCCTTGGCCTTGCACATGGCGATGTTGACGTGGTGGCGGGTGTACGATGAGGTCCGCACGCGGATGCCGCGTTCCAGGTTCTCTTCCCCCATGTAGGAGCCCCACGGCCAGGCCGCCACCATGACGTGGGTCTTGAGATTGTCGGCGCGCAGTCCCATGCCCTCGGAGCCGAAGAAACACATGGGACGGATGTAGCCGAATTCCATCTCGTTCTCCCGTACCGCGGTGCAGATGGCGGCGTTGATGGTGTCCTTGTCGTAGGGCATGGGCATGTTGAGGATGTGCGCGGAGCGGAACAGCCGGTCGGTATGGGCCTGGAGGCGGAAGATCGCCGTGCCCCGCCCGGTACGATAGGCGCGGATGCCCTCGAAGACGCCCAGGCCATAATGGAAGGTGTGGGTCAGCACATGCACGCGTGCCTCGCGCCAGGGCAGCAGCTCACCGTCCAGCCAGATCACACCATCACGGTCTTCCATCCCCACCATGCTCATGGCCTGTCCATCTCCCGCTTTGATTTCGTGTTCAAAAAAGGCGTCCAGGGACGCCGAAAGGTGAAATTGTAGCAAAACAGCGGGGGATGCGTCATGAGTGATGCGTGGACGAGGAAAGGAAGCAGGCCGTCATCATCGCGAATGATCCGGCCGGCCCAGCAGCGTGTCCCAGGCATTTGTCACCCGCTGGCGATGGTCCCGGAATTCATGCTCTGCGACGAGGGCCGGCCGTTCCTGCAGGGCCAGGCGGTGCAGCGCCTGGCGATAGGCGCGGTAGGCGTCGGCCAGGGCGCGGGCGTCGCGCCCGGGCAGCAGGCGCAGCCGCGCGAGGTCTTCCAGGATGCGGACGTTGTCGGTCCAGCGTGTCAGCTCGGGATATTCACAGGCCCAGCGCAGGACGCCGTACTGGACGATGAACTCGATGTCGGTGATGCCGCCGCGCCCCTGCTTGAGATCGAAGCAGCCGGGCCTGGGGCGGAGCAGTTCCTGACGCATGCGCTGGCGCATGTCCGCCACCTCACGGCGCAGTGCCTCCGGGTCCCGTTCCCGGGTGAGGATCTCGTGACGGATGGCCGCAAAGCGCTCGCCCACGGCGGGGTCGCCGCAGATGAAGCGCGCCCGCACCAGCGCCTGGTGTTCCCAGGTCCAGGCCTCGCGGGCCTGGTATTCGGCAAAGGCCGCGAGGGGGCTCACCAGCAGTCCCGAGGCCCCGCTGGGGCGCAGGCGCATGTCCACTTCGTAGAGGATGCCCCCGGGGAGATGGGCATTGAGCATGTGGATGATGCGCTGGCCCAGGCGGAAATAGAAGGCCTGGCGGCTGGCGGGCCTGTCGGCATGGAGAAAGACCAGGTCCAGGTCGGAGCCGTAACCCAGCTCGATGCCGCCCAGCTTGCCGTAGCCGATGATGGCAAAGCCACACCGCCGCCAGTCGCCTTCCGGGAACTGCGGCGCCTTGCGGCGCCGTTGCAGTTGTTCCAGGGCCAGGCGCAGGACCTGGTCCAGGCAGACCTCGGCGATGGCGGTGAGATGGTCGCTGACCACCATCAGCGGCAGGACCTCCATGAGGTCGGCGGCGGCCACGCGCAGCACCTGGGCCTGCTTGAAGTGGCGCAGCGCTTCCATCTGCTGTTCCTCGTCGCCGGCGGGGATGGCGGCGAGCCGGGCGTCCAGTTCGCGTGCCAGGGCCGCCGGATCCAGGGGGGCATAAAGGCTGCGGGGATCCAGCAGTTCGTCCAGCAGCAGGGGGTGGTCCCGCAGCATCTGGGCGATCCAGGGGCTGGCGGCGCACAGGCGCACCAGCTGGGAGAGGGCCATGGGGTGCTCTTCCAGCAGGGCCAGGTAGGCGGTGCGGCGCGCAACGGCCTCGACGAGGTCCAGGATGCGGGAAAGGGTCTCGTCCGGGTGCGGGGTGGTGGCCACCGCGGCCAGGAGCAGGGGCATGAGACGGTCCAGACGCTGACGGCCCTCGGCGCTCAGGGCCCGGCAGGCATGGCCTTCCCGCAGCAGCGCGAGCCGGCGCAGGGCCTCGCCGGCGTCCTCGAAGCCCGCCGCTGCGAGATGGGCGCGGGCCTGATCCGGGCGCAGCATGCCATGATCTTCTCCCAGCCAGATCTCCCGCCAGGGATCGGCTGCCGCTGCCCCGTTTCCCGTGGCGCCTGTTTCGCTCTGGGGCGTGGCGAACACGGCCTCGAAGTGTTCGTGGACGCGCCGGCGATGTTGTTCGAGGCATGCATGAAAGTCCGCCCAGGAGCGAAAGCCCATGCTCAGCGCCAGCACCTGGCGCTGGTCCGCCTCCGCGGGGAGGGTGTGGGTCTGGCGGTCCTCATGGGCCTGGAGACGGTTCTCGGTGCGGCGCAGAAAGACATAGGCGCGGGTGAGATCCTCGGCGGCGTGGCGGGGCAGGTGGCCGTGGCCGGCCAGGCGTTCCAGGACGGTGAGGATGGCGCGCGCCTGCAGTGCCGGTTCCCGGCCGCCGCGGATGAGCTGGAAGGCCTGGCCGATGAATTCGATCTCGCGGATGCCACCGGCGCCCAGCTTGATGTTGTCCTGCAGGGATTTGCGCGCCACTTCCCGATCGATGAGGGTCTTCATCTCCCGCAATGCGGCAAAGGCGTTGTAATCCAGGTAACGGCGATAGACGAAGGGGCGCAGGCGCGCCAGGAGCGTCTCCCCCGCCGCCCGGTCGCCGGCGACGGGACGGGCCTTGATGAGCGCGTAGCGTTCCCATTCCCGCCCCTGGGACTGGTAATAGTCCTCCATGGCATCGAAGCTCATCACCAGGGGGCCGCTGCTGCCGTAAGGCCGCAGGCGCATGTCCACGCGGTAGACGCGTCCCTCCGGCGTGGGTTCGTCCAGCACCCCGATGAGGCGCTGGCCCAGGCGCAGGAAGAATGACTCGTTGTCGAGGCGGGGGCGCCGGCCGCGCGTCTCGCCCTCTTCCGGGAAGGCGAAGACCAGGTCCACGTCCGAGGAAAAATTGAGTTCTCCCGCACCCAGCTTGCCCATGGCGAGGACGACCAGTCCCTGGGCAGTGCGGCCCGCCGCGTCATGGGGCGTGCCCAGCTCCCGGCATTGCCAGGCATGAAGACGTGCCAGGGCGGCGTCGATGAGCACCTCGGCCAGGCAGGAGAGATCGCGCAGGGTCTCCGCCAGGTCTGCCCATCCCGCCAGGTCGCGCCAGGCGATGCGTACCATCTCCCGCAGACGCAGCCGGCGCAGGGCCTGCGCCAGCGCGGTTTCGTCCCGCACACCGGCCAGGGCCGTCTCCACCAGGCGTTCGTAAGTGAGGGGGCGATAGTCGCGCAGCAGGTCACCGCTGCGCAGCAGGTCGTGCAGCAGCGCCGGTCGGGCGGCGCAGGCGCGGGCGATGAAGGCACTGCAGGCCCACACCCGCCAGAGGACCGGCAGGAAGCCGGCATGCCCGACGGGCGGCATGCCGGCTTCCCGGGCGGCGGCCAGGTATTGATCCCAGGCCTGTTCCACCCCGGACACGACGGCAGGCGGAAAGTCCTCGAGCAGCCGGCCGATGGCCGGTAGGGACGCGTGGGGCATGGCCACAGGGTAAAGGCTGGTTGCGGTCGCCGCAAGGCGGCGGGCGGCGCTGGGGGGTTGCTCAAGGGCCGGGCCGGCGTGGTCGATACAGGGAGGTGTACACCCCAGCCAGGAAATGCCCATGGAGTTCGTCGACTATCTCAAGTTGATGGTGGCCAAGGATGCCTCCGACCTCTATTTCACCGTGGGTGCACCCCCCAGCATGCGCATCCAGGGACAGCTCATGCCGGTGGAGCAGTCGCCCCTGCCGCCCGGATCGACCAAGGCGATCGCCTACAAGATCATGAACAAGGACCAGATCGCCGCCTTCGAGAAGAACCCGGAGATGAATCTCGCGCTGTCCGATTCCAAGATCGGACGTTTTCGCGTCAACATCTTCAAGCAGCGGGGACAGATCGGCCTGGTGATCCGCAACATCAAGACCAGGATTCCCAGCATGGAAGAACTGGGCCTGCCGCCCATCCTGCAGAAGCTGGTGATGCAGAAGCGGGGGTTGATCCTCTTCGTGGGTGCCACCGGTTCGGGCAAGTCCACTTCGCTCGCCGCCCTCATCGACTATCGCAACAGCCACAGCGCCGGCCACATCATCACCATCGAGGACCCCATCGAATACGTGCACCGGCACAAGAAATCCATCATCAACCAGCGCGAGGTGGGCGATGACACCCTGAGTTACGCGGAGGCCTTGAAGAACACTCTGCGCCAGGCGCCCGACGTGATCCTCATCGGCGAGATCCGCGACCGCGAGACCATGGAGCATGCCATCGCCTTTGCCGAGACCGGCCATCTCGCCATCTCCACGCTCCATGCCAACAACGCCAACCAGGCCTTCGACCGCATCATCAACTTCTTTCCCGAGGATCGCCAGCGCCAGTTGCTGATGGATCTCTCGCTCAACGTGCGCGGCATCGTTTCCCAGCGCCTGGTGCCCACGCTGGACGGCAAGCGGGTCGCCGCCTTCGAGATCCTGCTGGGCACACCGGCGGTGAGCGATCTCATACTCAAAGGGGAAATTCACAAGCTCAAGGACATCATGGAGCGTTCCGAGAACGTGGGCATGCAGACCTTCGACGCGGCCCTGTACCGGCTCTACAAGGCGGGCCGGATTTCCTACGAAGAGGCGCTGCGCAATGCCGATTCCCAGAACAACCTGCGCCTGCGCATCGACCTGGAAGAGAAAGACGCCGACGCCCAGGGCACGGGCTTCAGCCTGCAGGACGAGGAAGACGAGGATCCCCGTAGCCGGCCGCTGAGTTACGGATGACAGAGGACAATAGGTAGCGGGGATAGAGCGGAAGGAAATCCAGGAGGGCCAGGAAGGCCAGGAAGGCCAGGAAGGTATGATCTTTTTCCGACCCGTGTTCCCGGATGCCGGTTCTTAGAGCTGCATCTCATCGGGCTGTCATGCTGGCTCACCTGCAACTTTCTCGTGCCATTTGCCCGTGAGACCCGAGTTCCTTGTCATTTCGAGCGTAGCGAGAAATCTGGAAGCAGTGGCACAGGATTTCTCCCTTCGGTCGAAATGACACTGCTTTGTCATTTTCCCCTGCGGTCGAAGCGACACTGCCCCTGTCATTCCAAGCGCAGCGGGGAATCCGGGACCGCTGGCGCAGGATTTCTCTCTTCGGTCGAAATGACACTTCTGTTTGTCATTCCGGGCGTCCAGTGTCGTTTCGAGTAACCAATGTCATTTCGAGCGTAGCGAGAAATCTTGCAGATGAGGAAGCAATAAAAAACCCCGCAGGCATGAGCCCGCGGGGTTTTTTGCAGAGGCGGCTGGCCGATGCCAGCCAGCAGAGGCCGGCAGGGCTTACATCATGCCGCCCATGTCGCCCATGCCGCCGCCGGCGCCGGCACCGCCCTTGTCTTCCTGCGGGATCTCCGCCACCATGGCCTCGGTGGTGATCATGAGGCCGGCCACGGAGGCCGCGTTCTGCAGGGCGCTGCGGGTCACTTTGGTGGGGTCCAGGATGCCGAATTCCAGCAGGTCGCCGAATTCGCCCGTGGCCGCGTTGTACCCGTAGCTGTCCTTGCCTTCCAGGACCTTGTTGAGGATCACAGAGGGCTCCTCGCCGGCGTTGTCCACGATCTGGCGCAAGGGCTCCTCCATGGCGCGGGCGGCGATCTTGATGCCCACGTCCTGGTCGTGGTTGGCGCCGGTGAGTTTCTTCACCGCCGGCAGGGCGCGCAGCAGGGCCACGCCACCGCCCGGCACCACGCCCTCCTCGACGGCGGCGCGGGTGGCATGCAGGGCATCCTCCACGCGGGCTTTCTTTTCCTTCATCTCGATCTCGGTGGCGGCACCCACCTTGATCACGGCCACGCCGCCGGCCAGCTTGGCGACACGCTCCTGGAGCTTCTCCTTGTCGTAATCGGAGGTGGACTCCTCGATCTGGGCGCGGATCTGCTTCACCCGGGCCTCGATGTCGCTGGTCTTGCCGGCACCGTCGATGATGGTGGTGTTGTCCTTGGTGACGATCACCTTCTTGGCCGTGCCCAGGTGTTCCTCGGGGCGGGCCTTCTCCAGGGACAGGCCCAGCTCCTCGGAGATGACCTGGCCACCGGTGAGGATGGCGATGTCTTCCAGCATGGCCTTGCGGCGGTCGCCGAAGCCGGGGGCCTTGACGGCGGCCACCTTGACGATGCCGCGGATGTTGTTCACCACCAGGGTGGCCAGGGCCTCGCCCTCGACATCCTCGGCGACGATGAGCAGGGGCTTGCCGGACTTGGCCACGCCCTCCAGGAGGGGCAGCAGGTCGCGGATGTTGGAGATCTTCTTGTCATGGAGCAGGATGTAGGGGTTTTCCAGCTCCACGCTCATGTTCTGCTGGTTGTTGATGAAGTAGGGGGAGAGATAGCCGCGGTCGAACTGCATGCCCTCCACGACCTCCAGCTCGTTCTCAAGGCCGGAGCCCTCCTCCACGGTGATGACGCCTTCCTTGCCCACCTTGTCCATGGCATCGGCGATGATGCGGCCGATGGCCTCGTCGGAGTTGGCGGAGATAGTGCCCACCTGGGCGATGGACTTGTCGTCGGCGCAGGGCTTGGAGATCTTCTTCAGCTCTTCGACGGCCACGTGGATGGCCTTGTCGATGCCCCGCTTCAGGTCCATGGGATTCATGCCGGAGGCCACGGCCTTCATGCCCTCGCGGAGCATGGCCTGCGCCAGCACGGTGGCGGTGGTGGTGCCGTCGCCGGCCACGTCGGAGGTCTGGGATGCGACCTCCTTCACCATCTGGGCGCCCATGTTCTCGAACTTGTCGGAGAGTTCGATCTCCTTGGCGACAGAGACGCCGTCCTTGGTGATGGTGGGTGCGCCAAAGCTCTTCTCAAGCACCACGTTGCGGCCCTTGGGCCCCAGGGTGACCTTGACGGCATCGGCCAGGATGTTGACCCCGGCCAGCATGCGCTGATGGGCTTCAGTGCTGAATTTCACTTCTTTCGCAGTCATGTTGGATTCCCTCTCGATTCTTCTCGTGTAAGGTGGATCAATTCTCGATCACGGCCATGATGTCGTCTTCGCGCATCACGACCAGTTCTTCGCCATCGACCTTGACTTCCGTGCCGGAGTACTTGCCGAACAGCACTTCGTCGCCGACCTGGACATCCAGGGGACGGACATCGCCGTTGTCCAGCAGCTTGCCGTTGCCGACAGCGATCACCTCGCCGCGGATGGGCTTTTCAGCGGCGGTGTCCGGAATCACGATACCGCCCGGGCTGGTGTGCTCCTCCTCTTTGCGGCGGATGATGACACGGTCATGTAAGGGTCTGATGTTCATTGGTATGCAGCCTCCCTAGATATCAAAGTCACTGAGTGTGGTTTACGTGCCTGATGGATAACTTGTTGAATTTCCGCCCGTGTGAAAGGCCATAGCCCTTCCTTTAGCACTCCGGGCGTGCGAGTGCCAATTATGATAGGGGTGAAAATGCGAGAGTCAAGGGGTCAGGGAAAATTTGTTGCCGGATCTATTGCCGGATTTATTGTCGGGTTTATCGGGGTGTTGGACAATGCGTGCGGCCTGGAGGGTGGGGGAGGGCCCGGTGCGAAGGGGGATACCGGCGGCAGGCTGTTCGTGGCGTGGAGGCATCGTCACCGGGATTGTCACCGGGCGAGATACGCCAGCAGCAATAACAGCAGCAGGGCCTCCAGCAGGGCCAGGCCGCGCCAGAAGGCCAGCGGATTGCGTTCCAGCAGGGGCACGTCCTCTTCGAGAAAGGCGGGATTGGGGTGGGCCAGGTCGTAGACGAATTCGGACAGGCTCTCGTATCGCCGCTGGGGCTGGATGTGCACGGCCTTCTGCAGGGCCTTGTCCACCCACAGGGGGACTTCCGGGTTGTGGTCCTGGGCGGGCCGGTAGCGGACGCGCTTCAGGCTGCGGGCCGAGAGGGGGCCGCCATAGGGCAGGTGTCCGGTGAGCATTTCATAGGCGATGACGCCCAGGGCATAGAGGTCGGACTGGGAGGTGCCCGCGTAACCGAGAAAGTATTCGGGCGCGGCGTAGTCGAGGGTGCCCAGGGGATGCTCGTGGCGCAGGGGTGCCGCGATTTCCTGGATACCGGCGATGCGGGTGGAGCCGAAGTCCACGATCTTCACGGTGCCATGGCTGTCGATCATGATGTTTTCCGGTTTCAGGTCCTGATGGATCATCTCCTGGCGGTGGAAGGCCCGGATGCCGGCGGCGATCTGCGATACCAGGGGGCGCACCGCCGCCGGGGAGGGCAGGGGATGATCGTGCATCCATTGGCGCAGGGTCTGGCCTTCCAGATATTCCGTGACGTAATAGAGGAAACGGCGCCGCCGCCGTGGTTTCAGTACCCGCAGCACATGGGGATTGTTGAGGCGGCGTCCGGCCCATTCCTCGTGGAGGAAGCGGTCGATGTAGCCGGCGTCGTCCTCGTAGTTCACGGAGGGGGTCTTCAGGACCACCCGTTCGTTCGTTTCCGTGTCCAGGGCCAGGTAGACCTGGCTGCGGCTGCTGGCGTGCAGTTCCCGCAGGATGCGGTAACCGTCCAGCACCATGCCGTTTTCCAGCGGCGGGGGAAAGGGCAGTTCCACGAGCTGGCGGTAGAAGGTCTCTTCGTCGATTTCCGGCAGCCTGTCGATGGTGAAGACCTGGCAGGTGGCGTTGTCGGTGCTGCCCCGGGCCAGTGCCGCCTCGACGAGGGCGCGCGCCGCCTGCTCCGGCTGGCCGGCATGCTTCTCCAGCAGCGCCTGCATGTCGCGCGGGGACAGCCAGCCATGGACGCCGTCGGTGGTGAGCAGGAACAGATCGCCTTTTTCCACGGGCAGGCTGCGGTAGTCGATCTCCACGTGGGTGTCGGCACCCATGGCGCGGCTGAGGAAGGTCTTTTCGCCGGCGGACCAGACCTGGTGGTCCCGGGTGAGGCATTCCAGCTCGCCCCCGCGCAGGCGGTAGATGCGGGTATCGCCCACGTGGAAGAGATGGGCGGTGCAGGACTTGACGACCACCGCGCTCAAGGTGGTGATCATGCCGTGGGCCGAGCCGTACTTGTGCTGGCCCTGGCCGTGCAGCCAGCGGTTGAGCGCGCCCAGGACGCGCTGCCCCGAGGTCCTGGCGACCCAGGATTCCGGCGTGCTGAAATAGTCGTTGAGAAAGCCCTGCACACAGCATTCGCTGGCCTCGCGGCCGCCGGCGCTGCTGCTGACCCCGTCGGCGATCACCGCCGCAATGCCCTTGGTGGTGAGCAAGGGCTCGTCGGGGATGCGGATGCCGCAGGCATCCTCGTTGCTTTCCTTGAGGCCCGCGCTGCTGTACTGGCCGGCGCTGATGGCGAGAGGGGCGGTCATGGGCGCATGGTATCAGAAGGGCGGTCCGCAGGGCCGTGAGCCGGGAAAACACCCCGACGCCGGCCCCCCCCGGATTCCGTTTCCCGTCCACCCGGGCGGGCTGCCGGGGCCTGGCATCCGAAATGCTGTCATCTGTTCCCTACTTCGATCATCTGCACCGTGCCGTCGGGCAGGGTCTCCACCATGTGTCCCCTGGGTTCGTCGAGAAACAGCAGCACGATGAGCAGGACGGTCAGGGCGGTGCCCGCGATCACCAGGAAAAAGACCTGGGGCGAGACGAAGGAAAGTACGGTGAGGAAGACCACGGCGCCGACGTTGCCATAGGCGCCGGTTATGCCCGCGATCTGGCCCGTGAGGCGGCGCTTCACCAGGGGCACCATGGCGAACACGGCGCCCTCGCCGGCCTGGACGAAGAAGGAGCAGAGCATGGCCGCCCCCACGGCCAGCCACAGGGGCCAGCCGCTGTGAATCTGGCTCATGAGGAAATAGCCCGCCACCAGCCCCCCCAGGAGCAGGGCCAGGGTGCGGCGCCTGCCGAAGCGGTCGCTCCACAGCCCCCCCGTAGGGCGGGAGACCAGGTTCATGAAGGCGTAGGCCGAGGCGAGCAGGCCCGCCATGACCAGGGACAGCCCGAAGGTGTCCTGGAAGAAGAGCGGCAGCATGGAGACCACCGCCAGCTCCGAGCCGAAGGTCACCAGGTAGGCCAGGTTCAGCACGGCGACCTGCCTGAAGCGGTAGCGCTCCAGTTCGGGGACGGGTTTCTCGAAGATGTGCCGGTTGACCCGGTGGATGTGCATGACCTGGTAGAGAAACAGCACGCCCAGCAGGCCGTAGATCGTGTTGGTGACGGCGGTGCCCAGCATTTCCAGGTTGCCCGGCCCCAGCTTCCAGGCCAGCAGCCCCAGGGTGAGGTAGAGGGGAATGTTCATGATGATGTAGAGGACGAAATCCCCGCGGCTGGTCACCTCCATGGCGCCGCTCTTCCTGGGCTTGAAATACGTGGAACCCTTGGGTGTGTTGCGTGCGAGGCGATAGAACACGAAGGCGTAGGCGAGCGCGATGGCGCCGGTGGTGGCGATGGCATAGCGCCAGCCGTCCTCGCCGCCGAAGACCAGGGCCAGGGTGGGCAGGGTCAGGGCCGCGGCGGCGGAGCCGAAGTTGCCCCAGCCGCCGTAGATGCCTTCCGCAAGCCCCACCTCGCGGGCCGGAAACCATTCGGCGATGAGCCGGATGCCGATGACGAAACCCGCGCCCACGAAGCCCAGCAGGAAGCGCAACAGCGCCATCTGTTCGTAGTCTTCGGCAAAGGCGAAACCGAAGCAGATCACGGCGGCGATGCTCAGCAGGGCGGCGAACATGATGCGGGGTCCGAAACGGTCCACCAGCATGCCCACCACGATACGGGCGGGGATGGTGAGGGCGACATTGAGAATCAGCAGGGCCTTGACCTCCTGCTCGGTGAGATCCAGGGCATCGCGGATGGCGCCCAGCAGGGGGGCATGGTTGAACCAGACGAAGAAACTGAGAAAGAAGGCAAACCAGGTCAGGTGCAGAATGCGCACCCTGCCGGTGAAGGAAAGCAGATTGAGTTTGTTCGGGGTTGCCCGGGGCATGTCGCTTACCTCGATTGGATGGAGAGGGCCGTGATGCAGGCCGCCTATCGAGGTTTAAGCAATTAATGTGCCAATATTTATATGTCTGATTCAATTGAGATTTTTAAGCCTCGCCGGGCATCCGTGCACCAGGAGCGTGCATAAAGGGTGCGCATGGTTGGGACGGGGGGCGGGTTCGCGCTGGCCCTGAAAAGGCGCGACGGTGACAGTCCGGGTCCGGCAAGAGCCGCCTCATGCTACAGGATCTGCCCCATATTGGTGCGTTTATCCTGGGTCGGAGAATGAAAATCCGCCGGAACGTGTAAAAAATATAATTATAATCAGTTGTTTATAGCATATTTTGTTTTGTGGCACGAGTTTTGCTATATAGGCGGTAAAGTATGGATGAATCGCGGCAAACGCGTGGAGCAAGCAAGTCATGAAAAAAGAAAAGCTGGTCATGATCGGCAACGGGATGGCGGGCGTCCGGGCGCTGGAGGAACTGCTCAAGCTGGCGCCGGACCTGTACGACATCACGGTATTTGGCGCCGAGCCCTTCGGCAACTACAACCGCATCCTGCTCTCGCCCGTGCTGGCAGGCGAAAAGACCCTGGACGACATCATGCTCAACGATCTCCAGTGGTACGAGGCGAACGGCATCACCCTCCATGCCGGCAAGAAGGTGGTGGAGATCGACCGCTGCCACCGCCGTGTGGTGGCAGAAGACGGTACCGAGGCCTCTTATGACCGCCTGATCCTGGCCACGGGCTCAAGTCCCGTCATCATTCCCGTGCCGGGCAAGGACCTGGAGGGGGTCATCACCTTCCGCGACATCCACGATGTCAATGCCATGCTGGAGGCCAGCCGGCATTGCCGGCGCGCGGTGGTGATCGGTGGCGGTCTCCTGGGGCTGGAGGCGGCCAACGGTCTCAGGGAACGGGGCATGACGGTGACCGTCGTGCACCTCATGGACACGCTCATGGAACGCCAGCTCGACAAGCCCGCCGGCGAGCTGCTGAAACGGGCCCTGGAGGAGAAGGGCCTGACCTTTCTCATGGAGGCCCAGACGGAGGCCATTCTGGGCGAGGAGCGGGTCCGCGCCGTGCGTCTCAAGGACGGGACGGAGATTCCCGCGGATCTCGTGGTCATGGCCGTGGGGATCCGCCCCAACATCGAGCTGGCCAGGGCCGCGGGACTGTATTGCGAACGGGGCGTGCTGGTCAGTGACACCCTGCAGACCTTCGATCCCCGCATCTATGCCGTGGGGGAATGCGTGCAGCACCGGGGCCGGACCTACGGCCTGGTGGCGCCCCTGTTCGACATGGCCAAGGTCTGCGCCAATCATCTGGCCCGCCTCGGTTATGCCCGTTACGAGGGGACGGTGACTTCCACCAAGCTCAAGGTGACGGGCATCGATCTTTTCTCGGCGGGCGATTTCCATGGCGACGAGGCCAGCGAGGAGATCGTCCTGCGGGATGCCAGCCAGGGCATCTACAAGAAACTGGTGCTCAAGGACGACCGCATCCAGGGCGCGGTGCTGTATGGCGACACCGTTGACGGAAGCTGGTATTTCCAGCTCATGCGCGACGGGACCAGCATCGCCGACATCCGTGACCAGCTGCTCTTCGGCCAGGCGCACCTGGGCGATTCCGGCCATGGGGGGCAGAATGCCGCCAGCGCCATGAGCGACGACATGGAAGTGTGCGGCTGCAACGGTGTGTGCAAGGGCGACATCGTCAAGGCCATCACCGAGAAGGGCCTGTTCACCCTGGACGACGTGCGGGCCCATACCAAGGCCTCCTCTTCCTGCGGTTCCTGCACGGGCCTGGTGGAGCAGATCCTCATGAACACCCTGGGCAACGACTATTCCCAGACGCCCAGCGAGAAACCCCTGTGCAAGTGCACCGACCATACCCACGACGAAGTGCGCCGGGTCATACGCGAGCAGCACCTCACGTCCATCCGCGCGGTGATGGACTACATGGAATGGCGCACGCCTGATGGTTGCCATGTCTGCCGCCCGGCGCTCAATTATTATCTCCTTTCCACCTGGCCCGGCGAGGCGCAGGACGATCCCCAGTCACGTTTCATCAACGAGCGGGCCCATGCCAACATCCAGAAGGACGGTACCTATTCCGTGGTGCCCCGCATCTGGGGAGGGGTCACCTCGCCGGCGGAGCTTCGCGCCATCGCCGATGTCGCCGAGCGCTTCCGCGTGCCCACGGTGAAGATCACCGGCGGCCAGCGCATCGATCTGCTGGGGGTGAAAAAAGAGGACCTGCCCGCCATGTGGCATGAATTGAACAAGGCGGGTTTCGTCTCGGGCCACGCCTATGGCAAGGCATTGCGCACCGTGAAGACCTGCGTGGGATCCGAATGGTGCCGCTTCGGTACGCAGGATTCCACCGGCCTGGGCATCAAGCTGGAGAAGATGTGCTGGGGTTCCTGGACGCCCCACAAGGTGAAGCTCGCCGTCTCGGGTTGTCCCCGCAACTGCGCCGAGGCCACCATCAAGGATTTCGGCGTGGTGTGCGTCGAATCCGGTTATGAATTGCACGTCGGCGGCAACGGAGGCGTCAAGGTGCGGGCCACGGATCTCCTGTGCAAGGTGGATACGGAAGAAGAGGTCAAGGAATACTGCGGGGCATTTCTCCAGCTCTACCGCGAGGAGGCCCATTATCTGGAACGGACCGCGCCCTGGATCGAGCGGGTGGGCCTGGGTCATGTCAAGCAGCGTATTGTGGAGGATGCCGAGGGGCGGCGGGCCCTGTATGCGCGTTTCCTGGAATCCCAGCGGCATGCCCAGAAGGATCCCTGGGCGGAACGCGCCCGCGAAGGCGTGCAGGCACACGAGTTCATCCCCCTGAAACAGGTGGGGTGAGAATCGAGGAGATGGAAGTGAGTGAATGGATCGAGATCGGCCGGCTGGAAGATATTCCCCGCCAGGGTGCGCGGGTGATTCGTACCGCTGCGGGTGACATCGCGGTGTTTCGCACCGCGGACGACGGCTTGTTTGCCCTGCAGGACCGCTGTCCCCACAAGGGAGGGCCCCTGTCCCAGGGCATCGTGCATGGTCGGCGGGTCACCTGTCCCCTGCACAACTGGGTCCTGGAACTCGCCGACGGCCAGGCCGTGGCGCCCGACGTGGGCTGTGCCAGGACTTATCCTGTGCGCCAGGAGGACGGGCGGGTTTTTCTTTCTCTCGAGAAGGCGCCTGCGCTCAGAACAGGGTGACCTCGCCCGCGGCCTCGTGCGCGGGGGAAGCCTGTCTCGCCTGATCGGCCTGTTCCTGGCCGGTTGTTTCGTTTCCACTTTCCTCGCCACCCGACGAAGAGGGCGCCTGCGTGGTGTCGAGGAGGAACTGTTCCACCAGGGTACGCAGTTGCATGGCCATGAGACTCAGCTCGCGGTTCGAGGCCGAGGTGCGGATGGCCTTGTCCGCGGTTTCCGAGGCGATCTGGCTGATGCTCGCGATGTTCTGCTTGATCTCGCCCACCATGGAGAGCTGTTGGTCGGTGGCGCTGGCGATAGTGCTGTTCATCTCCGCGATGGTGGCCACGGATTCGTTGATGGCCTGCAGGGCGTCGCCCGCCTGGGCGGCCTGCTGCACCACGTCCTGGGTTTTCTCGCAGCCCTGATTCATGATCTCCGCCACGCTGGCGGCGCTGTTGCGGAACTGGTTGATCTTGTTCTTGATGTCCACCGTCCCTTCCTGGGTGCGGATGGCGAGGGTGCGGACTTCGTCGGCGACCACGGCAAAGCCCCTGCCCTGTTCTCCCGCGCGCGCGGCCTCGATGGCGGCATTGAGGGCGAGCAGGTTGGTCTGATCGGCGATCTCGTTGATCACCGCAAGGACGCTGTCGATGTTTTCGCTCTCGCGCACCAGGGTGCGGATGGAATCCGCGGCGCGGTTGATGTCGCTTGCCAGACCCTCGATGGAGGCGATGGTATGGCCCACGATGTCGCGCCCCGTGCCCGCTTCCTTGCTGGCATCCCGGGTGGCCTGGGCCGCGGCGGTGGCGCTTTGCGCCACGTCTTCGACCGAATTGGCCATGGCGCTCACCGCGGAGGCGATGTCGTTGATTTCACGCTGCTGGCGTTCGGCCCCTTCCTTGTTTTCCTGGCTCGCGCTGGACATGCTCTCCGCTTCCCTGGCCAGTACCGTGGAGGATTCCATCACCAGGTTGATGACACTCTGGATCTTGTCGGCAAACCGGTTGAAGGCGCGGGCCAGTTGAGCGATCTCATCCTTGCCGCTGGCATCGAGGCGGTGGGAGAGCTGTCCCGTGCCCGTGGCCATGCCCTCCATGGCCGTGATGACCTCGCGGACCCGGCCGATGATATTGCGGTTGATCGGGATATTGATAGATACCACAAAGATTGCGCCGGCCATGATCAGCAGCGCCAGGATCAGCGCGCCGCGGCTGCCTTCTTCCTGCAGTGCGATGGAGGCGGACTCCTTGATGTTCCATGCCGCATCGTCCAGCTCGTCACTGATCCTGTCCAGGCGGTTGAGGAGCGGTCTCACCCGTTCCTTGATGAATTGCTGGTTGTGGCGCAGGGCCGCAATGTCGCCTGGCCGGCGCAGCTCGTCCGGGAAGGCTTTCAAGGTTTCGATGCCCTCTAGGAGGGCATCTGCCTTGGCGTGCAGTTTCTGTGGCAGCCTGCTTTTCAGGAAGTCGAGTTTTTTCTCCATGAGGGCGATGTGTTCCGCAAAAGATTTGCGGCTGTCATCCTTGCCGGTCAGGGCAAGTTCCATGAGGAAGGCAGCCGCTTCCTCGAAATCGTGGTGGATGCTGTTGCTCAGGGAGACCGTCACCTGGGATTCCTCGCCGGCATGGAGGAACTCGCTGTTCATCATCAAGGCGCGCACGTAGACCAGCACGGCGATGATGCTGGCAATGGAGAGGGTGAGGATCAGCGTGATGCGGGTCTTCTGCTGCAGCGTCAGTCGGGTCTTGTAATACATGATGGTCTCTTCGTTTTGTTCTCAGGCTCAGGGACATCCTCCAGTATCCCTTATCGGTAAGGGCGTGGCGGTACTTGAGGTGGTGGAGAGTATTCGCGGCCGGGGTGCGCACCTGCAGAAAGACAGGTGCAGGCACGCCGCCACCGGGCCGGGTGGATGGGGTGATGCGGACGTGCTGCCTTGGTGTGATCTGCTGGAAGAGACCTCGCTTCGGGCAAGCCATGGGACAGGCGCCGTCTGGGCCGGGGCAGCGCGGTATCGTTTGCCCAGGTGACGCATGTCATTCCGAGCGCAGCGAGGAATCTGAAGCCGCTGACACAAGATTTCTCCCTTCGGTCGAAATGACAACTCTTTGTCATTTCCCCCTTCGGTCGAAGCGACACTGCTTTGTCATTTCCCCCTTCGGTCGAAACGACACTGCCCCTGTCATTCCGAGCGCAGCGAGGAATCCGGACCGCTGGCACAGGATTTCTCCCTTCAGTCGAAATGACAACTCTTTGTCATTTCCCCCTTCGGTCGAAGCGACACTGCTTTGTCATTTCCCCCTTCGGTCGAAACGACACTGCCCCTGTCATTCCGAGCGCAGCGAGGAACCCGGGACCGCTGGCACAGGATTTCTCCCTTCAGTCGAAATGACAACTCTTTGTCATTTCCCCCTTCGGTCGAAACGACACTGCCCCTGTCA
>JALSIC010000018.1 GCA_026981935.1 Gammaproteobacteria bacterium
AATGGTCGAAATGACAAAGGTATCTGGAACTCTCATGGGCAAATGAATGTGACGGATCTGCGGGTCAGCACACTACGGGCTGTACGGGTCCTTCCCCGCCCTCGCCGCGCGGCGCCGGCGCAACTGCACCAGGGTCAGCACGGGGCCTGAGAGGGCATAGGTCGAGGCCATGCCGAACAAAACGATGGGGGGATCGATGGAGATGAAGACGAACACCAGCACCAGCACCAGCACGGCCACGAAAGGCACACGGTCCCTCAGGTTGATGTCCTTGAAACTGTGGTAACGGATATTGCTCACCATGAGCACACCCGCGATCACGGTGAGCATGAGCACGAAAACGTTCAGATCCGGCCCGGCAATGCCATAGTCGCTGCACAACCACACCAGCCCTGCGATGAGCGCCGCGGCGGGGGGTGAGGGCAGCCCCTGGAAATAGGCCTTGTCCGCCGTCTCCGACTGGGCATTGAAACGCGCGAGACGCAAGGCGGCGCCCGCCGTGAACACGAAGGCCGCCAGCCAGCCCAGCTTGCCCAGGGTATGCAGGGACCAGACATAGGCCACCAGGGCGGGTGCCAGGCCGAAGGCGATCATATCCGAGAGACTGTCGTATTCGACGCCGAAATCGCTCTGGGTATTGGTGAGCCGGGCCACCCGACCGTCGATGCCGTCCATGAACTGGGCCACGAAGATGGCGATGCCGGCGGCCGCGAAACGGCCGTCGATGGCGGCAACGATGGCATAGAAGCCGGCGAAGAGCGCAGCGGTCGTGAACAGGTTGGGCAGGAGATAGATGCCCCTGCGCCGCCGGGGCGGCCTGTCACCCTCTTTCAAATGTGTCCGTGTCTTCGCCATCATGAGAGCCCGCCGTCCACCCGATAGAGATGAAATGGAGATTTCAATGTCCCACTTTCAAGAGGCCTGTCTCGATATCCCAGTCCAGATATCCCGTTTGCAAATCCAGGCTTCAATGCACCAGGGTCGCCAGCACATCGGAACCGGCCCGGACCTGCGCGCCCGCCGCCACCTCGATGCGGGAGCCGGCGGGCACATAGAGGCTGAGCCTGCCACCGAACCCCATGATCCCGCAACGCTGGCCCTGGCCGATGCGCTCGCCGATGTGGACGTAACAGCGTGGCCGCAGGCGACGCGCCAGAACCTGGACTTCCAGCACCACGTCATCCCCCTCGTCGGTCTGGACCCAGATGGCGTAATGGGCGCTGTTTCGCGCTTCTTCCCGTGTCTGCCCGGCCTCCTGAAACCAGATCTCCATGATCTTGCCCTCCACCGGGCTGCGTGTGGTATAGACACCCCAGGGGCTCATGCGCAGATCGACGCGCCGGGCCTCCCGCGCCAGATAGGGATCACGGCAGTCCGTCACGGCGGTCACCTCGCCATCGGCGGGGCTCACCACCGCCAGCGGCGCGGGGGGGATGCGCCGCTCCGGATCGCGGAACAGATACAGGAACAGCCCCGCCAGCAGCCATGCCGGCACACTCCACGCGCCCCCCAGCGCAAAGTGCAGGACCAGGGCAAGCGCCACGGCGGCCAGGATCAAGGGCCAGCCCTGCCGCGCAATATAGGGATATTCCCCCGCCATGATCAAGTCCGGGATCGGGGCAGGGATCGGATGGGGGATCGGATGAGGGATCGGATCGGGGATCGAGTCGGGACCGGCAGGGGCCTGCCGCCGCCCGCCGCGGCAGGGCGCCGTGGAGAATGCCGTCTCTCCTCGCTGCCGGACACGGGCAGGGAATCAGTTCTTGTCGCGATCGACGATCTTGTTGGCCTTGATCCAGGGCATCATGTCGCGCAGACGCTCGCCCACGGCCTCGATGGGATGCTCCCGGCCGAGGCGGCGCTTGGCCTTGAGGGTGGGCGCGCCGGCCTGGTTCTCGAGGATGTATTCCCGTGCAAACTCGCCGTTCTGGATCTCGGCCAGGATGCGCTTCATCTCCCGCTTGGTCTCTTCCGTGATGATGCGGGGACCGCGGGTCAGGTCGCCGTATTCCGCGGTATTGGAAATGGAATAGCGCATGTTGGCGATGCCGCCTTCATACATGAGATCGACGATGAGCTTCAACTCGTGCAGACACTCGAAATAGGCCATCTCGGGCGCGTAACCCGCCTCCACCAGGGTCTCGAAACCCGCCTGCACCAGGGCCGTTGCGCCGCCGCAGAGCACGGCCTGTTCGCCGAACAGGTCCGTTTCCGTCTCTTCCCGGAAAGTGGTCTCGATGACACCGGCCCGTCCGCCGCCGTTGGCGCTGGCATAGGAAAGCGCAATGTCCCGGGCACGGCCGCTGGCATCCTGATGGACGGCGATGAGGGTGGGCACGCCCCCGCCCTGGGTATAGGTGGAACGCACCAGGTGCCCGGGCCCCTTGGGCGCGACCATGATCACGTCCAGGTCTTCGCGCGGCTCGATCTGGCCGTAATGGATGTTGAAACCGTGGGCAAAGGCCAGCACCGCCCCTTCCTTGAGACCGGGCGCGATGGTCTCCCGGTAGAGACGGGCCTGGTGCTCGTCGGGCACCAGAATCATCACGAGATCCGCTCCCTCGACGGCGTCGGCCACGGATTTCACCGTGAGCCCTGCCTTCTCCGCCTTCGCGGCCGAGGCCGAGGCGGGACGCAGGCCCACCACCACCTGGACGCCGGAATCCTTCAGGTTGTTGGCATGGGCGTGACCCTGGGAACCATAACCGATGATCGCCACCTTCATGCCCTGGATCAGGGAAAGGTCGGCGTCCTTGTCGTAGTAGATCTTCATTGCCGTATTTTCCTTCTTTGCTTGAATTTACCTAAATCACGAGTATCGGATCACATTGCGCGCACCCGGGTGCGGACCCTGCCACGCCGGCCATCACTCGCCGCGCATCGGCCGCTCAGAGCCGCAGCGCCCGCTCCCCCCGCGCGATACCGGTCACACCGGAGCGCACCGTCTCCAGGATCAGCTTGTCGTCCACGGCCTCGATGAAGGCATCCAGTTTCTCGCTGGTCCCCGTGAGTTCGATGGTAAAGGTCTGCCCGGTGACATCGATGATGCTGCCCCGGAAGATGTCGGTGAGACGCATCAGCTCCTCGCGCGCGCCGTCCACCGCCTTGACCTTGATGAGCAGCATCTCGCGCTCGATGTGGGCGCCCTCGGTGAGATCCTGCAGCTTGACCACGTCGATGAGCTTGTTGAGCTGCTTCGTGATCTGCTCGATGATCTCGTCGGAACCCCGCGTCACCACGGTCATGCGGGACAGGGAAGGATCTTCCGTGGGCGCCACGGTGAGCGACTCGATATTGTAGCCCCGCGCCGAGAACAGTCCCGCCACCCGCGACAGGGCGCCGGCCTCGTTCTCCAGGAGTATGGAAATGATATGCCGCATGGCTTATACCAGGATCATTTCGTTGAGCCCGGCCCCCGCCGGGATCATGGGATAGACATTTTCCGTCTGGTCGGTGATGAAGTCCATGAAGACCAGGCGGTCCTTCATCTTCATGGCCTCCTTGAGCGCAGGCACCACCTCGGCGGGCTTTTCGATGCGCATACCCACGTGGCCATAGCTCTCCGCCAGCCGGACGAAGTCCGGCAGGGCATCCATGTAGGACATGGCATAACGTCCCTGGTAGAAGAACTCCTGCCACTGGCGCACCATGCCCAGATAGCGGTTGTTGAGATTGACGATCTTGATGGGCAGGCCGTACTGCAGGCAGGTGGACAGCTCCTGGATGCACATCTGGATACTGCCCTCTCCGGTGACACAGACCACCGTGGAACGGGGGTGGGCGAACTGCGCGCCCATGGCCGCGGGCAGTCCGAATCCCATGGTGCCCAGCCCGCCGGAATTGATCCAGCGGTGAGGCTTGTCGAACTTGTAGAACTGCGCGGCCCACATCTGGTGCTGGCCCACGTCGGAGGTCACGAAGGCATTGCCCCGCGTCACCTTGTAGAGCTGTTCCAGAACGTACTGGGGCTTGATCACCTCGTCGCTCTGCTGGTACTTGAGGCAGTCCGTGGCACGCCATTCCTCGATCTGCGCCCACCACGCCTTCAACGCCTCGCGGCGGGGCTTGAGATTCTTCTCCTTGATGATGCGCAGCATCTCCTTCAGGACGTTGTCCACGTTGCCCACGATGGGGATGTCCACGCGCACATTCTTGGAAATGGAGGAAGGATCGATGTCGATGTGGATGATCTTCGCCTTGGAACAGAACTTTTCCACGTTGCCGGTGACCCGGTCGTCGAAGCGGGCGCCGATGGCGATGAGCACATCGCAGTGATGCATGGCCATGTTGGCCTCGTAGGTGCCGTGCATGCCCAGCATGCCCAGGAACTGCTTGTCGGTGCCGGGGTAGGCACCCAGGCCCATGAGCGTGTTGGTGATGGGAAAGCCCAGCAGCCGGGTGAGTTCCGTCAGGGACCCGGAGCCCCCGCCCAGAATGACGCCGCCGCCGGTATAGATCATGGGGCGCTCCGCCGCCATCATGAGTTTCAGGGCACGCTTGATCTGCCCGATGTGCCCCTTGGTCACGGGCCGGTAGGAACGCAGGGCAATCTGTTTCGGATACTTGTAGTCCGCCTTGGCCGCGGTGACATCCTTGGGAATGTCCACCACCACCGGACCGGGACGGCCCGTGGTGGCGATGTAGAAGGCCTTTTTCAGGATCATGGCCAGATCCCTGACATCCTTGACCAGGAAATTGTGCTTCACGCAGGGGCGGGTGATCCCCACCGAGTCCACTTCCTGGAAGGCGTCGTTGCCGATGAGGTGGGTGGGCACCTGGCCGGTGAGCACCACCAGGGGGATGGAATCCATATAGGCGGTGGCGATGCCCGTGACGGCATTGGTGGCGCCGGGCCCCGAAGTCACCAGCGCCACGCCCGGCTTGCCGGTGGCACGGGCATAGCCGTCGGCGGCATGGGTGGCGCCCTGTTCGTGGCGCACCAGGATGTGTTCCACGTCCTGCTGCTTGTAGAGCGCATCATAGATATGCAGCACGGCGCCGCCCGGATAACCGAACACATACTTGACGCCTTCGTCCTTCAGGAAACGGACGACGATTTCAGCACCAGTCAACTCCACCTGATATCACCTCGACCCTTCGATGCGGGCCCCGCGGATCTTCTCACCCGGATCTTCCATAAGGCCCCAGAGAAACAGAACATGGCATTGTAATAATAACTCGATGCAAAAGATAGGCATGCAGGGAACAGGGATAAAATCCCCCATTCAGGCGCCCGCTTGTCTGCTGGTATACTGAAAACCGCCAAACGGAGGGAATGAGAGATGCCTTATCTCAAGATCCAGAGCAACGCCGATATCCCCGAGGAGAAAAAGGAAACCATCCTGCAGCGGCTCTCGACCACGGTCGCCGAGTCCCTGGGCAAACCGGAACGCTATGTGATGGTGGCCCTGGAACCATCCGCGACCATGATCTTCTCAGGAGAGCAGGCACCCTGTGCCTACCTGGAGCTGAAGAGCATCGGCCTGCCGGAGGACTCGACCGCAGACCTCTCCCGGACCTTGTGCGCGACCGTCAGCGAACTGCTGGCAATACCGCCCGAGCGGATCTATATCGAGTTCGCCAATGCCCCGCGCCGCCTGTGGGGCTGGAACGGCGCCACTTTCTGACCGGCCCCGTCCGATACAGCCTGTTCGATACGGGTTAAATGGACTGATCACCCGGCCTGCCCCGCGAAAAGCAGGACTCACTCGAAGTTCTTTTCGAGGAAATCCACGGTGGCACGCCAGGCCTCATCCAGGGCACGCCGCGGCGCGCCCCCCACGTGGAGCAGGCTGCGCTCCGTCACCACCTCCAGCACGGGCACCGCCAGCTCGGCCACCGCGCCCAGGGTCTCTTCGCGTTCACGGTAGAACACCAGGGCCTGAATCTCGCCGGGACGCTGGCGCAGCAGCTGCGCCACATACGCCCCGCCCACGCCCCAGGCCACGGCGATCACCTGCCGTTGACGCAGGCGCAGATAGGACAAGGCGCTGTTGAGATCCGCCTCGACCCAGACGGGATCGACGGCGCGGATCACCTCGCGCGCCAGGCGCTCGTTGCGCACCGGCCGGCCGTCGAAATAATCCACCGCCACCACCCGGTAACCCAGGGCCGCCAGGCGGTCGGCCCAGTCCCACAAGCGGGCGCCGAACCCCCAGCGCCCGGGCACCAGCAACACGCCGTGCTCGGCATCCTTGGGTCCGGCTTCATAGACATCGAAAGTCGTGTGATAGGCCGTTTTGAGTTCGACGATCCGTCCCTGCCGCCCGGGCTCTTCCGCCCAGCCCGCCACGGTCGTGGACAGCCCCAGCACCAGCGCCAGGCCTGCGACGCCCCGCCGCCATCCCGCGCCGGACCGCCCCCTGGAGCGGGTCACGGACCCTCGCCCTCCCGCCCCGTCATAGCGCCCCCTCGTCATGTTCCTGCCTCGTTGTTGTTCTGCCATGGAAATGCCATTCTACGCCCTTTCCAGCAAGGTTTGCAGGGGCGGGCGACGCAGCACGGCCCGGGTGCCGCCGTAGCCCGCCGCGGCAACGGCCGATGCGGCGAGCAGGGCCGCCCCCGCCAAGGGCGCCCAGTCCGGTCGATAGGGCATCTCGAAAACCACCCGCGCCAAGACCCCGCCCAGGGTGCCCGCCGCGAGGGCGGCGACCCCACCGGCGAGCAGGCCGAGGACGGCAAACTCCAGCAGCAGGCTGTGGGTGAGCAAGCCCCGCGCCGCCCCCAGGGTGCGCAGCACGGCGCTCTCCCGGATGCGCTCGTCGAGCGTGGACTGGATGGCGGCATAGAGGACCAGCAGGCCCGCTGCCAGCGTGAACAGGAAGACATATTCCACGGCCAGGCTCACCCGGTCCATCACCACCCGCACCTGCTCCATGATCGCGGCGACGTCCAAGACCGTGACATTGGGGAAACGCTGCACCAGCCGGCTCAACACCTCGCCCTGGCGCGGCCCGAGATAGAAACTGGTGATATAGGCGGTGGGATAGTCTCCCAGCAGCCCCGGGGGGGAGATGACGAAAAAATTCACCCGGAAACTGTCCCACTCCACCTCCCGCAGATTGATCACCCGCCCCCGCACCTCGCGGCCACCCACCCGATAGCGCAGCTCGTCGCCGAGACGGATCCCCAGGGTGCGCGCCAGACCGGCCTCGACGGAGAAGAAGGGCGCATCCAGTTCTTCCCCTGTCCACCATCGGCCCGCCGACAGGCGGTTGTGTCCCGGCAGCTCGGCCATCCAGGACAGGTTGAATTCCCGGGCCACCAGGCGCCTGGCCCGCTCCTCCGTGTAGCTGTCGGGTCCGATCTCCCGCGTCCCGATCCCCGTCAGGCGCCCGCGCACCACGGGGTACAGCACGGGGGGCTCCAGGCCCTCGCGCAGTAAAAAGTCCCTTATCGCTCCCACCTGGTCGGGCTGGATGTTGATGAGAAAACGGTTGGGCGCATCCGGTGGCAGCTTGGCCCGCCAGCCTTCCAGGAGGTCGTGGCGCACCACCAGCAACAGCAGCAGCACGGTGATCCCGATACCGATGGCGCCGGCCTGGAGGGCGTTGCTCCCCAGGCGACGCCGCAGGTTGCGCACGGCAAAGCGCAGGGCCAGGGGCAGGCGCCCCTGGATACGGCCCAGCAGGACGATGAACACGGCGGCCGTCAGCGCCAGTACCACCAGCACCAGCACGGCGCCCCCCAGCATGTAGCCGCCCAGGCGGACATCGTCCGCCTGCCAGAAGACCAGGGCGGCGAAGGCGGCCAGGCCGGCCACGCCCGTGGCCCATCCCAATGGCGGGGGCGTCCCCAGCTCGCGGCGCAATACCCGCAGGGCCGGCACCCGCGGCAGATGCAGCAACAGGGGAAGGGAAAACCCGGCCACGACAGCCAGTGCGACCAGGAGGCCCGCGGCCAGGGGCAGCAGGGAGGGCGGCGGCAAGGCAAAGTTCAACAGGGCGCCCAGCACGGCCACCAGCCCTCCCTGCGCCAGGTAGCCCAGCAGGCCGCCGACCGCGGCGGCGGCCAGCACCAGCACGGCCAGTTGCGCAAGATGGATCCCCAGGATCTCGCCCCGGCTGCAGCCCAGGCAGCGCAGGAGACCGCAGGCATCCAGGTGGCGCAGCATGTAGCGGCGCGTGGCCAGGGCCGTGGCGATTCCCGCCAGCAGCACGCTCACCAGGGCCGCCAGGCCGAGAAAGCTGCGTGCCCGCTGCAGGGCCTGGCGCACCTCCGGCTGGCCTGCCTCCACGCCTTCGATGCGTTCCCCGGGCGCAAGCAGGGTCTGCGCCCTCTCCTCGAACGCCGCCAGGGCCGCCGCCGCCCCCGCCAGCAGCAGGCGGTAACGGATCCGGCTGGCGGGCCTGACCAGGCCCGTGGCAGGCAGATCCGCCAGGGGCAGCATGAGGCGGGGAGCGACCCCGAAGAGGGCCGCGGAAACCCGCGCCGGCTCGCTCACCAGCACCGCCTCCACTTCGAAAGTCCTGTCGCCGAGACGCACCCGGTCGCCCACGGCGATGCCCAGCGCGTTGAGCAGGCGCGCCTCGACCCAGACCCTGCCCGGCGGCGGGCCGCTCCGGGCCGTTCGCGCGGCGGCGAAGGGTGCCGGCGCCAGGCGCAGGCTGCCGCGCAGGGGATAGGTCTCGCTCACCGCGGCCACCGTGGCCAGGTGGCTCTTCTCACCGGCGATCACCATGGAGGGAAATTCCACGACCTCGGCCGTCCGCAGGCCTGCGGCTGCCGCCTGGTCGTGTAATTCATCCGGCAGGCGCCGGCCGGCGGCGATCACCAGGTCGCCGCCCAGCATCTCCGCGGCCTGCAGAACCAGGGCCTGCTGGATGCGGTCGGTGAAGAAGGCCACCGCCGTCATGCTCCCCACGGCGAGCAGCAGCGACGCCATGAGCAGGCGCAGCTCACCGGCGCGCCACTCGCGGCGCAACAGGCGCATGGCCAGCACCAGGACCCTCATCGCAGGCGGCCGGCCTCGAGACGCAAGACCCGCCCGCAACGCGCCGCCAGGGCCTCGTCGTGCGTCACCATCACCAGGGTGGTGCCCGCGCCGTCCTGTTCCCGGTTGATCTCGAACAGCAGGTCGATGATGCGCCGCCCCGTGGCGCTGTCCAGGTTGCCCGTGGGCTCGTCGGCGAACAACAGGCGGGGCCGCGTGACGAAGGCGCGCGCGATGGCGACGCGCTGCTGCTCACCCCCCGAGAGCTGGCGGGGGTAATGGTCCAGGCGTCCTTCCAGGCCCACGCGCGCCAGGATCTCCCGTGCACGGCGGCGGGGTGCCGGCAGGGCCGCCAGCTCCAGGGGCAGCATGACATTCTCCAGGGCGGTGAGATTGCCCAGCAGGTGAAAGGACTGGAAGACGAACCCCACCAGGCGCCGCCGCAGGGCGGCGCGCCCTTCCTCGTCCAGGCTGCCCAGTTCGCAACCGTCGATGAGGACGCGGCCGCGGGTGGGCAGGTCGAGCCCCGCCAGCAATCCCAGCAGGGTGGACTTGCCCGACCCGGATGGTCCCACGATGGCCACCGCCTCGCCGGCGGCGATGGTAAACTGCACCTCGTCGAGAAGCTGCAGGATCTCGCCGGAAGGGCTGGTGACCTGCTTGCTCAGGGCGAGGGCTTCGATCATGGGATGAGGTGACGTCTCTGTCATGAAACGGTTTCTGCCAACATTGCCGCCAGTTCTGTTTCCGGTCCTGCTGGGAATGCTCCCGCTCTGGGTGGCGCCCGGCATTGCCCAGGCCACGGCACAGGACAGGGCGCGGGTCTCGCCTGCCGCGCCCGTCATCCTCGTGCTGGGTGACAGTTTAAGCGCAGCCTACGGCATGGCGCAAAACGAAGGCTGGGTGCATCTGCTGCAGGAACGCGTGCGCGAGGCCGGCCATCCCCACCGGGTCGTCAATGCCAGCATCAGCGGCGAAACCAGCGCCGGGGCCCGGCAACGCATCGATGGTGAACTCGCCCGCTGGCAGCCTGACATCGTCATCATCGAGCTGGGAGGCAACGACGGCCTGCGGGGTCTGCCCCTGGACGCGCTGCGCGACAACCTCGCGGCCCTCATCGAGGCCAGCCTCGACCAGGGCGCCCGGGTCCTGCTCCTGGGCATGCGCCTGCCGCCCAATTACGGCCGCTACAGCGAGGATTTCGCCGACGTCTACACGGCGCTGGCCCGGCGTTACCGGATCCCCCTGCTGCCCTTTCTCCTGGCGGGCATGGAAGACGATTTCACCTTCTTCCAGACCGATGGCATCCATCCCAACCGGCGCGCCCAGGGACGCATCCTGGACAACGTGTGGCCCCTGCTGCGACCCCTGCTGGAAGAGACCAGGCGGCCTGCCGATGCGGTCGAGGAGAGATCGTAATGCGGCATCTCCGCACCCGCCCCGGCAACACCCCCGCCGGCACCCTGCCGGGAAAATCCCGGCAAATCTTCCGGGAAGGCGCTACAATCTGAGCGAGAGTCCGAGCTGTCGCATGAAAACGTCCCCATCCCTCCTCCTCTTATCGGCTGCAAGATGCCGGCGGTGGCTGCCACCCGTCGCCGTGGCACTGTGCCTGGCGCTCTCGTGGCTCACGCTGCCCGCCGTCGTGCCGGCGGTGGAAGTGGACGGGCTGTACGAGGCGGCCATCCCGGTCACGGGACAGGGCGAAGGGGAACGTCGCCATGCCCTGCTTCAGGCCTTTGCCCGGGTACTGGTCAGGGTATCCGGCGACCCTGGGGCCCCGGCAATGGATGCCCTGCAAGGGGCCCTGGCAAAGCCCATGGGGTACGTCCAGCAGTACCGCTATCGCCCCCTGGCGCCCGCTGCCGGCGAAGAAAAAAGGGGCAATCGCTCCGGAAGCACAACCGGGAATGAGGCGGAGGGGGATGCACCGGCCTTCCGCCAGGAACTGTGGGTCAGCTTCGATCCCCGTGCCGTCAATACCCTGCTCACCGAAGCCGGCCTGCCCGTCTGGGGCAGGGCGCGGCCCGCCACTCTTTTGTGGCTCGCAGTGAACGACTGGGGACAGCGTTTCCTCGTGGGAGGGGACGTGGCCCGGCACCTGCAGGCCCAGCTCAACGTGGCAGCCCGCCGCCGGGGACTGCCCCTGTTCTTTCCCCTGCTGGATCTCCAGGACCAGTCTGCGCTCCAGTTCAGCGACGTGTGGGGCAATTTCCAGGATATCCTGCTCGCCGCCTCCCGCCGCTACCAGAGCGCCGCTGTCCTGACGGGCCGCCTCTATCATCGCCAGGACGGCACCTGGGAGGGCCGCTGGACCCTGTACCTGGATGGCAGGCCTGCCTCCTGGGATACCGCGGGCACGGGCCTGGAAGAGATACTGAACACGGGCGTCGATGGCGCCGCCGACCGCCTCGCGCGACGTTACGCCCAGCACCTGGACCCGGCCGCCGGCAGGCGCATCACCATCGAGGTTCAGGACGTCCGGAACCTGGAAGACTACGCCCGGACCATGGCCTACCTGCAGTCGCTGGACCCCGTCAACAGGCTGCGGGTCGTCGCCGTGAGCCAGGACAAGGTGGCCTTCGAGGCCGCCGTCACCGGCAGCCGCGAGAACCTGGCCCAGGCCATCGCCTTCGGTGGCACCCTGGCCCCGGCAGGCATGGAAACCCCCTTGTCCTCCCCCCTGCCGCCGACACAGGCACCGGCGCTGACCGATGACATGCCAGGTCCGGCCACACCCATCCTGCATTATCGCCTGTTGCCATAAACCGAACCATCGTGGTCATAAGACGCGCCGACATCCCCAATCTCATCACCCTGCTGCGCATCGGCCTGGTGCCCCCGGTGATCATCGCCCTGCTGAACGAGGCATTCTCACTGGCGCTGCTGCTGTACCTCGTGGCGGGCATCTCGGACGGGCTGGACGGCTACATCGCCAAGCGCTACGGCTATGTGAGCCGCCTGGGTTCCATCCTCGACCCCCTGGCAGACAAACTGCTGCTCGTCGGCACTTTCCTCGCCCTGGCCTGGCTGGAACTGTTGCCCGCCTGGCTGGTGCTCACGGTGGTATTGAGGGACATCCTCATCGTCGCGGGGGCAGCGGCCTACCATGTCTTCATCGGCCGCTACGACATGGCGCCCACGCTCATCAGCAAACTCAACACCCTGATGCAGATCGCCCTGGGCCTGGCCGTGGTGCTGGCCCAGAGCCTGGTACCACTGCCTGCCTGGCTGCTGGACGGGCTGGTCTTCGTGGTCCTGGGCACGACAGTGGCGAGCGGAGCCGACTATGTCTGGACCTGGGGGCGGCGCGCGCTCGCGGCGCGGCAGTCCCGGCGGCACGGGAACCGGAACAGACATGTCTGAATCGCAAGAAGAGATGGCCGTCAGGCAGCTTCCCCTGGGCATCCGGCTCAAGGACGGCAACACCTTTGACAATTACCTGGCCGCCTCCAATGCCCAGGCCGTGGCCTGTCTGCAGGCGGCGCTGCAAGACCCCGCCATGATCTATCTATGGGGTGGGGAGGGCACGGGCAAGACCCACCTGCTGCAGGCCGCCTGCCACGCGGCCGCGGCAAAGGGCAGGCCTTGCGCCTACCTTCCCCTGGCCTGCTGGCAGGAACTGGACGCGGCCATGCTGGAGGGGCTGGAAAACACATCGCTGGTCTGTCTCGACGACATCGCCTCGGTGGCCGGCCGGACAGGCTGGGAAACCGCCCTGTTTCATCTCTACAACCGCCTGCGCGACGCAGGCGCGACCCTGCTGGCCACGGGACCCGCCCCCCCTGCCGCTCTGCCCCTGGCGCTGCCCGATCTCCGTTCCCGGCTGGCCTGGGGCATGGTATTCCAGCTTCATCCTCTCCGGGACGAGGAAAAACTGGCGGGCCTGCAGCAGCGGGCCCGGGCGCGCGGTCTGGAGCTGCCGGAGGCGGTGGGACGCTATCTCCTGCAGCACTGCCCCCGCGACATGGGCTCGTTGCTGGCGATCCTGGAACGCCTCGACCGGGCCTCCCTCGCGGCCCGGCGGCGCCTGACCATTCCTTTCGTGAAGATCGTGCTGGGGGCACGGCCCCGCAAGGCGGCACGACACAAATGAGGCCTCTTCACGCCACCGGCGTGGCGCATAGGGGGTGGCGTCTATCCCCCGCCCCCTGACCGTCCATTGACCGTGCATGGCTTCTGGCATCCTCCCGTGGCCCGATAGTAGAATGGGCGGCCACATCGTGTCAGAGAGAAAACAGCCCTTCACATGAATGACAATCCGGATGCCGGCGACAAGACCGGCGCAGGGGAAAGCCTCGACTACCGCGCCGCCGGGGTGGACATCGATGCCGGCAACCGTCTGGTGGAACGCATCAAGCCCATTGCCGCCCGCACCCGGCGTCCCGGCGTGCTCGCCGGCCTGGGCGGCTTCGGCGCCCTCTTCCAGCTCCCCCTGGACCGCTATCGTGAACCCGTGCTGGTCGCCGGCACCGACGGCGTGGGCACCAAGCTGAAACTGGCCATCGAGCTGGGCCGGCACGAAGACATCGGGATCGACCTGGTGGCCATGTGCGTCAACGATCTCATCGTCCAGGGCGCCGAACCCCTGTTCTTTCTCGATTACTACGCCACCGGCCGGCTGGACGTGGAAGTGGCAACCCGGGTGGTGGCCGGCATCGGGCGCGGCTGCGAACTGGCCAATGTCGCCCTCATCGGCGGTGAGACCGCCGAGATGCCGGGCATGTACGCCCCCGGGGACTACGACCTGGCGGGCTTCTGCGTGGGCATCGTGGAACGCCGACGGCTCATCGACGGCAGCCGGGTGCGTCCCGGCGACACGCTCATCGCCCTGGCCTCCTCCGGGGCCCATGCCAACGGCTATTCCCTCATCCGCAAGATTCTCGCGTGCCACGAGGTGGATCTCGATGCGCCCCTCGCGGGGGGCGACGAGACGCCACTGGGGCGCATCCTGCTGGCGCCCACGCGGATCTACGTGAAGCCGGTGCTGGCACTGTTGGAAACCCTGCCCGTCCATGCCCTGGCCCACATCACCGGTGGCGGACTGCTGGAGAACCTGCCCCGGGTCCTGCCCGCGGGGGTCAGGGCGGTGATCGAGCCCTGGGAGTGGCCTCCCCTGTTCCGCTGGCTGCAGGAGACCGGCGGCATCGCGCGGCGGGAAATGCTGCGCACCTTCAACTGCGGCATGGGCATGATGCTGTGCGTGCCTGAGGCACAGGCCGGCGCCGCACTCGCCAGGCTGGAGGAAAACGGGGAATGCGCCTGGATTGCGGGGCACATCGAAGCGTGCGCGGCACAAGCACCGCAAGTGGTACTGCGCGACTGACAGACTGCTGAAGGCGCCAGGCCATGCCCCCTGCCGACAAACCTTCCCCCCTGGCCATGGTCGTGCTCATCTCCGGTCACGGGAGCAATCTGCAGGCCATCATGGATGCCATTGCCGCCGGAAAGGTCCCGGCCGAAATCCGGGCCGTGATCAGCAACCAGCCCCAGGCCTTCGGCCTGGAACGGGCGCGTCGCGCGGGCATTCCCGCGCTCGTGCTGGATCACCGTGGTTTTCCCGACCGGGAAAGTTATGATGCTGCCTTGCGGGATCTCATCGACCGCCATGATCCCGGCCTGGTGGTCCTGGCGGGCTTCATGCGCATCCTGACGCCGGACTTCGTCGGCCATTACAAGGGGCGCCTGCTCAATATCCACCCCTCCCTGCTGCCCGCCTTCCCGGGGCTGGACACCCATCGCCGCGCCCTGGCGGCAGGCGTGCGGGAACACGGCGCCAGCATCCACTTCGTCACCGCGGAACTGGACAGCGGCCCCGTGATCATCCGCGGCCGGGTGCCGGTTCTCCCGGCGGATGACGCCGCAACGCTCGCCGCCCGGGTACAGCGCGTGGAACATCGGCTCTATCCCCTGGTGATCCGCTGGTTCGCGGAGGGACGCCTGCGCATGGACGATGAGGGCGTGGTCTTCGACGGCCGGCACCTGGCCGCTCCCCTCGATCTCGAATCCTGTCCCGATGCCTCCCTGGAACACGACGGCCAAGACAGCCAGCCTCCTCACTGAGACCTGACACATCCTGTTTCGTTGTCCTGAATGACAACGTTCGCTGTCATTCCGGGCGCAGCGAAGAATCTGGGGCCGCCGGCACAGGATTGCTCCCTCCGGTCGAAATGACACGTGGCTTGTCATTCCACCCTCCCTGTCATTCCGGGCGCAGCGAGGAATCTTGGGCCGCTGGCGCAGGATTTCTCCCTCCGGTCGAAATGACACGTGGCTTGTCATTCCACCCTCCCTGTCATTCCGGGCGCAGCGAGGAATCTGGGGCCGCCGGCGCAGGATTTCTCCCTCCGGTCGAAATGACACGTGGCTTGTCATTCCACCCTCCCTGTCATTCCGGGCGCAGCGAGGAATCTTGGGCCGCTGGCGCAGGATTTCGTTGTCCTTTCTTTCCGCCTTCACCCCCTTTCTGCCTTCTGTCTTGCGTGCCACACCCATTTGTGCAGCTCCATCGCCGCCAGCACGGTGAGGGCCAGAAGCAGCAGCTGCAACCACTGCTGAGGGGTCACCGGTTGAATACCCAGCACATCGCGCAGGCCAGGAGTGTACATGGCGCCGATATGCACCAGCTGGGCCGCCACGGTGCCGAACAGCAGGATGGGATTGCGCAGGGGATTGTGCCGGAACGCCGACAGGGTTTCCGAACGGCTGTTGAAGACGTGGACGTTTTCGAACAGGACCATGAGCAGGAGCGTGCCGTTGCGCGCCTCGTCCACGGTGTAACCGGCCGCCAGCAACCAGCGGAAGAGCAGGAAGGCAAGCCCCCCCATCACCAGGGCCGAGACCAGCACCCGTTCCACCATGAGACGGTCGAAGATGGGCTCGCCGGGCGGGCGGGGCGGGCGCTGCAACTCCCGCCCCTCTCCCGGCTCGAAGGCCAGGGCGACGTCCTGAATGCCATTGGTCACCAGGTTCAGCCACAGCAATTGAACGGCAAGCAGGGGCAGGGGCAGCCCCGTGGCCAGGGCCAGGGCAAAGAGCACCAGTTCCGCCGCTCCCGTGGAGATCAGGAGAAAGATCACCTTGCGCACGTTGCCGTAGGCGATACGGCCTTCTTCCACGCCGGCCACGATGGAGGCGAAATTGTCGTCGGTGAGAATGAGTTCGGCCGCCTCGCGCGCCACGTCGGTGCCACTGCGGCCCATGGCCACGCCCACCTGGGCTGCCCGCAGGGCCGGTGCGTCATTGGCACCGTCGCCGGTCACGGCGACGAAATGGCCGTTGCGCTGCAGGGACCGGACGATCTGCAGTTTCTGGGCGGGTTCCACGCGGGCAAAGACCCGGGCCTTGCGCGTCAGTTCATCCAGCTCGGCCTCATCCCTCACGGTCTTGAGACGGGGCCCGCCCACCACCTCCGTCTCGTCCCGGACCAGCTCGAGCTGGCGCGCGATGGCCAGGGCGGTGGCCGGATGATCGCCGGTCACCATGGCCACCTCGATGCCGGCCTGCCGGCACCGGGCGATCGCTCCCTTCGCCTCGACCCGCAGCGGATCGATCATGCCCACCAGGCCGATGAGGGTCAGTCCCTCGAGGCGCTCCGCGTCGAAGGATCTGCGGCTCTCCCCGGCCACGGGGCCATCGGCGAGGGCAAGCACGCGGTAACCTGCTTCCGCCAGCGCCTGGGCACGGGCCGTCACCGCCGCCTCGTCCAGCGGAACCTCCCCGGACGGCGTGGCCATGAAACGGCACATGGGCAGAATGCGCTCCAGGGCCCCTTTCACAAACACGCGGCAGGTGCCCTCCACGCGGTTCAGACTGGCGGCAAACAGACGTTCGGACTCGAAGGGAATGAGCGCTTCCTGGGGAAAGGCATTGAGAGCCTCCTCCCGCGTGATGCCGGCCTTGTGGGCCAGCACCAGCAGGGCCACGTCCACGGCGTCGCCATGATGGACCCAGCGCCCCCCGTCACGCCGCCCCAGAAAGGCCTCGTTGGGCAGTACCGCTGCCCGGCACAGGCGCTCCAGCAGGGCCTCCTCGCCCCCGGCGGGGACGCCACGTGGGGTCTGGACCACACCCTCCGGCACCGCGCCTTCGCCGCTCACCTCCCACTCCACCATGGCGGTGCCGCCTTCCCCAGAAGAAGCAGCGGGAGAAGAATCAGGAGAAGAACCGGAACAGGCCCCCGCGCTGGGAAAGGCGATACGGCGCACGGTCAACTGATTCACCGTGAGCGTACCGGTCTTGTCAGTGGCGATGAAGGTACAGGATCCCAGTGCCTCCACCGCCACCAGCCGGCGTACGATGACGTTGCGCCGCGCCATGCGTGACATGCCGATGGCCAGCGCCACGGTGAGGGCCACGGGCAGGCCCTCGGGAATGGCGGAGACGGCCAGTGCCACGGCGAGAAAAAAGATCTCCTCCCAGGGCATGCCCCGCACCAATGCCACCGCTGCCAGGGCCACCGCCGCGAGTCCTACCAGTGCCGCCACCCAGCGGGTGAATTTCTCCATGCGCAGGATCAGGGGTGCCTTGGCGGCTGGACCTGTCAACACCGCCGTGGCCAGCCGGCCCAGTTCCGTGTGGGTGGCCGTGGCCACCACCACCGCGCGGGCCCGGCCGCGCATCACCAGGCTGCCTGCATAGACCATGTTACGCCGGTCTCCCAGCGCAGCCTCCAGGGGCAGGGACGCTGCGGCATCCTTGCGCACGGCCAGGGATTCACCCGTCAGGAGGGATTCGTCCGTTTCCAGGTCCCGGCTTTCGATGAGGCGGGCATCCGCCGGAACCCGGTCACCCGATTCCAGCAGGATGATGTCGCCGGGCACCAGTTCCTCGGCATCGATCTCGAAACTCTCTCCCTCGCGCAGGACGCGGCAGGTGACGGTCACCAGGCGCTGCAGGGCACCGGCGGCGCGTTGGGCGGAGAACTCCTGCAGGGTGCCGATGACGGCATTGATGAGCAGTACGGCGAAGATGAAGGCGGCATCGGTCCCCTCCCCTATGAACAGGGACAGGACCGCCGCCACACAGAGCACGTAGATGAGCGGGCTTGCAAACTGGCGCAGGAAAAGCGCCACCACGCCCGGCGGCCGGTCCCGCGGCAGGGTATTGGCACCGCATCGGGCGCGGCGTGCCGCCACCTCCGTCAACGACAGGCCGTGAGGAGAAGTCTCCAGTCCCGCAAGAATCTCGGTGAGAGGCGCGGCGTGGGGCGCCGCGGGCAAGGCCGGACCCTCTGCTCCCGATGAACCACCTGAAGCCAGCCGTGGCCGCCGCTGCCCGTCACCCACGCGTGCCTGCCCCATCAGGGAAATACCGATTCATGAAACGAAAGCATCCGGGAAAGCATC
>JALSIC010000019.1 GCA_026981935.1 Gammaproteobacteria bacterium
GAAAGCATCCGGGAAAGCATCTGGGAAAGCATTGGGGCGGGGCTCATGACAACCCAGGGCAATACTATCAACCCGGCAATAGAAAACGCCGCAACCCGGGCCGGCACAATACCCGGTATCGCGGCGTCCCACGGGTGCGTTGTGCACGCCCAGCCGTGGCGCTTTACTGCACTTCGATACGGCGCCGCTTGGCCTTGGCCACCTTGGGCACGGTCAGCTCCAGGATACCGTCCTTGAAGCTGGCCTTCGCGCCGTCGGCATCGACCTCGGCCGGCAGGGCCAGCGTCCGGGAGAAAGCGCCCTGGCTGATCTCGCGGCGGTAATATTCGCCTTCTTCCTCCGTGGATTCACGCCGGGTGGTGGCATGGATGGTCACGGTGTTGTCCGTGATGGAGATGTCCACATCCTTCTTGTCCACGCCGGGGAGTTCGGCGCGCACCAGGATGTCGTTGTCACGGTCCACCACGTCCACCTTGGGAAGCCGGCCCTCGAAAGGCGCGGCCAGTTCTCCCAGCGACGGCCATTCCCAGCGCATGGGCCGCAGCCAGCCCCGGGGGAAGACGCTCTCGAACAGGCGATCCATCTCCTCGAAGGGGCTCAGGGTACGGGGACGCGAGATGCGCTGTACCTCGCCTTCCTGCCCTTCTCTCTGTAACGGTGCGACTTTTCTGGCTTCCTCGGTCATGGCTAGATCCCTCCTTCTGTCTGTGTTCAGCATTGCTCGACTGGATTCGACCGGATCAGGGTCAACATCGGTGAGCAAATACGCCCGACTGACCAAAGCTGCGATTCACTCGATCAATCTCCGCACTCTCTATATGGTTCCTCCGCACATTTTTTCAAGAGGCCTTCAACGGGTATCATGCAGCCATGGATCCCGAAGTGCTGCTGCGCCACAAGCTGATCAATGCCCTCCAGTCCCTGCTCATGCTGGGGGGCATGGCAGGCATCCTCGCCCTGCTGGGCTGGCTGCTGGGCGGGACGGATCTCATGATCTGGACCCTGGCGCTGGCGCTTCTGCTCTTCCTCCTCACGCCCGGAATCTCCTCGCGCCTCGTCCTGCGCCTCTACGGCGCCCGGCCCCTGGCCGTTGCGGAAACCCCCCAGCTGCATGCCCTCGTGGCGGAACTGAGCCGCCGCGCAGGCCTGCAGCACAGGCCGACGCTCTACTATGTCCCGTCGCGCATCGTGAACGCCTTTGCCGTGGGCCGCCGGGACGATGCCGCCGTCGCGGTCACCGACGGCCTGCTGCGTCTCCTCGACCTGCGCGAACTCGCCGGCGTGCTGGCCCATGAGATCAGCCACATCCGCCACAACGACATGTGGGTGATGGGCCTGGCCGACATGATGAGCCGCACCGCGAGCCTGCTGTCCCTGTTCGGCCAGCTCCTGTTGTTCATCAATCTGCCGCTCTTGCTGCTGGGCAAGGTGCATGTCTCCTGGCTGGCCATTCTCGTCCTGATTTTCGCGCCCACGCTCATCGCGCTGCTGCAGCTGGCCCTGTCACGCACCCGGGAGTTCGACGCCGACCTGGGCGCCGTGCAGCTCACCGGTGACCCGCAGGGCCTGGCCTCTGCCCTGGCCAAGCTGGAACGCCAGCGGCGCGGCTGGCTGGGGCGCATCCTGCTGCCCGGGCGGCGCGAACCGGAACCCTCCCTGCTGCGCACCCATCCCGCCACGGAAGAGCGCATCCGCCGCCTGCTGGAACTCAGCCCGCCCTCTGTCGAAACGCTGCCCCTGGGTTATTTTTCCCTGCCGGACAGTCTGCCGCAGGTGATCCGCCGTCCCCGCTGGCGCATTTCCGGGCTGTGGCATTGAGCGCTGCGCCCGGCTCGCCGCCCCTTGTTACGGCTCGCGCCGAGGCGGGCTTGTCAAATGGGTGTTCCAGCACCATATCCGATGCTGGATATTGAAATCACGGCCGAATCGCAGCGGGAGGCTCGTGAAGGAGAAACAAAGTGAACGGGGAGATGCCATGAAAAGATCCGATTACAACCTCAATCCCAAAAAACCGGATATCGAAATCAACAAGCCCGGCGAGGAACAGCGCCCCTTCTGGCAGCGCCCGGGCCCGTGGATCCTGTTCTATCTGCTGTTCATCGTCGCGGCCTTTTCCGTCTTCAGAATGCCGGAAAGCGGCGTGCAGGAAATGCCCTACAGCGAATTCCTGCAGCGCCTGGACAACAATGAAATCCAGGAGGTCCTGATCACGGAGAAACTCATCACCGGCACGCTCACCGAGACCGATCCCGTAACGGGACAGCCACGCCGCTTCGTCACCATTCCCCTGTACAACGACGACCTTGCGCAGCGCCTCGTGGAACACGGTGTCACCTACAAGGTGCGCTACACGGAGAACGGCCTGGGAGAATTCTTTCTCTACTGGATGCTGCCCCTGGCATTGCTGTTCCTGTTCTGGGGCATGATGGCGCGGCGCATGGGCGGCGCCGGCCAGAGCTTCCTCAGCATCGGCGCCAACAAGGCCCGCATCCATGCCGAGAGCGGCGTCAAGGTCACCTTCGACGACGTGGCGGGCGCCGACGAGGCCAAGGAGGAGCTGAAGGAGGTCATCGAATTCCTGAAGGACCCTGCCCGCATCCAGAGTCTCGGCGGACGCATGCCCAAGGGGGTATTGCTCATGGGCCCGCCGGGCACCGGCAAGACCCTGCTGGCCCGTGCCGTGGCGGGAGAGGCCGACGTGCCCTTCTTCAGCATCAGCGGCTCGGAGTTCATCGAACTCTTCGTGGGCGTGGGCGCGGCCCGGGTACGCGACCTGTTTCAGCAGGCACGCAAGAAGGCGCCCTGTATCATCTTCATCGACGAGCTGGATGCCATCGGCCGGGCGCGCGGCGCCGCCACCCCCATGAGCGGCGGCCACGACGAGCGCGAGCAGACCCTCAATCAGCTCCTCACCGAGATGGACGGCTTCGACCCCTCCACCGGTGTGGTGGTGATGGCCGCCACCAACCGTCCCGAGATCCTGGACAAGGCGCTCCTGCGGGCGGGCCGGTTCGATCGCCAGATCGTGGTGGACAAGCCCGACCTGGAGGCCCGGGTAGCCATCCTGAAAATTCACACCCGCAACATGAAGATTGCCGACGACGTGGATCTGCGCGTGGTGGCGCAGCGCACGCCCGGCTTCGTGGGCGCCGATCTGGCCAACATCGCCAACGAGGCGGCCATCCTCGCAGTGCGCAGGCTTCACGAGAAGGTGACCATGGAGGACTTCGAGGCGGCCATCGACCGGGTCATCGCCGGACCGGAGAAAAAGCACCGGGGACTCACGGAAAAGGAGAAGGAACGCGTGGCCTATCACGAGTCCGGCCACACCCTGGTGGCGGAAACCGTGCCCACTGCCGAACCGGTACACAAGGTCTCCATCATCCCCCGCGGCATGGCCGCCCTGGGCTATACCCTGCAACTGCCCGTGCAGGAGAAGTTTCTCTCGACGGAGCAGGAACTGAAGGACCAGCTCGCCATCCTCCTGGGCGGCCGGGTGGCGGAGGAAATCATCTACGGCGACGTTTCCAGCGGCGCGCAAAACGACCTGGAACGCGCCTCGGAGATCGCCCGTACCATGGTGACCCAGCTGGGCATGAGCGACAAGCTGGGTCCCCTCACCTACGGCAAGCGCCAGCAGCTGGCCTTTCTCGGCGTGGAAAGCCCCGAGGAACGCAATTACAGCGAGGAGACGGCACGCCTCATCGACGCCGAGGTCAAGTCCCTCATCGTGGAGGCGCAGGAAAGGGCCCACCGGATCCTCACCGAAAAGCGCGCAGTGCTGGAAGCCCTGGCCAAGGCGCTGCTGGACAAGGAAGTGATGAGCGGCGAGGAGGTGCGCGAACTCATCCAGCAGCACGACAAGGCGCTGCAGCTCAAATCCTGAGACGCCCAAGAGAGCGAACCGGCACATGAAATCCGCGGGGCGCGCCACCGATGATTACGCCGGCCAGGCGGTGGACGCCTCCCTGCGCGACCTGGAAAGCGATGCCGAGCGCGGGCTCAGCACCAAGGAGGTGCAACATCGCCTGGCGCAATACGGCTACAACGAGATCGAGGAAAAGGAAGAACCCCTCTGGCACCGCGTCTTCCGCCGCTTCTGGGGCCCCATCCCGTGGATGATCGAGGTGGCGGCCCTTCTCTCCGCCGTGGTGCGCAAGTGGGAAGACTTCGTCATCATCTGCATCATGTTACTGGTGAATGCCCTGCTGGATTTCTTCCAGGAGCATCGTGCCCTCAATGCACTCAAGGCTCTCAAACAACGTCTCGCCAGCACGGCCATCGCCCTGCGCGATGGCAAATTCGGCACCGTGCCTGCCCGTGAACTGGTACCCGGGGATATCATCAAGCTGAAGATCGGCGATATCGTCCCCGCCGACGTTCAACTCATCGCGGGCGACTATCTGCTGGTGGACCAGTCGGCACTCACGGGCGAATCCCTGCCGGTGGGCAAGAAGGTGGGCGAGGCGGCCTACGCCAACACCATCGTCAAGCAGGGCGAGATGCTGGCGCTGGTGGTGAACACCGGCGCCGCCACCAATTTCCACACCGTCGTCGCCCTGGTGGCCCGGGCGGGCCTGGAGGAGCGCAGCCACTTCCAGAAGATGGTGTTGCAGATCGGCAACTTCCTGATCCTCCTCACCCTCGCCCTGGTGGTACTCATCGTCCTCGTGGCACTGTTCCGCCACGAGAGCTTCCTGGAGATCGCCCGTTTCGCCATGGTGCTCACGGTGGCCGCGATTCCGGTCGCCCTTCCGGCGGTGCTCTCGGTGACCATGGCGGTGGGCGCCATGCATCTCGCGCGCCGCCAGGCCATCGTCAGTCGCCTCACTGCCATCGAAGAACTGGCCGGCGTGGACGTGTTCTGCTCGGACAAGACCGGCACGCTGACCCGCAACGAGATGCAGGTGGCCGATCCCGTGATGTTCGATGCCCGCGACGAAGGCGAACTGTTCCTGGCGGCCGTACTGGCCTCGCGCCGGGAAAACCGGGACCCCATCGAGATTCCCCTGTTCCGTCACGTGGAAGCCCGCTTCCCGGAACTGGACTGGCAGGACTGGCAGCAGCACGGGTTCATCCCCTTCGATCCGGTGCGCAAGCGCACCGAGGCCGAGGTGGAAAAGGACGGCCGCTGTTTCACAGCCGTCAAGGGCGCGCCCCAGGTACTGCTGGAGATGGCGGAGCTGCCGGAGGCACGGGCCCGTGAAGTGACCCGCCAGGTGGATCTGCTCGCCGCCAAGGGCTACCGCACCCTGGCGGTGGGCCGGCGCGAGGGCGAAGCCCCCCTGAAACTCCTGGGCCTGATCCCCCTCTATGACCCGCCCCGCGAGGACTCACGGGCGGTGATCGCCGAAATGCGCGACTACGGCGTCCAGGTGAAGATGGTCACCGGCGACAACCAGGCCATTGCCCGGGAAATCGGCCGCCTGCTGGGACTGGAACAGCGCACCATGAATTCGGAACAGCTCTCGGGCACCGCCGGCAGCGAACTGCTGGAGCTGGCGGAGGCACTGTCGTCGGCCATCTATCAGCGCCTGCACCCGGAGATCAATCGCAGGGAGGCGCAGCGCTTCGCCAGCGAGGTCATGGATACCCTGCGCGAACTCTATGACACCAGTCTCCTGGAACGGGAGTTCGTCCATACCCATGAGTCGGCCATCATCGAGATGATCGAGTCCGTGGACATCTTTGCCGAGGTGGTGCCCGAGGACAAATACCGCATCGTGGACACCCTGCAGAAAGGCGGCCACATCGTGGCCATGACCGGCGACGGCGTCAACGATGCCCCGGCCCTGAAAAAGGCCGACTGCGGCTTCGCCGTCGCCAACGCCACCGACGCGGCGCGCGCCGCCGCCGACATCATCCTCACCCGTCCCGGCCTGGGCGTCATCAACGAAGCCATCCAGCTCGCGCGCATCACCTTCGAGCGCATGAAGAGCTACGCCATATTCAGGATCGCCGAGACCATCCGCATCATCCTGTTCATGACCTTGAGCATCGTGGTCTTCGACTTCTACCCCATCACCGCCCTGATGATCATCCTGCTTGCGCTGCTCAACGACATTCCCATCCTGGCCATCGCCTATGATCACACCCGGGTGGACCGCAGTCCCGTGCGCTGGAACATGCGGGAATTGCTCACCGTCGCCACCATGCTGGGCATCACCGGCGTCGTCTCCTCCTTCGTGCTGTTCTTCATTCTCCAGGAACGTGGTCTCTCAGAGGACTTCATCCAGACACTGCTTTTCCTCAAGCTCATCATCGCGGGTCACATGACGCTCTATATCACGCGTGTCGACGGCTGGTTCTGGCAACGGCCCTGGCCTGCGCCCCTGTTGTTCTGGGCCACCTTCGGCACCGAGATCATCGGCACCCTCATTGCCGTCTATGGCGTCTTCGTCACGCCCATCGGCTGGGAAGCGGCGTTGTGGATCTGGGCCTATGCGCTGGTCTGGTTTCTCATCAACGATGCCGTGAAGATGTGGACCTACCGGCTGTTGCGCCAGCATCACGAAACCTGATCGACGCCCCATCCAATGGAACAGACACTGCTGACGGAAAGTCTCATCATCATCGCGGCCTCCGCGGCAGTGATCGCCTTCTGCGCCCGCGCGGGCATCTCCCCCATCATCGGCTATCTCGCCACCGGCCTGCTCATCGGCCCTTATGGGGTGGGTCTCCTCGCGGTGACCGAAGGCACCCGCTTCCTTGCGGAACTGGGCGTGGTGCTCCTCATGTTCATGGTGGGGCTGGAATTCTCCTTTCCCCGCATGCTGGCCGCACGGCGGCTGATTTTCGGCATGGGCGGCGCACAGGTACTGATTACCGGCGCGCTGGTGACCGGAGGCGCCCTGATGCTGGGCGTGGCGTGGCTGCCGGCCCTCATTCTGGGGGGCGCGGTTGCCATGTCCTCCACCGCCATCACCCTGAAACAGCTCGCGGACCAGGATGAACTCAACAGCGTCCACGGGCGCATTGCCGTGGCCGTGCTCCTGTTCCAGGATCTGGCCACCCTGCCGTTTCTGATTCTCATCGATGCCTACGGCAGCGGTGGCGGAGCCGGTGCCGAGATGGCGAAAGACATCGCCCTGGCAACCGCGGGTTTCCTGGCCATCGCATTTCTCAGCCGCTCCACCCTGCACGGCGTCCTGGCCTGGATCGCGCGCCTGCGCTCCGCCGAAGTCTTCCTGCTGACGGTCCTGTCCATGGCCCTGGGCATGGGCTATCTCGCTCACTGGTTCGGCCTCTCCCTGCCCATCGGCGCCTTCCTCGCCGGGATGGTCATCGGCGAGAGCGACTTCCGCCACCAGGTCGAAGACGATCTGCGCCCCTTCCGCGATGTCCTGCTGGGGCTGTTCTTCTTCACCATCGGCAGCCAGATCGACCCTGCCGTGGTCGTGGAGCAACCCGGCCTCACGCTGCTGGCCCTGCTCCTGTTCCTGTTTCTCAAGGCCGTGGTGATCTTCGCCATCGGCCGCGCTGCCCCCTGGGACAGGCGTACCCGCCTGCGCAGCGCCCTGATACTGGCCCATGGCAGCGAATTCGGTCTCCTCATCCTTTCGCTCGCCATGCAGCAGGACGGTCTTCTGCCCCAGTCCCTGGCCCAGCCTTTCCTGGTGGCCCTGGTACTCAGCCTCTCTCTGGCACCCTTCCTGATCCAGCACAACGAACGCCTGGCCCGCCGCCTGACGCCCGGCATGCCGGAGGTGGATCACGACGAGATCGAGGATATCGCCAAGGCCGGCAGCCGGCTGGAGAATCATGTCGTTCTCTGCGGCTGCGGCCGGGTGGGCCGGCTGGTGGCTTCGGTATTGGAGGAAGCGAACATCCCCTATCTCGCCATCGAAACGGCATACGAACAGCTGGCCCATGCCCGCCGCCAGGGTCATCACGCCGTCTTCGGGGATGCCAGCCGCAGCCGGATCCTGGATGCCGCCGGCCTGCGGCGCGCCGCAGCAGTGGTCATCACCTTCGACAGGTTCAAAAGCGTGGAAAAAATACTCCACCATGTGCGCACCGCCAATCCCGCCGCCCACGTCGTGATCAGCACCCGGGACGACAGGGACCTGCCGGCATATATTGCCGCAGGTGCCCACACGGTCTTGCCGGAAAACCTTGCCGCCGCGCTCTCCCTGGGCGCCCATGTGCTGGTCGCCATGGGCATGGACCATGAGAGCGCCGCACAGCATATCGAAGCAATACGCGCCGCACTGCGATCCACGCCTGAGAACCGATAAAAACCCGCTTCCGGTCTCGTCCCTGCCACAGGAGGCGCTCTCCATCTTCCACCCTGCGTCCTGACAGCAGCCTTTCCCGCTGGAATAGTCCTTGCATCGTATCCCGCGCACAGGGGCTGCAACGAGGTGCGGGTACCATGAACGACGGCAAGGCAAAATGGAGGCGGCTCGCGGGATGGCGCGCACTGACACTGGCATTGAGCCTGGTGCCGGTCCTGCACATCTCCCCCGCGGCCACCGTCTCCGCCGGAGAACTGAGCCTGCTGATCAACGGCAAGGCCATTCACATGAATGTGCCGCCGGATCAGACACTCAACGAAAACAACTGGGGGGGAGGACTCCAATACGACTTTCCACGGCACGTCAGTGGATGGCTCCCTTTCCTCACGGCCTCCGGGTTCAAGGATTCCCTGAAAAACCCGTCCTATTATGCCGGTGGAGGTTTCCTGCGGCGCCTCTATCGAAGCGGGGGAAGAGAGAATTTCTACCTGGATGCGGGCCTGGTGGGATTTTTGATGGTCCGCGAGGACTACAAGGACATGCGGCCGTTCCCCGGCATCCTGCCGGTGGTGAGCATCGGCGCCGACCGGCTGGCGCTCAACATCACCTATATCCCTGATGTCAGGCCCAAGATGGTGCCGCTGTGGTTCTTCCAGCTCAAACTGAACCTCTCACCCGGCGATCATCACTGATTTCCGCAACATGGGCAGCCCGGGTTTCGCAGCGCCCGGAATGACAAAGAAGTGTCATTTCGACCGTAGGGAGAAATCCTGCCCCACCGCCCCAGGATTTCTCGCTATGCTCGAAATGACAGGGGTAATGTCATTCCCACC
>JALSIC010000020.1 GCA_026981935.1 Gammaproteobacteria bacterium
CCGCATCCGAGGTTGTCGTAGACGTCTTAATCCCTTCTTCTTCAGGGCTTGGTTTCTAACGACGTGGTAGCGGTGGCGGCGGAATCGCATCGAGTCTTAATCCCTTCTTCTTCAGGGCTTGGTTTCTAACCTTGAAGCGTCCGAACTGCCAGGGAGGGCAGGTCTTAATCCCTTCTTCTTCAGGGCTTGGTTTCTAACCTAGTAGTATACAGAAAAGACAAAAAGTGGTGCGTCTTAATCCCTTCTTCTTCAGGGCTTGGTTTCTAACAGTCGGAAAGAGCTACAAACATGATGGCCCATTGTCTTAATCCCTTCTTCTTCAGGGCTTGGTTTCTAACCGCTTCTTGAAGGGGAATATGGCGTTGTAATGCTGTCTTAATCCCTTCTTCTTCAGGGCTTGGTTTCTAACTCGAATGGAAGGTTTAGTATTCTTCCATGAGGAGTCTTAATCCCTTCTTCTTCAGGGCTTGGTTTCTAACGGACAACCTCGGGAACATCTGGTGCCGCTGTCAGTCTTAATCCCTTCTTCTTCAGGGCTTGGTTTCTAACGTAGGAAATGATGGATCACAACCATCAAGCTTGTCTTAATCCCTTCTTCTTCAGGGCTTGGTTTCTAACGGCGCTCTTGAATGACCTTGTTCCTGAAAAAGTCTTAATCCCTTCTTCTTCAGGGCTTGGTTTCTAACAAGGAGAAAGCTAGATGAGAACGCTATCGGAGTCTTAATCCCTTCTTCTTCAGGGCTTGGTTTCTAACGGCAATCGAATGGCCAGAAGTGCTATGCATCAGCCGTCTTAATCCCTTCTTCTTCAGGGCTTGGTTTCTAACAACGTACACGCCGGGAAGCGGCCGTCGGTATGCGTCTTAATCCCTTCTTCTTCAGGGCTTGGTTTCTAACCAGAAAAGGAGCTGTTATCAGTATGTCAAAGTCTTAATCCCTTCTTCTTCAGGGCTTGGTTTCTAACAAGATTCGTAAAAAATGGGAGCTTGATGAAGAAGTCTTAATCCCTTCTTCTTCAGGGCTTGGTTTCTAACGAACAAGACTCAAAAATCGCAGCGTCACGCATCGTCTTAATCCCTTCTTCTTCAGGGCTTGGTTTCTAACGAGGCGATGCGTCCAGACAGGCGCCCATCACGCGTCTTAATCCCTTCTTCTTCAGGGCTTGGTTTCTAACCGCGCGTTCAAGCAGGGTACGGCCAGCGTGCCGTCTTAATCCCTTCTTCTTCAGGGCTTGGTTTCTAACTCGCCCACCAGTCACCCACACATTTGGCCCATGTCTTAATCCCTTCTTCTTCAGGGCTTGGTTTCTAACTGACCTCTCGATAAATTTTTTGTTTCCCAGTATGTTGCATGGACCCTTGTCAAACATTTTCTTTTCACATCGGATAATTTTTTGTCCTACCAAATGAGAGCGCCGAGTCAGTGATGAACAATATAGCGCCTGGCACATTGACTCACAACATCAACGCTCAATATCAGCGCTCAGGACAGTTCTCTGACCGTGGAAATCCACCGCCCGCCCCTCCTGGAAGAGACTGACGCCCGGGGGCAGCCATTGCCTGCCCAAGGCATGGAGTTCAAGGCGCGAAGGCAGATGGTAGAACCTCACATCGTCCTGACGTGGATCGATGCGGCTTTCGATCGCGTCCGCCAGCGTTTCGATTGCAGGTGCCCTGAGCCAGGCGATGAATACGGAGTACTGCAGGGGCACGGCCTGGGACTTGAGCAGGCGGTGGACACGGGCAAGACGGCGCGGATCCCTGATGTCATAGGCAATGAGCCAGGCATCCCGACCGACGTCGATCATGCGCCTGCCCTGTGTGTTCTCAATGACAGCCATACTTCAGTCCCATGGCGATCCTCTCGAGGCAATCCAGGCATTCACGGGCCAGGTGGCGCCAGCGCGGCATGCGGGTTTCCGCGGCCTTGACAGCCGAGAGGCGGACGGGCTCTTCCTGATCCACGCGCTTCAGAAATCGGATGGCTGTCAGCCGCGCATCCCAGGCCATGAGCCTCGCCAGATCCCGTCCGAGACAGAAATCGTGCCTCTCATGCACCAGCAGAAGGGGCGCAATGCCCTCCTCCATCAGTATTTCGGCAGCCGCCGCCGATGCGGCGCCCTCGAAGAATCCCACCATCCGCCAGACCCTGTTTTCATCGCCCAGGGCCAAGAGACAGGCCCTGGCCGCCTGGGCCACGGTCTGCGGGCGCAGATCCGGCACCTGCAGGGGCACGTCCCTGACGAGTTTCAGGATCATGCGCCTTTCCATGGCCGCGCGCCAGGTGGCATAATGCTCGGGCCAGTCTGGGCGTGTTGCGAACTCATCGAGAATGCCGCGCCGATCCAGCACGGGCAGTCCCTTGCCGATGCACAGGCCAAGCAGCGCGCCTTCCCGATCAAGGAAAACCACTGCAATGGAGCGCTCAAGACAGGCCCGCAGCGCCGCCATGCTCCATTCCACCGCGCCGCTGACAAGCACACGCGAAAACCGGCGCAAGGGGAAACGCCCCACGCGGCGGCCATCGCCTGAAACCACCAGCGCCGGACCGTCCAGGCGCACCTGCAACGGCTCATTGCCATCAAGATAGAGCGTCTTCGACTCCCGCATCTTCCCATTCCCAGGTTTTCGTTGCGCGGATGCCGCGCACGACGAGACGCGCGAGGCGCCGCAAGCGCCTGCGCTGCGTATGCGCGAAACTCTCATAGACGGGATAGAAGCGTGCCCTGCCTGCCTTGTCGAGCAGGCACGCCCCCTTGTCCTTGCGAAAATGGTCCGCGCGCAGTTCGCGCTCTCTGAACAGGCCATGCACCCAGGCATCGGCGACGGGCCGCAAAGGCTCGATAAGATCACAGGCAAGCGACTCACGCCCATAGGCTGGCGCATGCAGATAGCCCACGTAGGGATCCAGCCCTGCGGCGTGACAGACGGAAACGGCCTCGTAGTGCAGCAAGGTATATGTGAGAGACAAAACGGCATTGACAGGATCCCGGGGTGGCCTGCGGTTGCGTCCCTTGAACCCCAGGGCATCAGGATACAGGCGCAGGTAGGCCTGAAAATAGGCCGCCGATGCCGCCCCCTCAATGCCCAATACCGCCGGCAGGCCTGCAACCCGCCCCAGCATTTCGTGCCGCGCCCGCAAGGCGGCGATGGCATCCCGGAGGGGCTTGCGCAGGTCCGGTCGCCGCGCAAGCGCATCCGATAGAAGTCGCGACTGGGCACGGATTTTCGCGCTCACGAGCTGCTTTGCATGGGTCAGCACGTATACCTGGTCGTCGACCAGGGCGTATTGTGCCAGACGCAGCCGCGCGTCTGCCCGGACGCCACCCAGCACCATGGCGACCCGGCGACTGTTGCGCTTGGAGAGCATGACGACCGAGGCGCCACACTCCGTGATCGCGGTCAGCACCCGCGCACTGAACCGCACATCGCCCTGCAGAATCACCCGGTCCAGGAGCTTGAGTGGCAGGCTGCGCTGGTAATCGCCATCGTGATAAAGCTTCAGCGCGGTGCCGTCCACGCGCAGCTCCATGCCCGATTGATCAATAAATACCGTGGCCATCGAGTTCACCCGAAGTAGAAGAATGGTGGATCCTCCGGTGGCACCGCCACGCCCAGCGCAAGCATTTTCGCACGGGGATCGAGACGCAGCAGGAGAAAACTGTCCTCTTGCATCTCGATGACGCGCGCTACAGTCTGCAGCAGCGCCTGGCGCTCGCCCTGACTGAGAAAGCATTCGTAGACGGATTTCTGCCCTCCCGTGGCATGGCCCTTCACGGCATGCAGGGCGGCACGCAGCCGGGACGGCGAGCCGATGTCGTATGCTGCCAGATAAAGGTCGCGGTCTTTCATGCGGCTTCTCCCCGAGTGGCGTGACGCCATTTGACCACGGATGCAAAGAAACAGAATGACTGGCAAGCTTGCCGGCGTATTCGCGGCCGCGGGCCCTGGCGCGGGTCAGTCGCCGGCGCGCTGGACGTGGTATTCCTCCAGCCTGGCGTTGCACCGTTCCAGATCGTCGGCATCCAGCTCCCGACCGCGGTGAGCCGGCGACAGATCCAGGCTGAGATGCAGGTACCGCGCGCCCGCGGCGCAGACTTGCCCCGCAAGGTGAACGGGCAGGGTGCCGATGACGGTATCGCCCGCCCGGACTTCACCAAGGTCGAGATGGGCCACCAGGCGGTCGATGGCCAATCCCTGACGGCGGGCCCATTCCACGGCGCCGGGATGGCGGCTGACGAGCCAAACGGTCATGGCGATATGTCAGGCAGAAGCCGGGCAAACAGCTCCTCCAGCAATGCCTTCATGTGTTGCGCCCCGGACAGTGCCCGCATCACTTCTTCACCCCTGGGCTGACTGCCATGCGCCACGGCATTGCGCAGGCGGCGCAGGGCATCATAAGCCCTCCAACGTTCGCTGCGGGGGGTTCGCTGGCGTTCCCGATCCTCGAAACGCTTTTGTGCCGCTTCGCGATGCTCGTGGTTGTCCGGATCAAAAAGCTCGCCGCTCTCCCCTTGCGCCTCTCTTTGCAGCAGGGAAATGAAAGCCTCCCAGCCTTTCAGAATCGCATCTACGTAGCGACCGGCGGCAAGACATTCCAGGGCAAGTTGCCGCTGGCGAAGGTAGTAGTTGTCCTTTTTACACCATTGAATGCGGCGCTCCAGTTCGGGTCGGAACAAGCGCAATGCAGGATCGCCATCCAGTTCATCGAGACTTGCGAATACATTGCGCAGACGGCTACGTGCCTGGCCGATACGGTTGATGGATTCGAGATAACTGGCTTCCTCCAGCCATGTACCCACACTGCCATCGATGAGACCGGAAAATACGCCATAATCTCCATCCTTATCGTAGGTCTGAAGCGCCTGCAGCCAGCGGGCGATGCCCAGCAGGCCGGAGAGGTCGTGCACCGGGGCCTTTCCGGTATCGGGATCATAGGCACCGTACCAGATGCCGGCGACGCGAATACCGCGAACCACCTCGAGATAGAGCGCGGCCAGCAGGGCCAGCATGGGCAGGTGGCGGAAGCCGTGACTGACATCGATGTGGACCTCGTCGCCGCCGGTCACGCAGGCCGCCATGATCCGCAACAGCTCGGTCTGTTCCCGGGCGGTGCGGCAATAGGGAATGAGGCGCAAGCACACCTCGCAGCCCAGCGCCTCACTGAGCGGCGCCTCGAGGGGTTGGAGATGGCCGGTGGACACTGCCTTCTTCTCCACCGCGTCGATCAGTTCCAGGCGGGCAGCCTCGGCAGCATCACCCAAGGCGATGTCGCCTTCGAAGAGATGGTCCCACATGCTGCCGCTGGTGCCGAGGATGATCGTTGTATCCGGCCGCAGCCGCTCGGCCAGGGTCCAGCCGAAGAAAGCCACCGGCTTGCCGGGGGGCTCGCCGGGGAAGGCGTATGCCGTGCGGCGGTAACCAGATTCATTTTTGGCCACCCGACCCAGGAACGTGATGAGGGTGCGCCGGGTCATGGCAGGGTTCCTTTTTTGAGGTTTTCGAGCAACTCCCGGCGCTTTTTCTCCTGTTTCTTCCTCTTATCCTTTTTCAGGCCGGAGGGGCACCAGCCCAGCCGATTGAAGATGCCTTCCAGGTAATCTGCCAGAGCATGGCGCTCGGATTCCTGCCAGGTCTGCGCGGCATCGAGATGTGGCTTGATGTGGGCCAGCAATTCGGAATAGCGGTCCTTGTCCAGGGGACCTTCGGCGGGGAAAGCTCCCAGGGCCTTTTCGAGCCGGGCACGGGCCTGCTCGCTTGGCGGGAGGGCCTCGAAGGCCCGGCGGCGCGCCTCGGCCTCGCGGGCAGCTTCTTCTTCCTTGCGGCGTTGTTCTTCCTCGACCCGACGTCGTTCAACCTCTTCGCGCCGGCGGCGCTCGATTTCGGGGTCGATGCGCAGGGCGCCATAACCCACGGCCGTCTTGGCGCCGAAGCCGAGCCAGTCGAAGGCATGCTCGAAGGCCGCCGCGAGCAGCGTCCGCCAGCGGTCGTCCTCGGCCAGCCCAGGCGCGAGCCGCCGCAGGAAGGCCCGGTCGCAGACCACATGAAAGGCGAATTTCGAGCCGGGCGGCACGGTGAGGAAGCTGATAGGGGTGGGCTGGCCCGAGTCGTGGGGCGGTTCGCCGTCCTGGTAATAGTGCTTCTGGTGAGGCGTCATGATCTCCACCATGAGCTGATTGCCTTTGATCAGCGGGATCACGTCCCAGAAGGTCAGAACGCCGCGAAAGTGTTCCTTAGCGCCGTCTTTGCTCTCCAGGCCAAAGAGCAGATCGATTACACTTAACTCGATGAGTTCCTTGCCGACCTTGATCTGGAAGGCTTTTTCATTACTCCAGTCGCGAGTTTCTCCCCACAGGCCCTCGGCCAGCTCCCGCGCCGCCTGGCGCAGCACACCCTTGACACCCGAGCCGGGCAGGTAGGGCAGCCCGTAGGGCCAGAGAAAACTGAAGCCGTTTTCCAGGGGGTGCTCGTTGCCGAGACCCGTGGTGAAGGGGGCGGTGGATTCGGCGGGGTGGCTCAGCACGGCTTCCGGCGGCAGGGTGTTTTTCAGAGCCTGTTGGCGCTCGGCCAGCGCACGCATGCGCTGGATGTCCGCCGGGGTGAGCGCGCAAATGGTTTTCCAGGCCTGGTCGGCGGCGAATTTGTTCTTGGACCACAGCCCTTCGAGGGGATTGCGGTCTCGTTGTTGCAACCAGGCGATGGTGGCCTCCATGCCGCGTTCATCGAGATACTGTTGTACCTCCCGGCCTTCTGGACTTCGCTTGCTTGCCCGCTTGCGCACGGCTTTTTCTTGATCCTCCCGGCTGGTCCAGATGGGCAGGTACATCCCGAAACGCATGCCCGGGGAGGCAGTTTCGAAATTCTTGCCAAGATAGCCCGGTACGGCGGCGATGCTCATGGGGAAACTCCTGTGTTACAATGTAATACGACAAGCCGATGGAGAGGTGTCATGCCCACTTTGACGATCCGTCTCGACGACGAACTGGATGCCCGGCTCACCGAGCTGGCCCGCGAACAACACCGCAGCAAGAGCGAGCTGGTGCGGCAGATGCTGCGCCGGCAGTTGGCACTCATCCGCTTCGAGGAGGCACGCCAGGCCCTGCTGCCCCTGGGCGAACGCGCCGGACTGCTCACCGACGAGGACGTCTTCGAACAGATGTCGTGAAGTTGCTGCTCGACAGCAATGTCCTGGTTGCCTCCCTGATCAGCCGGGGCCTGTGTGCCGACCTGGTCGCACTGGTGACCTCTCTGCACGATATCGATAGGATCCGTGTCCTCTATTGCCCAGCGGTCGCGCGCGAGGTCATGCGGTTGTTGCAGGGAAAGCTGGGCGCCAACGAAACTCAGATCGACTTCGCCCGTCGTTTCTTCGCCACCCTCAGCCGCGTGCCCGACGGGACCTGGACGGCGCCTCGGAATTTCCCCGGCCCGGACGATGCGCCCATCATCGGCGCGGCGCTGGGCGCCGGCGCCGAGCTGTTCGTCACGGGCGACAAGGCGCTGTTGGCGCTGGACAGAATCGAGGGCCTGCCCCTTCGCTCCCCGCGCGCGGCCTATATCGCTCTGCGGGGCCTGTAGCGGCATCATTCTCCTCCCGCGCGCGCGGCGGCCATCTGCCGCAGCCACTTGAGCCAGGCGAAGGCTTCGGTGGTGACCTGCTGGTAGCGGCGGCTGTCGGCCCGCAGCATTGCCTGCATGAAGGCTTCGAAATCAGGGGGCGTGTCGAGCTGCCGGTTCAGCCAGTCGCGCAGATGGCCGGCAAGGAACTCATGCCGTCCCCCCTTCTGGCGCAGAAAGGCCATCACCTGCATGAGGCCGGAGTTCATGATGAGCGCGGGCAGGCCCTTGGCGTCGTTGACGTAGTCCTTGCCGTGGCGGGCCACGCCCTCGGCGGCCTTCTCCCAGGCGTGTTGCGCGCGTTTCTGTTCCAGCGTCATTTTCGCCATCACGCACCTCCCACGATTTTGGCCATGACCAGCCCCCGCCCGGTGGTGGCGTCGCCGCCCACCTGCAGCAACTGGCCGTCGAGCAGGGTGCGCATCTTGGCCATCACTTCCGTGGCGCTCATTGTGCTTTGTTTTCCGCCCCGGGTCTGGCTGGCCATCAAGGGCGCGATGAGCAGGGATTCGGGCGGCAGGTTTTCGGTGTAGAAAAGCCCTCCGTCGGCTGCCGTCCCGGTGTCGGGGTCGATGCGCACATGGGGCTCCACCAGCGTGGCGTTTTCCACGAAGTAGCTGAAGTCGGTGTCGGAGAGCACCACCAGGTCGGTTTTGAGTTTTTCGCGGAAGTGGGTATAGGCAGAATCCTGTGGCAGGGCCATCGTAGCTAGGTCATCGGCGATCTGCCCGATGCCCTGATGCTCGGCCTTGGTGTATTCGAAGGCCTCAAGATACAGCTTGCCGTCGCTCAGCAGTCGGTCGTTCTGGACGACGCAGGCCCCTTCCGCGACTTCGGGTATTGTCCACGAGATGTCTTGGCCGACGATCAGGAGCAACCGCCGCGCCCGGGCAAGCGCCGTGGGGCAGGTGGCGTAGACGAAGCCGCCTTTGAGGCAGCGCACAGGGAAGGCCACGAGCTGGGCGTCGCCGAAGGAGACAGCCCCGGCGTGGAGTTCGCCGTTGTTGGACTCGGGGCCGAACAGGGCGTCGATGAGATTGGGGTCGCCGCCCAGGGCCTCGAAGCCGTGACGCACGGCCCCCTTGATGCCCGAGCCGGCGAAGCTGGGGTGGTTGGTGTGGCGCTCGCGCTGGATGGGATTGTCGATGAGGCCGGTGGCGGTGCCCGCGCCCATGTGGACGGGGCTCACGGCATAGAGGAACAGGGCAGATTTTTGCTCAAACATGGTTTAAAATCCCCTAAGTTGGTCAACTATGAGGTCATCTCGATGAAAATCGTCAACGTTCACGAGGCCAAGGCCCATCTTTCCGAATACCTGGCCGCGGTGGAACGCGGCGAGGAGATCATCATCGCCCGGCGCAACAAGCCGGTGGCCAAGCTGGTGCGGGTGGAGCCGGAGAAGCCCAAGAAACGGCGGCCCTTGGGGCTGGCCAAGGGCATGGGCCAGGTACCGGATGACTTCAATGCGCCCATGAGCGAGGAAGAGCTGGCACTGTGGGAGACGCCGGCGTTGACCACCCACGACCCCCGCCACCCCGAGCATGTGCCCGCCAAAAAGCGAGACGCCGGCTGATGGCGCTGTTGCTCGATACCTGCGCCTTTCTGCGGCTGATCTGGGATGACCGGAGACTCCCCGCCCGCGCGCGCGAGCTGATCGCCGATGCCGGCAACCCGCTTTTCCTCAGCGCGGTATCCATTTGGGAGGCCACCAACAAACATGCCCAGGGCAAGCTGCCGGTGTATACGAAGGAACCGGCTTGGCAGCACTTCGTCACCCAGCGGGATCGCCACGACATCGCCGCGCTGCCGCTCGATGAGCAGGCCATCCGTCACCTGGGAAATCTCCCGCCGCTGCACAAGGACCCCTTCGACCGCCTGCTGATCTGCCAGGCCATCGAGCATGGGCTGGGCATCGTCACCCCGGACGAGGCCATCCGCCAGTATCCGGTGAAGACGCTCTGGGATTGACTCACGCATTCCACACCCCCCAGTCGAAGCGGTTGAAACCCTCGGCACGACGCCGGGCATCGTAGCCTGCTTCCGGCCACAGGCCATGGTCGACAAGCTTGCGAAGCGCCTCCGGCGTGGCCTGCAAATCCTCGATCCAGTAGACGCTGCCGGTGGGCGCGGCGCGTTGTGCCGCCTTGGGCTGCCACTTGGCAAGATCCCAGCCGGAGACGACCTCGGCGCGGTCCACGGCGGCGGCCACCACGCGGCCATGCACACCCAGGAGCTCGAAGTTTCCTTCGTCATCCATCCCGGGCAGGCGCCAGCCCGCGGGGAAAATACCGGGGCTGGTGAGCACGATGCGGGCGCGTCGGCTTTGGCAAATGGCATCCAGGTCGGCCAGGGGCGGTTGGTAATCATTCAGTGGGGCGCAGCGCACGCCCCGGCCGTCGCCGCCGAAGCGCAGCAGGGTTTCACCAGGGAGCGCATCGCCCTCGGCGGCAGCCAGAAAACCCACGCCGTCGCAGAAGGCCACGGCCTGCACGGTAAACAGTTTGCCGTCGTCCGCGCGGCGGCGCGCGACATCCAGCCCCACGCCCACGCGCTCGTCCATCTGCCAGAGTTGGTTCGAACGAATCATGTGATCGTTTTTCTCCTGGGCCTTTTCCGGCGGCTCCGGCGTGTCCCCGTCGAGATAGGCTCGGTAACCCGTCTCGGTGAGCCACCAGCCGCTGTCGGGCTTGGCGCGTTGCGACTGGGCAAGCACCGCCAGCCGCTCCGTCGGCACGGAGCTTTGGATGCCCGGAGCCGGCGTTTGCGGGCGCAGCCGCTGGATGGTGATCGCGTCATCGTTTGCCCTGGCGATGACCAGGTCGGCGGGCGGCGCGTAGAGCGCCTGCCAGCGGCCATCGACCTGCCTCGCCAGATGGAAGGCGGTGACGCGGAAGACGCCCGGCGCATCGGGGGTCCCCAGCGTGTCGTGTGGAGGTGTCTCGCCCCGGCCGAAGGCGGCCAGATCCACGGCGTCTCGCGCCAGGATGGCCGAGCGGATGGCGCCGGCGGCCGCCGAGGGCCAGGGCGGTACCAGGGCCTCGCCGTAGCTGCCGGGATCACCGAACAGCTTGTTGCCACGCAGGAAAAGCACATCCAGGGGTTCGATGCCGTGCCAGTTCATGCGGCTTCTCCGTTTGCTTCATCGGCGGTCCGCGGCCCGGGCAGCGCCACGGTGCGCAGTTCTCGGGCGAGGAACTCGGCGCTGGAGAGCAGGTTTTCCAGCCACTTGCGCCGGGTTCCCGTTTTTTGTTTCAGGCTGAGGTCCGTGAGCCGGGCGGCCAGTTCCCGGGCATCGCCTTTTCCGCCACCCTGGCGCTGGAACTGGTAGGCCAGCAGCTCGGCCAGCATGGCGCCATCGCCCTCGGGCTCCGGCAGGTCGCGCAGCCATTGCACGCTGTGATAGACGGCTCGTCGCGAGACGCCGTGGTCGCGCAGAAAGTCGATCAACCGCCGAAAGGTCCCGGCCTCATCCCACTTGAGCACGATCTCCAGCGCGCCGCCCGAGCGCTTGAGGATGCGCAGGCAAAGCGCGTCGCGCCCGCCGGCCTCCTTGGCCGCCTTTTCGGCCTGCCGCGCCTCGCGCAGCACGCGCGAGAGCGGGGTCTGGTGATGGGCCACCACCAGCCCGGCGGAGGCCGTGACATGCGCGCCCATCATCCGCAGCAGGCGGCCGTCCAGCCAGGCATAACCCTTGTCGAGCGACAGTTTTCTTTGCTGGCTGTCGTTTTCGTCCGGGCTGCCGTGCCGTGAAACGCCGGACCAGCCGTCGCGCAGCCGGGCGGCGGCGGGCAGCAGGTCGGCCACCGGCAGCATGGCCAGCACGTCGTCGCCGCCGGCGTAGATGAGCCGGCCCAGGTATTCCCGCTGCACGATGTGCGGCACCACGTGCAAGGCAAAATCGTTGAGCGCCCCGGAGATGGCCATGTGCCGGGCCGGCGAGATGGCACGCTGGCAGTCGCCGTACTCCTTGAGTTTCGGGTTGTCATCCGCCCGTTTCCCGAAGCCCTCGCGGATGTCGGGATGGAACACCGCCCGGTAGGTCGGCGTGCCCTCGGCCTCGCCGGAGAGAACGGCCCCCATGCGGTCACCATCCATCAGCAGCAGCCCGTAGTAGCTCTCGAGCCGGAAGGACACTCCCTGCTCCTCAGCCGCGCCGTGTTGCAAGGTCTCGTGCACGATGCGGCGCAGGCGCTCGGCCTCGCGGTCATCGTCGCTCTCCTGGGCGGCCTCCAACAGCACCGGCAGCCTGGCCGCATCCTCGAGCACGCGTTGGAAATCGGGTCGCCGGCGATGTCTCAGCAGCAAGCGTTGCGGCAGCGCGGCCCTTTCACGCCCCGCTTCGGCCTCGGTAAAGCCCGCCGCAGTCTGGCCGCCGTGTTCCAGCCACTGGTCGAGCTGATGCGCCAGCGCCATGGTATGGGTGGAGACGACGAAGCGTCCCATGGGCTTGCCCGTGGCCTCGCCCGCTTCCTCGGCGAACAGGGTGGGCCAGAGCCGCTTGATGGCGGGCAGGGCGCCCAGGTGTTCGCCCTTCCTGGCCCAGGCAGGCTTCTTCGCGGCCACCTTCGTCCACAGGGTGCCCTGGCGGCCGCCCGGCGGGACGAATCGTTGCTTCTCGTCGGTGGTGAGCCACTCGCTCTCGCCGGTGAGCGAGCAGCGCCAGCCCGCCTCGTTCATCTGGCTGAAGGCGCGCACCGACTTGGCGGCGGCCAACACCCGCTCGGCCAGTTCAAAGATGGCCGGGTAGAGCAGACCGGGGTTGGGCCGGAAGAAGGGCACGCCCTGTTGGAGCTGGATCTCCCGCCTGAGCACCTGCCAGGCGGGGCTCGCGAGAAAGCCCTCGTTCTCCCCGCCGAAGAAGGGCCGCATGGCCTCGGACAATTCGGGCTGGGCGTCAAGCGCCTTCTCGCCGTCTGTGGCGATCAGTGAAAAGGGCACGGCGGCCCAGTGCACCTCGGGGAAGGCCGCGAGCTGGCGGCGCATCTGTTCGTAACAGGGCAGGCGCTCGTCATCGGGGTTTTCGCCAGCGGTTTCCAGCAGGCGCGCGACGACGGTCTTGCCCAGGTCCTGCAGCCACTCGCGCGCAGACGCCTCGCAGCGCCCGGCCAGTTCACGCGCCCTTGATGCCGGCACCACGGCCACGAAGCGGTTGGGGAGTGCCGCGGCGAACAGGGGATTGGCGTCGGTGCCGCCCTGTTTCCAGGGTGCCTTGGCGAACAGCGCCTCGGGCAGACCCTGCTCGCGCAGCCACAGATCCACCTGCGGCACGCCCCGCAGGCGCGGGAACAGAACGGCATCCGGCCCCAGGGCCTCGCAGAGGGGTTTCATCGCCTCCCAGGAAAGCCGGGCGAGCAGGTGCGAGCCGGCCCAGAGGTCGGAGGTGGAGCGGGCGGCGGCGATGAAGGGCTGCACGGGCCCGACGGCCAGCGCCAGGAGCGCGATCCCGCCGTTCTCGTCCGCGGCCGCGGCGCCGGCGAAGGCGGAAGTCAGATCGAGGTGCTCCCAGATGGAATGATCGGGCACCCGTGTATCGGCAGGAAGCTGCGCCCAGAGCGCGCCCAATTTGCCACGGTCATCTTCTTCCCGCAGTTCCGGGCCGAAGCGCCAGAAGGCCAGCAGCGTCTTGCGGACATCATGTTGCACAGCCTCGGCCAGTCTCTGGAAGTGGCTCAGGCTGCGGTCCTTGATGTCTTCGATGTCGGTCTCGGCAAGCCGGCCGGTCCGGCGCAGGTCCACCTCGGCACCGCTGATGGGATGGATGAGCACGGGATCATGGGTCCAGCGCACCTGCGCCCACTGATCCCTGGGCCACTGCGGACGATCGGCGGCCGCGGCCCACCAGTCGGCATGCTTGACGGCGGTTTTGTCGGCCTGATCGAGATTCAGCCGGGCATTGAGGATGCGCACCGTGCCGCCTTCGTGACCGGCCGGGTCGCGCAGCAGGACCAGCGCCTTCTCGCCGGGGTCGTGCAGGCGGGCGGCGAGCTTGGTGTGCCAGAGTTTTTCATCGTTCATGAGGCGCTCCTTTCCAGGATATCGTGGTTGTCAAGAAAACGATGGACCTGCTGCCAGACACGATGAAGCGCTGCGTCGTCCGGATGAAACGCAGCCGGCGGCTTGCAGGGCATGTGGAAGATCACGCCGTAGAGCCGGCCGTTTTCGTCCTGGCGGACTTTGAAGCGCAGAGTGCTCGGCACGCGGGCGCCCTTGCCGGCCACGGGTTGATTGACGATCTCTCGCCCTCGTTGCTGTTTTGCCAGGGCGTTGACCTGCTTGCGGATGGAAGCCAAGTCCTCAATGATGGCCTCCCATTTCTCGCGTGCCGGGGTAGTCCATATCAGTGGTCTCCCTTTGTCCTCGCCGATGGCATGGGCCCATTCCTCTCGCAGGCAATCACGCCAGGGTTTGACGAAGCGAGCAAGGTTTTCCAGAGAGAGAAACCGGCTCTCTCGTTCCAAGATGAGCGATCCCCAACCGTTGCGGGAACGCCCGCCGAGGGTCCCGAAGGCATGGATGAGAACCAGCGTGTCTTCCAGATATTCGGTGCCAGCCCCCCCCTCGGGCCAGGCTAAGACCAAGCCGGCCAAATCCTTGCTCGGACTCAAAGGATGCGCCATTTTCAGCTCGCTGGCTGACTTGACCGGTCCGTAGCCGAGATAGAGGTGGCTGGCGACGGCGTTTCGGCCATTACCCACCGGGCGGGTGGATGGCATGGAGTGCAGCTTTCCTTTGGCCCAGGGAGTCAGGCGCACGAGGACGCGGCTGCGCCGCGCCTTGACCTCGTCTTCGCCTTTTTTGGGGTCCAGCCACGCATGGCCAAAGAGCCCGCCTTCGATCTCGCGCATTCGCCGCCAGTTTGAGAGGTCATTGTGCGCAGCCCAAGCCACCCGCCACCATTCGCGCAGCAGGTGCTTGAAGGGCGGCGTGCGCCACTGGCCGTTCTGCTCGGCGTCGCCGAGGAAGGCAGGAGTCAGAAAGCGGACTTGCAATTTACGGGTGATCATCTTCTCAGTTCCGGTTTCCAAGGGCTGCGTCTGCATGTCAGGCTTCCTCCTCTTCCGGTTCCGGCAGTGCCTCTGTCTCCGCCTCCAGGGCCGGGATCTCGGCCATGGCCCCGATGATGCCGCGCAGCTCGCCGTACATGGCGGTGGTTTCGCGCAGGCGCCGGCGGTGCTCCGCGCGCAGGCTCTGCTCCAGTTCCCGGCGGAGTTGCTCCAGCAGGACTTGCGAGACCGGGATGTCCGCCCCGCATTCCAGGCATTGGATGATGGTGTCTGCCATGTCGGATTTGTTGGTCATGATGCTCTGCCTTCGATTTTCTTTCCAGTCTGCCACGAAGGCCGATGCCGTGCCGGCGCGGCAAGCTTGTCGCCTGTGCGGATTGCACCGTACTCGATGACCTCCAGGGACAGTGCCAAGCGATAGCGGGGAGACTGCCGCCATTGATCAGATAAGGGCGGCGACCCGGGCCCCAGGGTTCTCACGATCCGTGCGCGCGGCTTGGAAAGGTGGCTAATAAAGCAGTCTCCCTTCATACCCCGGCTGAGCGCCTTTCCGGTGCGCTCCAAATCGTCCATCTCCTCGCGCATTATTAGGCATATTCCCCAGAGATGTTCATGAACATTTTTCCAACAGCCGGCGCACCTGCGATTTGGCCTCATCCCTCCGCTTTTTTGGCCAGTTGAGTTCTCTTGCGATCATTTCCAGGAGCCGGCCGGCTTGGCAGCGTGCTTGCGGGTCCTCCCATTCCAGAGCTGCCTTGAGCAGCTTGAGGCGCTGCTCGGAGACAGGGCCTTGGGGCGCAAGCCGACCCTGGGCCTTTTCCTTTTCGAAGAGCGCGCGCAATGCTTCGATCTGGCGTTCCTCGGGGCTCATGGCGGCCTTGCGCCGTTCTTCTTCGGCCTGGCGGCGCCTGGCTTCGGCTTCTTCTCGCGCCCGCAGTTCAGCTTGTTCGCGGGCATTGCGTTGTTTTTCGGTCAGTTCGGCTTGGCAAGCGTGGACCTTTTCCAACCACCGGCTCGATGCCTCGGTGTATTGTTCCAACAGGGCTTCGGCCTCCGGCCAAGTGGGCGGGTTTTCGTCAGGCTCTGTCATTTCTACCAGCAGCCAGCCGAAGGGGCGAAGGTAACGCTTATCCTGGTGACTGCCCGTAGCCAGCCATAGCGTCTTGGCCTCTGGTTCCCATACGGGTTTTTCTTTTTTACCCCGCATGACCCTGATGGTGCGAACGCCGTTCAAGGTGACCGACTCGGCGCCGCTGTGTCGCCCAACCCGCAGCAGAAAGGCCTGGTTGCGCGCCAGGCGCTCTTTGACAGCCGAATCATCGAGCAATCTCTCCACCGTCTCCCGCCATTGGGTATCGAGGAAGCCGTGCTTTTTCAACAGTTCTGTTTCCTTTTCGAAAATGGGGCGGTAGAAGCGGTTGCAGGCGGCGGCGATTTCAGCGAAGCCGAAGCGGAGATGCGGCAGCTTGTGGTTCCGTTCCCCGGCTGCACCGACATCCGACACCGTGAGCAGACCCTGGAAGGCGCGAAACCGGAAGGGTGCGGCGCATTCGAACAGTTGAGAGAGATTCTCGTCCTGCGCGGGACGCGGCTTTCCATGCTCATCCTCGACGGGATGTTTCTTGCGGTTGACAGCGAACAGGATCTCCGCACTGTTGAGGTTTTCCGGGCCACACCAGGCGCAGTCGCCCACCTGCACCAAGCGCATGGGGTCCGTTTCAAAACTGCCTTTGAATAGATCTTTTTGCAACTTATTATTTGCGCCCCGCGCAATTCCCGATCCATCACGCGCCTTTGGGTCTCTATATTTCTGCGGCAAGGGGTTGCCATCATTTTCGCAGTCAAGCAGCGCCGTGCGCATCGCGCCCTTCAATCCGGTGCCGGGGAAGAACAGCCGACGGTCCACTGAGTTGTAAGCAGCACGTTCGATCTCAAGCTTGTTCTGTACCTCTCTGCCACCGGATTCCACATTGGCGGCCTTGCCGATGCGCGCAGCGTACAATTTGGCCACTTCTTCACTGACTTGAACCACGTTCACCGCGCCGGGAATCAGCCATTCGCGGTTTTTGTAGAAAAAGGCCTGCACCTGTTTGAGCATGGCATCCGAAGGCTTGCCACCAAGCAGTTTTCGTAAGTCTGCGCGCTGTGCTTCGGGCAGGCCCTCCAGCGCCCGTTCATCGAATTCGTACAAGGCGTTGCCTTCGATGACATAGCCGGCGGGGGTGTAGTCCTCGTCGGTGCCCATGTGTACCGGCGACAGGGGCGTGATCCAAAGTTTCCGGCTTCGGGGGATGCCACTCATGCTGTGTCCTCCAGTCGGACGGGCAGGACCGGCGCATAGCCCTGCTGGACGGTCTCCTCGATGGCCTTGGAGAGGCTGCCGTCGCCCCCCAGGCCCTGCCCGGCAAATACCGCGGGTGCGTAGGCGACCGGTGTCAGAAGTGCCGCGCAGTCGGCCATGAGCACGGGCGTTTTGAAGGGGCGGCCCGAGTGCACGGCACGATCGCCATGACGGCCGAAACGGGTGAAGGGCTGGTACCAGCTTCTCTCCGGATCGCAGCCCTGCCCCTGGGGCGCACAGGGTGCCAGCGTCATCCAGGCGTTGGCGTTTTCCTGGGCGGGCCAGCCGGTGACCTCCATGCCGCTCAGATCGAACTTGCCGAGGCCGATGCTGGCGTCACGCCCGTAGCCGGAGAGGCCGATGTCGTCTAGCAGCAGGCGGATCTCCTCAACGTCGATTCGATCCGGATCGTGTGCGATGTAGAGATCGAACCGCTGATCTTCGGCGAACCACTGCTGCGGCATGACATACGGGGCAAACTCGCCCGTGCCGGTGGTGCCGGTGATGCGATTGATAGTGTTGTGCGGCTGGACTTCGGCGTGAGCCTTTGCCACGGCCATTTCACTTTCAGCCACCGCGTAGCGGAGCCACTGGGCCAGGGGCTTTCCGAAATGTTTCACCGGCAGCCATTGACGCTTCTTCACCGCCTTGCGGTCGGCGTCGGGCACCTCATTGAAACGGTGCGGCGGCAAGGCCGGCCGGGGCAGGTAGCCGGAGGGAAAGGCGTCGGAGATCACGGCGAAGGGCCTGCCGGCGGTGTAGCCCTCCAGCAGTGATACGAGCCGGGATTCGCCCCAGCGGTGAAACGCCGCCCAACAGAGCTGGCCGAACAGGGTGTCTCCCCGGATCGGCCCGCCGAGGGCGGATCGGAGCTGGATAGTGGCGATCAGCGTCTGCATGGCGATCCCTAAAGCTCCACCTGGGACAGCCTGTCCTGAATCGGCTCGCCATCCAATTGCAGATCGGTGAACCGCACCTTGCCGTAGCCTCGGGAGATGGAGCCACCCAGGCCGGAGAGTTCCACCAGCTTGAGGCCACGCAGCACCGGTTCGAGCAGGTCCTCCCCGTCGATCACCTTCAGTGTAAGCCGGAAATCGAAGCGGGCGCCGGCAGGCACGCGCTCGGTATTACGGGGGTTCTCCGCTGTCCCCTTGATGCGGTCGATGGCGTTTTCCATCTTGACCTCGGTGAGCAGCAGATTATTGTCTTTCATTTCCTGGACCCAAGCGGGATCGAGATTGCAATCCCAGAAGGCCAGCCGGGTCGGACCGACCTCGCTCACAAGCTCCGGATCGTCATTGCCGCCTGACGGCGCATAGCCAAACAGCCGCAAGATTTCCACGCCACACGCGCGTTCGCCGTTGAGTTCTTTCAAATGCTTGAGAGCCAGCGGCTTGCCGTCGGTCACACCTACGACACCCGCATGCCACTCCATCAAACTGCGCATCTTCCCCTTGAGGCTGGATCCTGGGATGTAGGGCTGATTGGTGACGGGATTCTTGATAACCGGGTTGTCGGTGCCGCCGATGTGCATTTCGCTGTTGCCGGCGCCGATGTGCAGGCCGGAGACCAGCTCGATCCTGCCGGTGATCTTTGCGATTTTGTCGAGTTTCATGGACTCAGTCTCCTTCAGTCTTTAGGCCGTTCTTGTTTGTAAAAGCCCAGAAAGGCCTCCAGGAACAACTTGGCGATACGCAGGTCATCGGCGCTCTTGGCGAAGTCGAGAGTCTGCCTCAGCAGATCGACGAAGGCACCGTCCACAAGCTTGCGCCCCTCGGCATAGGCCGCCTTGGCCTTGAGCATGCGGATGAAGGGCAGGTACTCGTCGAACTTGCCCGGGTTCTGCCGGACCTTTTCTTCCCACATCACCAGTTCATCGTAGAAGCGGCGCAGTTGGGTAGTTTTGTTCATCTGCAAACCACAGTTGGCCACTTGTTTGGCCGCCCTTTGTGCGGTTTCATCGAACAATGCCGGGTCGATGCTTTCGCCAGCACGGAATTCGATGGTAAAACCGAGACCACTCCGCTCGTTGCCTGTCTTGCCGCCGCCGTGTCTGTTGCGTTGTTGATGTTTCATGTCGTTCACTCCCTCGTCTGTGGTTTTATCCAATGTGGCACGCCGGATGCGCCGCGCTTATCCAGCGTGCATCGGGTGGTGTTCATGGGCTGCGTCTCCGGTAGAGGTGGATGAACAGCGGAATGCGGAAACGGCTGCCGAACTGTTCTATGGGCACGCTGAGAACTTGCGCCAGCTCCTGCATGCGGCGCTTGCGCTCGGCCTCCTTGTCCTTGCCAGGCAGGGCCTGTTCCAGCATGCGCCAGGTCCGATAACTGAACCAGGATCGCCAGATGGCTTTTTCCGGCTTCGGCTGGTCTAGCTTCAGGTTTTCTGCCATGTCCGCCAGCTCCTGGAGTCGGTAGAGGTAGCCGGTACTCAGGCCGAACGCCTTGTCTTTGCTTTCGATTTCCTCGAAAACCGTCCAGAGTTCGTCGAACTCTCTCCAGGAAATGGTTTCGCCGAACAGGGTGACGGCGTTCTTGCCGTCCTGCGCCTTGGCTTGTTCCAGTGCTTTCTCGGCCATCTCGCCCAGTTGACGCACGGGGATGCCAGGCTTGGTCATGAGCAGGCCGCTGGAGAAATGGATGTCCGGGTTTTCAGCCACATAGCACCCAAACGCCTCACGCATCTTCCGCGCCAGTTCGATGGTGCTGCGCCAGGGGCCGATGAGGAAGAAGTCGTCCCCACCGGCGAACACGGTGTAGGTGGATGGATATTTCTCACGGCAAAGCCAGGGCAGATACACCGAGAAAAAGGTGTTCATCTGCCGGGAGAGCGAAGCCCATTTGGCAAAGCTTGGCCGCTCCAGCCCTTTCTCGAAGATGCTGCCTAGGTCGTCCACATCTCCCTTGAGCACCATCAGGGCCTCAGTGCCCATCCAGCGGTCCTGCCCATCCAGCCACAGATCGTCACGGGCGATGTGCTCGAATGACTTCGGCTCCCGGGGATCCCAGTCGGCATCGGCTTCGATACCTTTGTAGCGGTCGCCCTCCCAGGCGTTGGCATCGCCCATCTCCGGCACATAAGCGTTGATGTTGCGGCGGGCGTAGCCGTTGAACAGAACACTGGCCCTGTCATCCGGCAGCGAGTAATCCCAGGCGCGGCGCAGCTTGCCTTCACCGGCCAGTTGGCCGAATTTACCGCTCGCCTCCTCGTCGCCTGTGAAGCTGATGTGATAGCCGAAGAGATCGAGGGAGAGCGTGTGACGCTCGATATTCCCGGTGGTGATCAGGATGCGGCTGTTGTGCGCCAGCCATTTGCCGGTATTGATCTGATCCAGCGCCAGCCTGCTGACATGCTTGTCCTCCGCCTTGGGCAGCGGCTCGGAGGCCGGAGAGCGGCCGTCGATGGCGCAGACACCCTTGGTGTTGTCGAAGCGGTCGAGAAAACCATGGAATACCGCCGCGGGTGCATTTTCGCCGCACAGGTTCAGGCGGCGCGCCTTGGTGTCCTCCATGCGCTGGAACAGGCGGTCGATCAGGGCGCGAAACGGCGGCTCACCGCTGCTCTCCCGGTCGAGAAAATCCCGGCAAGAGGCTCGCTCCCAGGCGATGCCGATGCCTGACAAGCCATAGGTCTGTTGCAGGAACCATTGGTCGAACTCCCGCTGGATTTCAGACAGGCGCGCACGGACCCCGGGCCGGTTGTGTGCAACGATGAGAAATTTTCCAGCGGCATTGATGACCTGGCTGGTAGGCGGCAGGCCCAGTTCATCGAGGATCTTCAGCGCCGCGCATTCGCTGAGCAGGGAGACGTAGGCGGAACGCCCGCGCAACAGCCGGGCGGCGTTTTTTTGCGTCTCGCCACCGCTGGCAAAGATGAATGGCTGGATACCGAAGAAGTCACCGAGAATCAGCAGAAACTTCTTCTCCTCCCATGCCTGGTTTGCCAGGTCCTGATGCTGGCGCGCCCGGTCCCACTGGGCGCGCAGCTGTTCGCGAACCTCTTCGCCTGTGTCATCCTCATGATAGCGCCACAGCGCAGTGGCCAGCGCTGCGGTGGTGCGCGAATGATCGTAGAGGGAGACTTCGGGCTTGGTGTCGCCTGCCGTTGCCGACGGGATGGCCGAGGCGTATGCCGCCCAGAGAGAATCGAAATGATCCAGCCACAGCGCCCAGTTGGAGCGGTGGCTCCCGGGGATTTTTTGCAGCGCGGTCTTGAAACCGTCCCAGATCTTCCGGTACTCCGCCTGTGCCCGCTTTGTGTCGTTGTGCTCACAGTCCCTCGCTCGCACCGGGAACAGGGCATCGACGCTGAGAGGTGCAAGAGAATAGCGCCACTCTAATTTGCCTTCCCGCTTTCCGTTCAGGCAGATCTGCTCGAACAAGGTGAGCTGCCGCGCCGTGTAGTGATTTTTCCCGGTGCGTGTTCCTTCGTCGGCGCGGTTGTAGTCGTCGAATCTGTCCCGTTCAAAACCGGAGGCGAGCCGGTCGGCGGTTGCGATGATCCATTGCAGCGCCGTTTGCGGCTTGTGGTGCATGGCCGCCGCGTTGATCAGGGAGTCGTCGGCATCGTTATCGTCCCATGCGGAGAAAGGTGCCATGTCCGCGCCCTTGAGCGGCGGCAACATCGGCTCCATCAGGTCGATCGCCATGGCGGTGTAGGCGGCGTGCACGTGGGACCAGCGTCCATTCCAGAATGGGCAATAGATCTGGCGATTGCGGTCTGCCAGGGTATTGCCATCGGCATCTCTTTGTGAGGACTCCTCAATACGCGCGCGTTCCGCCAGCTTTCCGAAATCATGTAAATAGGCAGAAAATGCCAAACGACAGCTTGCTTCCAGTCTATCCTTCATTTATTAGAGCCCCGCATTTCATCTCTCGATTGGGTAACCGGCATCCATGCGGTCATCATGGTCCTTCCTCGCGCACAGATGTTAGCGGCGGTCCGGTCGCGCCGGGCGATACGGCAAGCTTGCGATAAAGTTGCAGGGCCAGGCGACTCCAGAGTTCCAGGGGTTGGCCGATGCTGTCCGGTTCATGCCAGTGGACGGGGCCGAGTTCGGGGCTGTGCCGGGGGGATCCGTCGATGCGGGCATGGAAAACCAGGCCCCAGTGTACCTGTCCGACCGTGCTTTTTTCTTCGTTGATGAGACCGAGAAAGCGCAGCTCGCGGGGCGGCTCGCCCAGTTCCTCCTCCACTTCCCTCCAGGCACAGGCCAGCAAGGTATCGCCGAGGCCGGGGCGTTCGTCGATGCGCTCCACGTGGCCGCCGACGCCCAGGGACCAGAGGCCGTGAAGCCGGGCCTCGCTGCCTTGGCGTTGGTACAAGGCGAGGTGGCCTGTGCGGTCCTCGATGAGGACGTAGGGGATGGGCTGCTTCCAACGGATATCGTGTTCGGCCCGGTCGCGGGGCAGCCAGAGGGTGGTGCACTGCGGCGCGAGGGTGTCCAGCAGCCGTGGCCAGGGGAGCGCCAGGTGGCCGGTTTCGGGCAGCCAATCGGCGGGCAGAGCGGCGCGGGAGAAACAGAGGATGTGGTGTCGGGTCATGCCTTGACCTCCGGATCTTGCGTGAGCAGGTAAGCGACGGCCTTTTCGGCGGCGAGCAGGTGGACGCGGCGGCTTTGGTGGTCGCAGAAGGCGGCGCGAAAGCCGTTGCGCACGAGCTGCAGGATCTGCCAGTAGGTGAGTCCGTCCCGGGTAAGGGCAGCGGCCTTGTGGTATTCGCGCGTGAGATCGGTGCGCGACATGCCCGGGTCGTCGGTATTGATCGTGACGCGCAGGCCGGCTGCGAGGTAGTCGGCCAGTGGGTAGGCGTTTTCTCCCCGGCCCAGCAGGTGGTCGCGGTAACCCACGATCTGGTCGTTGGAGCTTGGGCACATTTCCAGGGCGATGTCTCTGTCGCGGAAGCGGTCCAGGAGTTCCGGGCATTGGCAGAGGGTGAGGCCGTGGCCGATGCGGTCGGCGTTGAGTTCGTAGGCCGCTTGCCAGATGTTTTGGGGATCTTCGCCCTCGCCGGCGTGGATGGTGAGGTGGATCACGCGTTCGCGCAGGGGACGGAAGTCCTCGCGCAGTTCAGCGGGGGCGCGAACGTGTTCGGCACCGGCCAGGTCGAAGCCGACGAAGCGTTGACGAAAGGCCTCCTGCTCGATGCGGTTCAGGGCAAGCTCGATGTGCGCCTCGATCTTCTCGCGGTCACCGTGGCGGCTGGCGATGAATATGAGGCGCAGGTCAGTGTGCCCAGCCATCGTCTCGGCGGCCCGCAAGAGCCTGTCGATGACGGTGGCACCATCGAGTTCACCACGGGTCATGTTGAGGGGGGAACAGCGCAGTTCCAGGTAGGCGATGTTCTGCTCCCGGCACTGGCGGGCAAGGCAGTTGAGCGCGGTGTCCAGCGTGGCGACGCTCTGGAGCAGGCCGGAGCCTTGGAGGTCACCCAGGGCCTCGTAGCGTTCAATGCCGATACCGTGGAATCGACGGGGGTCGGCCAGTTCACCGAAGATGAGGGCATCGAGCTGTTCAGGGCGATCTTCGAAGGCCAGCAGGAAGGCGCAGACGCCCAGAGGCTCGGGCAGCATCGACCATCGGTGGCGCAACTTCTTGAATTCGGGCCATCCTTTTTTGCCATGCCCCAACCAGCGCTGCAGCGCCGCCAGATCATCGTAACGTATCCACGTTTCCAGTCGTTGCAGGTCGGCATTGAGCGGCGGATGCTTACGCCTGGCCTGCCAAACCCGCTCCGCCTCGGCCCGGGCGACTTCGATCATCTCTGCCGGGTTCAGGATGCCGCCCAGGTGGCAGTGGAGTTCAGCCTTGGGCAGCCTGCGCAGCCAGTCGAGTTCCGCATCGCGACGGGCCGGATCGGTGCCGACGCGGGAGGCGCGCAGGTGCTCGACAGTGCGCGCGGGCAGGGCGTAGAGGGCGCGGAAGTTGCCGGCCGGCTCTCTCTCGGAGAGTTGCAGGCGATAGTTGGCCAACAGGCTCTGGGCGCGGCGCTGGATGTCTTCTATGGCGTCGATGAATCGGGTGTCGCGGGGAACGGCGCCGGGCGGGGGTGGCGGGCCTGCAATTTCCGCAAGCCTGTCCCCCTCGGTTTCCAGGGCTTCGCTGCCGACCTCACCCGGGCTGAGGAGGACGGGCTGGAAGGCCTCGGCCAGGTTTTCTGGCAGGGGTCGGGTAAAAGCGTCGTCTCGTCGTTCATAAGCCGCCAGAGCCTCGCGCGTCGCCGCATCGAGGCGGTCGAGGACATGAATCAGACCACGGTGGCCGATGAGCTGGCCGGCGCGCTGGAGGTCGGCACTCATGGTCTTGCGCCCGCCCGCCAGACTGAGCACCGGTGCTTGTCCCCTCTGTTGCCGGGCGTGGAAGACGAGGCGGTAGATGAGATCGGCCATATGGCGGGCATCTTCCGGGCTGTCGATGTCGTCCATGCCGTCTGGCCACCAGAGGCTGAGGAAGACCCCTAGCTCGCCCGCCCAGTGCTGGAGCCGCGCACCGTGACGGCTGGCGGCGGTCGCTGTGGTGACAACCCAGATGGCGTTCACGGCCGGTGGCCAGGGCGCGAGCACCTGGCTGTAGAGAGGCAGGGCCTCTGGATTGGTGCATCCATAGGTCTCGGGGACCACAGGCCAGTTCCCGCCGAGGGTACAAATCAAAATTGGTGTACGTTTACCATTCACAAGCAGATTCAGGTGAGAAGCGATCGATAAGGCAATCCCTACACCGCAGGCTCATGGATACAGTCATGGGCACTCCTCTACAGGTCCATAAGATACGGCCTCAGGAGACAGTGCCAGTCGATAGCGGGGCGGCCTGCGGCCCCCGTTGTCGATGAGGTAGGGTGCCGCGGCGATGCCCAGCACGCCCGTGAGCTTCTTTTTCAGCTTGCTGAGGTGCGTTGAAAAGTATTTGCCGTCCATGCCCTTCGCCAGGGCCTTTTCGGTGCGTTCCATGTCGTCCATCTCGTTGGCGCGGATGTGGCGGTACTCGGCCATGAAGCGTTCGGCCCATTCATGTTCGGGCACTTCCTTGTTGGGCGCGGGAAGCGGGCCCTCGCCCGCCAGCGCACGGCGCGCAAACACGCTGAGCAGGGCAAGCTGGGCAGGCGGCAGCATGATCACCACCCCCCCGGCCTCGATGCGCTGCCCCGCCAGGTCGAGGCGCAGCCGCGGCGGCTCCAGGGCACGCCGCGCGCTGGCCACCACCTCGCTGAAGGTGGCGCGGCCCTGGCGGAGGTTCTCGTCCACCCCGTGGCGCAGGCTGACGAAGGGGATCTCGGCCAGGCTCACCTCGGCCTCAGCGGTGTCGGCCAGTTTGTTGTCGCGGGTGGTGATGACACGGCGATAGGGCGTGGGATAGAAGAACTCCCAGCTCGACTCGAAGGGCTCGGAGACCAGCACGTGGGAGAGGCGGTCCTGGGAGCGGGCAAACAGGGACAGGGCATATCCCGCGTAATATCCCATGGTCTTGCGGCCACCGGCGATGGAGACGTGCAGGGCGCTGTCGGGATCGGAGGTGAAGCCGCGTATCGCATCGGTGATGGCATCGGCGGCACGGCGATTGTCCTCGGGGCTGCGGATGTCCTCCAGTTCGCGGCCCTCGTGATCGCACAGCACGCGGATGTGACGCTCGTCGAAGGCGATCGCCGGGAGGCCGTAGTCCCGGCACAGACGATGGAACCAGCCGGGCTCCTCCGACAGCAGGGCAAGCCGGGCCCGGCGGGCACCCTCCCCGGTGGTGAGCAGGTGGATCTCGGTGGGCAGGAAACGCAGGCCGGGCGCCTGGCTGAGGGCGTACAGGGTTTCCGTCACCACCTGCGGTGAGAGACCGGTGACAGCGAACAGGATGCGCCGCGGATATTCATGGGGGGCGCGGGGCCGGCCGGACCCCGGAACGGCCGCGTTCATGCCTCCACCTCCATGCCATCGGAAGTCTGCCAGCCGAAACGGGCCTCCGGCAGATTGTGTTCCTGCATGATGAGGCGATAACGCCCCAGCCCCATGGTGGTCACCGCGCCGGCATGGACGAACTGCCCCAGCCACAGGTAGGGCCAGAATGGCGCAATATCTGCGCCCCGCAGGCGAAACTGCCCCAGCATGCCGCCCAGCTTCATTTCCTGGCCCTGGCGCGAGGAATAGCGTTTCCAGTCGAACCACTCCAGCACCCGGTCCTGGATCTCGATGGCGCGGGCGGCGGCAACCAGCCCCTTGAAGTCGGTTTCCAGGGGCGTCTCGCCGTGGAAATAGGTCAGCAGGGAAATGCGCCGCAGCAGATTGGAAAAAAATGCGCCGAAGGAGAACGTCTCGGGCCCCAGGACGGAACCTTCGCACTTGACGCGCAGCGGGGTCTCAAGCTCCACGGAAACCGTCTCCGGCAGGGGCGGCGGCACGGGCACGGCGGGCGGCAAGGCCCGGCAGGCCCCGTCGCCATCGTAAATGGAAAACCACTTCTCCCCGTCCGGCGCGCACTGCTCGACACGCTCCAGTTGCAGGCGGTGGCGCTGCCCCCCTATGCCACGCCCGGCGGCCTGCGCCAGGGCGTGAATGAAATAGGGCAGAAAATCATTGCCCCGCCCGAAGAGCGACAGGCCGAGGACGAAGAGACTGCCGGCCGGCGCCATGCCGCCCACGCTGCCGGGCATGAGCACGAAGGGATGGGGCGCGGCCGGGTACTTGCGCAGCTTGCCGGTCTCAAGGGGTGGCGGTGTCTCGAAAACATAGGCATAGCCGCAGGCGCGGTACAAAAGGCAGGCTGCGCAGTCGTCCTTGCGGGTGACACAGAACAACCGCCTGAGGGCATGGCCAAGGGCGCCCCGCCAGGCGGACCCGGCATAGGCGGGCAGGCGCACGCTTTCCATTGCCCGGAAATGCATGCGGTAACTGCCGACAGTCAGCTCCACAGGCAGGTTGTTGCTGCGCGAATCCATCCTTGCCAGGCCGGCGTTGCCATACCGGCCTGCTTCTTCTTGTCTATTCTGTTCACAACTCCACCGGAATGTGTCGCTCATGTCAAGCGCTCTCCCTTAATTTTATTAACCCGGCAACAATATATATCGTGTTCAGCGTTTCAGGCAGGCGCTGGATCAAGGCGCGGCACGCAGGGAATGGCCCGGCCCTTGCCAAGTGCCGCAACACCGAGCCGGCGCCTGCCTGA
>JALSIC010000021.1 GCA_026981935.1 Gammaproteobacteria bacterium
CAGGGGTGCTGACGGGTCGCCTGCAAGGCCGTCTCACTTCGGGCTGCGTGTGATCCGGGGGATGAGGGGGCTGGATTTCTCCCTGCGGTCGAAATGACAAGGGAGGTAAGGTCGAAATGACAAAGAAGTGTGTCGAAATGACACTTCTTTGTCATTCCGAGCGCAGCGAGGTATGACAAGAAAGTGTGGCGGCACTGGCAAGACAGCGTGGTGGCAATGGCAAGAAGGTGCGGCGGGAATGACACTGTCCCTGTCATTTCGAGCGCAGCGAGAAATCCGAAGCCGCTGACACAAGATTTCTCCCTGCGGTCGAAATGACAAGAGAGCTCAGGTCGAAATGACAAGGGAGGTAAGGTCGAAATGACAGGGTGGCGTGATCGAGGCATGTGATCGAGGCATGTGATCGAGGCATGTGATCGAGGCATCAGGGGCCGCGCTTATTGCCGGTACCAGCGCCGGCTCAGGGCATCCAGCACCCGGTTGCTGTAGCGGGTGCTGCCCAGGCTGCCGTTGTAGCGGGCGAGTGCGCGGGGAAGATCGCCTTCTTCCATGTCCAGGTAATACCGCAGGATGGCGCAGCCCAGGCGCAGATTGGTGCGCGGGTCGTGGAGATTGTCCTCGGGATGGCCGATCTCGTCCAGCCAGAAGGGCATCACCTGCATGAGTCCCTGGGCGCCGCTGCGGGAGATGGCCCAGCGGTCGAAATTGCTCTCCACCTCGATGACCGCCAGCACCAGCTCCGGCGGCAGGCCGGCGCGGGTGGCTTCCTGATGGATCAGCCGCAGAAGCTCGATACGCTCCCTGGGATCGGGAAGACGGCGCGACAGGCGCCGCGACATGTCCATGAGCCAGACCTCCGCCTCGAAGGGATCGGTAAAGCTCTCGCTGTCTTCGATGGCGGCGAGGAGTACCCGCCGCAGTTCCGGATCGGTGCGCTGTGCGGTGGATGCCTGCGCTGCCTGCAGGCTTGTCGCCAGGATGACGGCGAGGATTGCCGCTACCGGCTGATGTTTGGAATGAAGTCCCGTCACCGTGCCTGTCACATGCTGAAACCTGTAGGAGCGAGCGACCCCCTGGCCGCGAATGCCTTATTTACCGCGATGCTTTTTCTGGCGTCATTTCGATCAGAGAGAGAAATCTTTCTTCTCCACTCTGCCAGATTTCCCGCTCCGCTCGAAATGACAGGTAACCTGACAGTTGCAAAAATTCGGCGCTGTTTCCTGCCGAAACGGCCCGACCCGTAGCCCGGATGGAGCGCGAGCGGAATCCGGGAACGGCGTTTCCCCGGATTCCGGTCCTGCGGGCCTGCATCGGGCTACACAATGCCCGCCTGCCGTGGCCGAAATTTATGCAATGATCAGGGTGAGTGGTGCTCCCTACCACGCATTCTTAGTCGGACGCGGCGAGGCGGTCCTTGAGGAATTCCGTCACATCGGCGAGGGGGATGTCGCGGGGGCGTTCGTCGCGGCGGTGCTTGTACTCGATGGTGCCGGCATCCAGGCCCCGTTCCCCCAGCACCAGGCGGTGGGGAATCCCGATGAGATCGGTCTCGGCGAACATCACGCCGGGCCGTTCCTTGCGGTCGTCCAGGAGCACCTCCAGCCCCGCCCCGGTCAGCGTATCGTAGAGTCTTTCCGCCGCTTCGCGCAGGCGCAGGGACTTGTGCATGTTCAGCGGCAGGAGGGCGACCTGGAAGGGGGCGATGGCCTCTGGCCAGACGATGCCCTTGTCGTCGTGGTGCTGTTCGATGGCGGCGGCGACGATGCGCGAGATGCCGATGCCGTAGCAGCCCATGGTCATGACCACGGATCGTCCCTCTTCGTCCAGGCAGGTGGCGCCCATGGCCCGGCTGTATTTGTCGCCCAGCTGGAAGATGTGGCCCACTTCTATGCCGCGCCGGATCACCAGGGTGCCCCGTCCGTCGGGGCTGGGGTCCCCGGTGACCACGTTGCGCAGATCGGCGCGCTCGGGTTCCGGCAGGTCGCGGCCCCAGTTCACGCCGCGGTAGTGCCAGCCGTCCTCGTTGGCGCCGCAGACGAAGTCGGTCGCCTGGGCCGCGTCGTGATCCGCGATGACGGGGATGTCCAGGCCCACCGGACCCAGGGAGCCGGCCTCGCAGCCGGCGGCGGCACGGATCTCCGCCTCGGAGGCAAAGCGCAGGGGACTGGCCACCCGGGGCAGTTTTTCCGCCTTCACGGCGTTGAGTTCGTGGTCGCCGCGCAGCACCAGGGCCACCACGCCGCCGTCGTCGCCTGCCACCAGCAGGGTCTTGAGGCAGCGCGCGGGCGGCACGTCGAGAAAGGCGCTCACCTCGGCGATGCTGTGCTGGCCGGGAGTGGCCACCTTCTCCAGGGTCTCCCGCGGTTCGGGGCGGGGTGCGGTGGGTCGCGGGGCCGGCACCAGCTCCACGTTGGCCGCATAGTCACCCTCGGTGGCGAAGGCGATGGCGTCCTCGCCGGCATCGGCCAGGACGTGGAACTCGTGGGAGAGCCGCCCGCCGATGGCGCCGGTATCGGCCTGCACGGCGCGGAAATCCAGTCCCAGGCGGCTGAAGATCCGGCAGTAGGCGGCGTGCATGGCCTCATAGGTGGCCTGCAGGGAAGCCTCGTCGAGATGGAAGGAATAGGCATCCTTCATGATGAATTCCCGTGCCCGCATGACGCCGAAGCGGGGTCGAATCTCGTCACGGAACTTGGTCTGGATCTGGTAGAAGCTGGCCGGCAACTGGCGGTAGCTGCGGATCTCCCGGCGGATGAGGTCCGTGATGACCTCCTCGTGCGTGGGGCCGAAACAGAACTCGCGGCCGTGGCGGTCCTTGAGGCGCAACAGCTCGGGGCCGTACTGCTCCCAGCGCCCCGATGCCTGCCACAGTTCGGCGGGCTGGACGGCGGGCATGAGGACCTCCTGGGCGCCCGCACGATCCATTTCCTCGCGCACGACGGCCTCGACCTTGCGCAGCACGCGCAGGCCCAGGGGCAGCCAGGTGTAGAGCCCCGCCGCCAGGCGCCGGATGAGGCCCGCGCGCAGCATGAGGCGGTGGCTTGCGATCTCGGCGTCGGCGGGCGTCTCTTTCAGCGTCGCCAGCAGCAGCTGTGAGCTGCGCATTACAAGGAACTCCAGTTGGACTTGCGGCGCCAGCGGATCTTGGGAATGATGAGCCCGATGCCCATGCCCAGGAGGATCACGCCGGCGCCCGCCATGAACCATTCGCGGTCCCTGCGGTCACGCAGGTCCTCGTTTTCCTGCAGGACCACCTGGTGCTCCTGTTCCAGCTTGCGCAGGCGGTTTTTCAGTTCCTTGTTTTCCTTGTCGATGGCCAGCGCGCTGGCAGAGGTCTTGCGGATACGGTCCAGCTCCTGCTGCAGGCGCTTGTGGTCGCGCTGCAGGCGGCCCAGGCGGTGTTCGAGTTCGGCCTTTTCGCCGTTCAGCTGCTGCACCGTCTTGTTCAGCCGGCTGTTGTCCATCTTCAGGGTCGCGAGGCGCTGCTGGGCGGCGGCGAGCCGTTCCCGGGCGCTGGGGACACTGTCCAGGTAGCGCGTGATGACCCAGCCTTCCTTGCCGTCGGGGGTGCGCACGCGGGTGTAGCCTGATTCCTTGTCCACCTCCAGGACCTCCAGGGGGGTGCCGCTCTTGAGCATGCGCAGGATCTGGTGCTTGGTGCTCTGGCCGCTGCGCAGCGTGATTTCGAGCTGGTCCGTGACATAGCGGGTGGTCTCCGCCCAGGCGGCAGTCCCGGCGGACAATGCCAGTATCATTCCCAGTATCCATCCCAGTATCCATCCCAATCTCCATGCCGGTATCCTTCCCGGCAGGACCGGAAAGCGCGCAGGCCGGGTCCGGTTTCCGGCAGGGCACATGTCCCGTCGAGGTGCGTTGCTGTCGTTTGTCATGGCATCAACAAGTGTATGATGGGGTCCCGATTCGCCCCATATCATACACCATGCCGTTGCCCCGCCCAGTCCAGGACGGCGAGTCTGCGTTCCCATTCCAGGGCGGTGCGCACGATGAAGGCGAGGTCGTCGTGGCGGGGTTGCCAGCCCAGCACATGCCGGATGCGCCGCGAGTCCGCGGTCAGGGCCGGCGGATCGCCGGCCCGGCGATCCGCCTCGCGAATGGCCAGCGACCGGCCGCTGACCCGCTGCACCGTATCCAGCACCTCGCGCACGCTGTAGCCGTGGCCGTAGCCGCAGTTGAGCACGATGGAAGCGCCGCCCCCTTCGAGGTAGTCCAGGGCCTGGAGATGGGCGCGGGCCAGGTCGTCCACGTGAATGTAGTCGCGGATGCAGGTGCCGTCCGGGGTGGGATAGTCGGTGCCGAAGATCGCAAGGCCGGAGCGCTTGCCCGTGGCGGCCTCGCAGGCGACCTTGATGAGGTGGGTGGCCTCGGGCGTGGCCTGGCCGAGTTCCCCCTCCGGGTCGGCGCCGGCGACATTGAAATAGCGCAGCGCCACGTAGCGGAGATCGCTCGCCGCGGCCAGGTCCCGCAGCATCCACTCGCTCATGAGCTTGGACAGGCCGTAAGGGTTGATGGGCGAGGTGGGCGCGTCTTCGTCGATGAAGGTGTTCTCGGGAATGCCATAGACCGCCGCCGTGGAGGAGAAGATGAAGTGCCGCACGCCCGCCGCGGCGCAGCATTCCAGGAGATTGCGCGTGCTGCAGGTGTTGTTGCGGTAGTACTTCAGGGGATCGCTCACCGACTCCGGCACCACGATGTGGGCGGCGAAATGGAGCACGGTCTGGATGCCGTGCTTGTGCAGCAGGTCTTCGACCAGGGCCATGTCGCCCGTGTTGCCCACCACCAGCTCACCGTGGCGCACCGCCTGGCGGAAACCGGTGGAGAGATTGTCCAGCACCACCACCCGGCGGCCGGCGCGGCCCAGTTGCTTGACCACGTGGCTCCCGATGTAGCCGGCGCCGCCGGTGACCAGGACGGCAGATGTGTTTTTCATGGGGCGGTATCCTTTTTTGCGGGCCTGGCAGGCGTCAGGGGACAAGATACTGGAAGAAGCCGCCATTGGAAATGGGCATTGAAGACAGGCAGGGGTGATTGCACTGTTGAATGGACGCGACAGGGTTGCAGGTGAGATGGAAAAGGCGGGCGGGATGAAGCTCCGCAGGACCGGGATCCGGGAAAACGGCTGTCACTTCGATCCCCGTCCTGTCATTTCGACCCTCACCCTGTGTCATTTCGCCCCCCTGTTATTCCGACCCCCCTGTCATTTCGACCCCCACCTTGTCATTTCGAGCGCAGCGAGAAATCTTGTCCCAGCGGTTTCAGATTCCTCGCTGCGCTCGGAATGACAAAGAAGTGTCATTTGACACACTCCTTTGTCATTTCGACCGAAGGGAGAAATCTTGTGCCGCCGGTTTCAGATTCCTCGCTGTGCTCGGAATGACAAAGAAGTGTCATTTGACACACTCCTTTGTCATTTCGACCGAAGGGAGAAATCTTGTGCCGCCGGTTCCGGATTCCTCGCTGCGCTCGGAATGACAAAGAAGTGTCATTCGACACACTTCTTTGTCATTTCGACCGAAGGGAGAAATCCTCTCCCACTGTCCCAAGATTTCTCGCTGCGCTCGGAATGACAGGGGTGATGTCATTCCCACTGCACCGCCTTGCCGGTACCGCCACACTCCCTTGTCATTCCTCGCCGCGCTCGGAATGACGAGGTATCGAGGCTGTTATTGGCGAATGGACGTGACAGGAGTAACCAAGCTGCACGACAGGTGGATGATTCAGCAGCAGCCGCCGTTCTCGGTGCATCCGCCGCTGTCGTGCTGCGCGCCCTTGGTCTCGGCCGGCGGCCGCTTCGTACCCGGCGGCGCGCACCAGGCGGTGGCTTCCCGGGGGGTGGCGGGACTGATGCCAATGAAGTCCTCCCCGTAGGGACTCCCGGCCCCGGTGAGGAGGCGGTAGGTGCGCTCGCACACGGCCATGCGTTCGCCGCGCGGGAAGACATGGCCTTCCTCGTCGCGCACCTCGGCGTAGGGACCGCGGTAGATCACCGCCTGGCCTCGGTCCAGGCATGCGCTGCCTTCGCCCTTCACGGCGGTGAGGGTGACGGAGCGGAATTCGATGCCCTCGATGATCCGCCACGGCCGGGCATCCCACTTGTCGATGCGCAGGGCGATGAAGCCCGCCTCCGCGAATCCCTGGAGAAAGGACTGTTCCTGGAAGGCCCCCGAGATGCATCCGCTCCACAGTTCGGGGTCCGACTTGAGGTGTGGGGGCACCTCTTCGTCGCTCACGATGTCGGCGATGGCCACCCGCCCGCCGGGCTTGAGCACGCGGTGGATCTCGCGCAGCAGCCGGTGTTTCTCCTCGTCCTGCACCAGGTTGAGGACACAGTTGGAGATCACCAGGTCCACGGAGGCGTCGGGGATGAGGGGGCGTTCGGCGCGCTGGCGTGCCTGCCAGTCCAGGAGGCGGTTGTAACCGGCGGCGTCGCGCACGGGGTGCTCGGCGAGCCAGGCTTCCATGGCGGCGACGTCCAGCGCCAGGTCCTGGATGTAACCCTTGACGAAGCGGACCCGGTCGCCGCCCAGTTTTTCCGCCATTTCCGCCTGGTATTTGCGCGCCAGGGCCAGCATGTCGTCGTTCATGTCCACGCCGATCACCCGCCCCGAGGGCCCCACGAGCTGGGCCGCCATGTAGCAGATCTTGCCGCCGCCGCTGCCCAGATCCAGCACCGTGTCGCCCTCGCGCACGTAACGGGAGGGGTCACCGCAGCCGTAGTCCTTGTCGATGATCTCCCGGGGCAGCAGCCGCAGCAGGGCCGCGTCGTAGTCCACGGGACAGCACAGGTCCGCCTGGACCTCGCGGGCGCCGGCGGAATAGCGTTCCAGCACCGATGTCTTGGTGTTCATGATAGAGATGCTCCGGTTTTTGTCCTCTGCTGTCTTCTGACCCCTGTCATCCGGCTTCCGAACCGAGCGCGCCGCCGCAGCTGCTGCCCTGTCCCGCGGTGCAGCCATAGCAGTGGTCGCGTACCGCGATGGGCAGCCCCTCGAGTTCGGCCTCCAGCAGGTCGCGCACGTGGGCGCGGGGCCTGGCATCCAGGCGCAGGGGCAGGCCCAGCATCTGGTTGAAGTCGCAATCGTAGAGGTAACCCTGCCAGTCAACGCTCACCAGGCGACGGCACATGACGCCGTCGAGGTTCTCGGGGCGATGCGCCGCGCGCAGGCGCGCCATGTAGTCGCCGAACTGGCCCTTGGAGACCAGCATGCTGCCGAAGCGCTGAATGGGCATGTTGGTGAGGGTGAAAAGCCGGTTGAAGCGCACGCTGTAGCGTTCGTCCAGATGGCGCTTGTAATCCGCTTCCAGTGACTCCTGCGGTGGCGGCAGCACCGGTCCCTGGGGGTTGTAGACGAGATTGAGCTGCAGGGCGCCGTCCTCGCGGCCGTAGCCCAGGGCGTTGAGACGGCGCAGGGCGCGGATGCTGGCTTCGAAGACCCCCTTGCCGCGCTGGCGATCCACGTTGTCCTGGAGATAACAGGGCAGCGAGGCCACCACTTCCACTCCATGGGCGGCGAGGAATTCGGCCAGGTCCTCCTGCCCGGGTTCCTCCAGGATGGTGAGATTGCACCGGTCCATGACGTGGATGCCCAGGGCGCGGGCCTCGCGCACCAGCGTGCGGAAATGGGGGTTGAGTTCCGGCGCGCCGCCGGTGATGTCCAGGGTCTGGACACGGCCCGAGGCGAGCAGCTTCAGGACGTCCGCGACGGTCTCTTCCGTCATCTGTTCCTTGCGCCGCGGCCCGGCATTGACGTGGCAGTGCAGGCACTGCTGGTTGCAGCGGTAGCCCACGTTGACCTGCAGGGTCTCCAGCCCCAGGCGGCGCAAGGGGGGGAAGTCGCTGCGTTCCAGCAGAGGGAGTGTGGCGTGCATGGGTCTGGCATCCTCCGGTTGTGGCGGCCTTCCATTATAGCAGCCTCCCGGAAAAGTCGCGGGAGAGGGTGGGAACTTACACGGGCCAGGCGCCTACCCCGGTATCCGCCTGTATTCCTGCCCGTCTTTCTGCCATGACTGTATTCCGCGGTTGCCGTGCTCCGGTCATTGCGCGTAATATTGCACGCTTTATGTTGCGCGGGGAAGGAATGGAGTAGAGCACATGTCGATGCGGGTGGTGGTGCCGAAAGAGAATCGCGCCGGGGAACGGCGGGTGGCCCTGGTGCCCGAGGCCGTGGCGCGCCTCGTGAAGCAGGGTCTGGCGGTGCATGTGGAACGCGGGGCCGGGCAGGCCGCCTGGTTTGCCGACGAACACTATGCGGAGGCCGGCGCCGTGGTGGAAACCGATGCCGCGGCACTGTGGGGGCGGGCGGGTGTCCTGTGCAAGGTCCAGCCGCCCACCGAGGCCGAGGTGGATCTGCTGCCCGAGGGCGCCGTGCTGGTGGGCTTCCTGCAGGCCCATCGCCATCCCGAGGTGATCCGGCGCCTCCAGGCGCGGCGGGTGACGGCCTTCGCCATGGAGCGGGTGCCGCGCATCACCCGTGCCCAGTCCATGGATGCCCTCTCCTCCCAGGCCACGGTGGCCGGTTACAAGGGCACACTGATGGCCGCCGAACTCTGCCAGCGTTTCTTTCCCATGCTCACCACCGCGGCGGGGACCATCCGCCCCGCGCGGGTGCTGGTGCTGGGGGCCGGCGTCGCGGGCCTCCAGGCCATTGCCACGGCGCGCCGCCTGGGGGCCGTCGTGGAGGCCTACGACGTGCGCCACGCGGCCCGCGAGCAGGTGGAGTCGCTGGGCGCGAAATTCCTCCAGGTGGAGCTGGATGCCGAGGCCGAGGGCGGCTATGCCCGCGAGCTGACGGAGGAAGAGAAGCAGCGCGAGCAGGCGCTTTTGTGGCGCAGCGTGGAAGAGGCCGACGTGGTGATCACCACGGCGCAGATTCCGGGGCGGGACGCCCCGCGTCTCATCACCACCCGGATGGTGGAAACCATGAAGCCGGGTGCGGTGGTGGTGGACCTGGCGGCGGAATCCGGCGGCAACTGCGAACTGACGGTGCCCGGCGAACGCATCCAGCATGGCCAGGTGACCGTCTTCGGTCCCGTCAACCTGCCCAGTGCGCTCGCGGTGCACGCCAGCGAGATGTATGCCAGGAACATCAGCAATTTCATTGCCCTTTTCTGCGCCGACGCATCAGAAGGGGCGGCGGGGAGTGCACCGGCATTCGACTGGGAAGACGAGATCCTTGCGGCGAGCGTGGTGACCCACGGGGGCGAGATCCGCAATGCGGCCATTCGCGAGCAGATGGCGGGAGGACAATCATGATCGAGGGTATCTGGGCGGCCTTGTTCATCTTCGTACTGGCCGGTTTCACCGGCTACGAGGTCATCAGCCGCGTGCCGGTGATCCTGCACACGCCGCTCATGTCGGGTTCCAATTTCATCCACGGCATCGTGCTGGTGGGCGCCATGGTGGCCCTGGGGCATGCCGAGACCACCCTGGAACAGGTGCTGGGTTTCTTCGGGGTGCTGCTGGCCGCCATGAACGCCGTGGGCGGTTACGTGGTCACGGAGCGCATGCTGGAGATGTTCGAGGACAAGAACAGGAAGAAGCCCGGGGAGAGGGGGGGCTGACCATGGAGCATCTCATCCAGGCCGCCTATTTCGTCACGGTCATCCTCTTCATTCTCGGCCTCAAGCGCATGAGTTCGCCGGCGACGGCGCGCAGCGGCATCACCTGGGCGGGGGTGGCCATGGGCATCGCGGTGGTGATCACCATGCTCTGGCCCGATCTGCACAACATCGGCCTCATGCTCACCGCCATCTTCATTGGTTCCCTCCTGGCCTGGATCAGCGGGCGCCGTGTGGCCATGACCGACATGCCCCAGATGGTGGCCATCTACAACGGCATGGGCGGTGGCGCGGCGGCGGCCATCGCCGCGGTGGAGCTGCTGCGCGGCGAACTGGCCAGCACCGGGCTGGTGGCGCTCAGCGTCAGCGGCGGTCTCATCGGGGCGGTGGCCTTCAGCGGCAGCATGATCGCCTTCGCCAAGCTGCAGGGGCTCATCAGCGGCCGTCCCATCATCTTTCCCGCGCAGAAGACCCTCAACCTGGTGGTGCTGGTGGTGGCGCTGCTGTTTGGCGCCAGCCTCCTGGTGGTGGATTCCTCCACCGCCCTGGTGCTCCTGTTCTTCCTCGTCGCGCTCGCCTTCGGCGTGCTTATGACCCTGCCCATCGGCGGCGCCGACATGCCCGTGGTGATCTCCCTCTACAACGCCCTGACGGGCATGGCGGTGGCCTTCGAGGGCTTTGCCCTGGGCAACGCGGCCATGATCGTGGCGGGCACCGTGGTGGGCGCCGCCGGCACCCTGCTCACCCAGCTCATGGCCAAGGCCATGAACCGCTCCCTGGCGAGCGTCCTGCTGGGCGGCTTCGGTCAGGAGGGGGGCAGCGTCACCGGCGGCGGGATCGGCGGCGGCAGCCTCAAGCCCATCGAGGCAGAGGACGCCGCCATCATGATGCGCTATGCCGGCAAGGTGATCATCGTGCCGGGCTATGGCATGGCCGTGGCCCAGGCCCAGCACAAGATCCGCGAGATGATGGACCTGCTGGAGGCGCGGGGCGTGGAGGTGAAATTCGCCATCCATCCCGTTGCGGGGCGCATGCCGGGGCACATGAATGTCCTGCTCGCCGAGGCCGGTGTGCCCTATGATCATCTCTACGACCTGGAGGAGATCAACGCCGAGTTCTCCAGCGCTGACGTGGCCCTGGTGATCGGCGCCAACGACGTGGTCAATCCCGTCGCCCGCAGCGATCCCTCCAGCCCCATCTATGGCATGCCCATTCTCAACGTGGACCAGGCGGAGAACGTCCTGGTCATCAAGCGCGGCAAGGGGGCGGGCTTTGCCGGTATCGAGAACGAGCTGTTCTACAAGGACAACACCCGCATGCTCTACGGCGACGCCCAGTCCATGGTCAACGAGCTGATCCAGCAGTTGAAACAGTTGTAAGGCTGGTCTTCGCTTCCGTCTGATCAGGAGGGAATGGTCAGGCAAGCGGTTGGCTCACTTGCCCCGCAGGCGGAAGAGACGCTGGAGCCAGCGCCGGGCGCGAGGCGTGAGGCCGGCGCGCAGGCGCTGGTCCGCAACCCGGCGGTTGATCTGCGCCAGGGTGGGATAGACGTGGATCGCCCGGGCCAGATCGGCGGCCTTCATGCGATGGGTCAGTGCCAGCACGTATTCGTGGATCAGTTCCCCCGCTTCCGGACCCGCGATGGCCGCGCCCAGGAGGCGCCCGCCGCGGCCGGTGACGATCTTGGCCAGTCCCTCGCTCACGCCTTCCGCCCGGGCACGGTCGATGTCATGGAAGGGGAATGTGAACACCTGGTGACGGATGCCCGCCTTGCGTGCCTCGGTCTCGGAGAGCCCCACCCGCGCCAGTTCCGGATCGCTGAATGTGCACCAGGGCACGGCGCGGGTCTCGACCCGGGCGGGGAGGTGAAAGAGGGCGTTGCGCAGCACCACGCCCGCCTGGTGTTCCGCCATGTGGGTGAACTGCCAGGGGCCGGTCACGTCGCCGCAGGCGTAGATGCGCGGGTTGCGGGTGCGCAGGCGCCGGTCCGTGCGGATGCGTCCCTCTTCGACTGCCACGCCGGCCGCTGCCAGGTCGAGGCCGTCGATGTTGGCGCGCCGCCCCGTGGCCAGCAGGAGATGGCTGCCCGTCAGCGTCCGTTCGGCCCCCGATGTGTCGCGGTAGCGCAGGCTGATCTCACCGGCGCGGCCCGCCACGGCGAGGGCCCGGCTGTTGAAATGGAAACGCACCCCGTCGGCCGCCAGTTGTGCTGCCACCACCGCGGCGAGATCGGGGTCCTCCCGCGGGAGGATGCGCGGTCCCGCCTCCAGGAGGGAGACGGCGCTGCCCAGGCGGACGAAGGCCTGGGCCAGTTCCACGCCGATGGGGCCACCGCCCAGAACGAGGAGATGCGGCACGGGTTCGGCGAGGGAGAAGATGTTCTCGTTGGTGAGAAAGGGCACCCTGTCGAGTCCTTCGATGGCGGGCAGGGCGGGGCGGGAGCCGGTGGCGATGACGAAACGCCGGGCGCGCACGCAGCGGTCGCCCACCTGGAAGCTGCGGGGCGAGGTGAAGCGGCCGGCACCGAAGCAGAGTTCGATGCCCAGGTCCTCGAAACGCTCCTGGCGGTCGTGTTCCCCCACCTGTGACACGACGGCCTGCACCCGGGCCATGACCGCGGCGAGGTCGATCTCCGGTGTGCAGGGGGGGATGCCGAAGCGTTCCGCCCGGCGCAGGGTATGGGCCACCCTGGCGCTGTGGAGGAGGGTCTTGCTGGGGACGCAGCCATGCCACAGGCAGTCGCCGCCGAGACGATGTTTCTCCACCAGGATGACGCGGGCACCCAGGGCGGCACCGCCCGCGGCCACCACCAGTCCCGCGGCGCCCCCGCCGATGATGCACAGGTCGTGATCCATATCAGGTCGCAGATGTCAGACTGATTGGTCGGTGAGATCTTGATTTCCTTGCATTTCTGCCTGACATCCGAGATCTGTCATCTGAAGACGGTTTCCGCATCGAACACCGGGCCGTCCACGCAGACCCGCTGCATGGCGGGTCCCCGGGGTGTCCGTACCGCCACCGTGCAGCCCGCGCAGCCGCCCACGGCACAGGCCATGAACTCTTCCAGGGAGACCTGGCAGGGGCGGCCGAATTCCCGCGCCAGGCGGGCACAGGCGGCCAGCATGGGATGGGGGCCGCAGGCGAAGATCTCCACCTCGGCCAGGGCCGTCTCGTCCAGGGCGGCGAGCCAGAGGCGGGCCAGCTCCGTGACATAACCGTCGTGGCAGCCGGGAAAGCCCTGCCCGCTGGCCAGCCGGCTGGGGATGCCCCAGTCTTCCATGAGGGGGATGGCGGCAATGACCTCGGGGGGCAGCGAGGGGATGAGTATCTGGGAAGGGCGGGGCTTGAAGGGGAAGGGGGTTTCCGAACCCGCGAGGAGCAGGGGGTGCCACGGTTGTGTGCGCCCGGGAAGCTTGCGGTGGTTTTTCTGGTGGATCTCCTGGGCCAGAAAGATCATGGGCGGGATGCCCACGCCGCCGCCGATGAGCAGGGGGCGGGGGTGGCTGTCGTGGAGCGTGAAGGGGCGGCCGATGGGGCCCAGCACACTGAGGCGTTCGCCGGGGCGGCGTTGCGCCAGGCGCCGGGTCCCCGCCCCCACCACCCGGTAGAGGAGTTCGATCCAGCCGGCGCCGGCATCGGCCCGCATGATGGACAAGGGACGGCGCATGGGCAGGAGCGCGTCGCACTGGAGGTGGACGAAGGCGCCCGCGCGGGCCCGCGCTGCCGTGCGCGGGGCCTGCAGGCGCAGAATATATTGTTCACCGGGGCAGGCTTCGTGGGAGAGGATGGCGGCCTCTTCTACGAAGATGGAGGCACGATGTTTCATGATCGCAAATCTGCCTCTTCCAGGGCATGGACCACGCGCCCCCCCAGCAGGGTGTAACGCACGCGGCCCTTCATCTCCCAGTTCAGGAAGGGCGTGTTGTGTCCCTGGCTCAGCAGCGCCTCTCCGCCAAGGGTCCAGTACGCTTCGGGTTGGAAGATACAGACATCGGCCACGGCCCCCGGCGCCAGGCTGCCCGCCGTACCGTCGCGGTCCAGGCCGAGAATGCGCGCCGGTTCGCTGGTGAGGCGCGCGATGGCCTCGGTGAGACCGAGGACGCCCTCGTCCACCAGGCGCAGGGTGAGGGGCAGCAGGGTCTCCAGGGCGGAGATGCCCGATGCGGTGGCGCTGAAGGGCGCCAGCTTGGCATCGGCCTCGTGGGGCTGGTGATCGGAACACACCGCGGCGATGTCGCCCCGCGCCAGCCAGTGGCGCAGGCCGTCACGGTCACGCTGGGTGCGCAGCGGCGGCAGGACGTGACACTGGCTGTCGAAGTCCAGGAGGTCCAGCTCGGTGAGGTGGAGGTGGTGGGCGCTCACCGCGGCGCTCACCGGCAGCCCGTCGTGGCGGGCGCGGGCCACCATCTGGGCGGCGCGGCGGGTGGAGAGCAGGGCGAAGTGGGCGCGCACCCCCGTTTCCTCGACGAGGGCCAGGCAGGCGGCCACCGCAACGGTCTCTGCCGCGGCGGGGATGCCGGGCAGGCCCAGGCGGGTGCTGACGGCGCCCTCGTGGGCACAGCCTTCGTTGGCGAGGGCGTGCTCCTGGGGCAGCAGGTGCACGGTGAGATCGAAGGTGGCGGCATATTCCAGGGCGCGGCGCAGGACCAGCAGGTTTTCCACCGGATAACAGTCGTTGCTCACCCCCGCGCAGCCGGCCTCCTTGAGGGCGCTCATCTCGCTCAGGGCATTGCCCGCCAGGCCCCGGGTGAGGGCGCCCAGGGGGACGAGGCGGGCGTGGCCCGCGCGCTCCGCCCGGCGCCGGATGAGGGCCGCCACGGCGGCGCTGTCTATCACCGGCTCGGTGTCGGGGGGCACGCACAGGGTGGTGATGCCCGCGGCGGCAGCGGCCCGGGTCTCGCTGGCGATGGTGCCCTTGTGTTCCAGTCCGGGTTCGCGGCAGCGCCCCCGCAGGTCCACCAGGCCGGGGCAGACCACGCAGTCCGCGGCGTCGATCACTTGGTTCTCGCGGAATCCTCGCGGTGCCGTGCCCAGCCCCGCGACCCGTCCCTCGGCGAGAAAGAGGTCCGTGATCTCGTCCACGCCGCTGGCCGGATCGATGACGCGGCCGTCGACGATGCGCAGCCCCGTCATGGTGCCGCCTCCTGGGACGGGCGGGGCTGCATGGCGCGGGACATGATGGCCATGCGCACGGCGATGCCGTGGCTGACCTGTTGCAGGATCACCGAGCGGGGGCCGTCGGCGATGGTGGAGTCGATCTCCACGCCGCGGTTGATGGGGCCGGGATGCATGACGATGGCGTCCGGCGCCGCCAGCGCCAGCTTGTCCTCGGTGAGTCCGAAGAGCTGGTAGTACTCGTGCTCGCTGGGCAGCGCCGCGCCGCGCATGCGTTCCCGTTGCAGGCGCAGCATGATGATCACGTCCACGTCCCGCAGCCCTTCGCGCAGGTCGTGATGGACGTGGACGCCCAGGGTCTCGGCACAGGCCGGGATGAGGGTGCGGGGCGCGACGATGCGGATCTCCTTGACGCCCAGGGTGCTCAGGGCCTGGATCTGGGAGCGGGCCACGCGGGAATGGAGGATGTCGCCCACGATGGCCACGGTGAGGCGGTGAAACTCGCCCTTGTGGCGGCGGATGGTGAACATGTCCAGCATGGCCTGGGTGGGATGGGCATGGCGCCCGTCCCCGGCATTGATGATGCTCACGCCCGGTGCGGCATGACGTGCGATGAAGTGGGCCGCGCCGCTGTTGGGATGGCGTACCACGAACATGTCGCAGTGCATGGCTTCCAGGTTGCGCAGCGTGTCCAGCAGGGTCTCGCCCTTGGTGGTGGCCGAGGCCGGCACATTGATGTTGAGCACGTCGGCGGAGAGGCGCTTGGCGGCCAGTTCGAAGGTGGTGCGCGTGCGCGTGCTGGGTTCGAAGAACAGGTTGACGATGGTTCTGCCCCGCAGCAGGGGGACTTTCTTCACGGTCTGTTCCGTGACGCTGGTGAAGGATTCGGCGGTGTCCAGCAGTTCCATCAGGAGGGCGCGCTTGAGCCCCTCGATGGTGAGGAAGTGTCGCAACCGGCCGTTTTCGTCGAGCTGGAGGTTCTCTTTGATCATGGAGGCGGATTGTAAAGGCGCCGGGCGCGCAGCGTAAGGGGGAGGCGGGCGGGGGCGCAGGGAGACGTGAGGGCCGCTGTTTCCTTCATGTGTCCGTTCCGGCGGCGGGCGCGTTCTGTTCTGCCACGACCAGGCGCAGCGGATCCGGCCCCTGCAGCTTGACCTGGCGGTGGGGGGGGAGGTCCATGCGGGTACCCGCCACGTCCGCCTGGATGGGCAGTTCGCGGCCGTTGCGGTCCACGAGCACGGCGAGGAGCACCGAGGCCGGCCGCCCGTAATCGAAGATCTCGTTGAGGGCGGCCCGGATGGTGCGCCCCGTGTAGAGCACATCGTCCACGAGGACGATGTGGCGGTCGTCGATGGGCGCGGGGAGGCTGGACGGGCGGACCTGGGGATTGACCCCGATGCGGGTGAAGTCATCGCGGTAGAAGGAGATGTCCAGGCTGCCCAGGGGGGTGGCCAGGTCCAGGCGGCGATGCAGGGCCTCGGCGATCCACACCCCGCCGCTGTGGATGCCGATCATGAGCGGTGCGTCCACGTCCCGCGCGCGCAACACCTCCCGCAGCGAGGCGGCCATGCGGTCGAGGGTGGCGGGGATGTCCAGCGGTTCCTCGGTCATGACTGTTCCGGTGGTGTGCCGGGGGACGGGGTCAGTTTGCATGCATCGATGCCATGGCTGAAGAAGGTTTCCAGGATGAGCTGGGCGGCCACCGCGTCCACTTCACCCTCCCGCCCGGCGCGGCGTGGCCTGAGCTGGGATTGGCGCTGGGATTGGCGCTGGGATTGTCGCTGGGATTGTCGCTGCCTGATCAGGGCCATGGCGGCCCTGGACGACAGGCGTTCGTCTGCGAAATACACGGGCAGATGATACCGCCCCCGCAGGCGGTCTGCGAAGCGCCGCGCGGCGTGGGTGGTGTCCTGCTCGCTCCCGTCCATGTGCAGGGGCAGTCCCACCACGAGGGCGTCGGGGCGCCAGTGCTGAAGGAGGCTGGAGACGGCGGCCCAGTCCGGCACGCCGTCCCGGGCCGCGAGGGTGGTGAGGGGCCGCGCCGCGCCGGTGATCTCCTGGCCCACTGCGACGCCGATTCTCCTGTGTCCGAAGTCGAAGGCCAGCAGGGTGCGGCTGCCGTTCATGCGTGCCCGATTTCGCTGGAGAGGCGCTTGATGTCCACACCCGTCAGCGCCGCTGCCGTCTCCCACCGCAGGTGACAGGGCGTCTCGAAAATGATGCGTTCGTCCGCCGGGACGCTGAGCCAGGCATTGTCCGCCATCTCCTGTTCCAGCTGTCCCGGCGCCCAGCCGGCGTAACCCAGGGCGATGAGGCATTGCCGGGGGCCTTCGCCGCGGGCGATGGCCTCCAGGATGTCGCGGGAGGAGGTGATGCCGATCTCGTCGGTCACTTTCAGCGTGGCCTCCCATTCGCCATGGGGCCGGTGCAGGACAAAACCCCGCTCGCATTGCACCGGTCCCCCCAGGAAGATGGGCATGCCTGCCACTTCCGGCAGGGAACTGGTGATCTTCATCTGCCCGAGGACCTCCCCCAGATTGATATCCAGGGGGCGGTTGATCACGAGGCCCATGGCACCGTCCTCGTTGTGCTCGCAGATGTAGGTGACCCCGTGGAAGAAATTGGGATCCCTGAGGCTGGGCATGGCGATGAGGAAATGGCCGCTGAGTGAATTCATGTCGTTCATGGACGTAGTATCCGCCAGCGGGCAGGCCGTTACAAGTGGCCGCTCAGCGGGCCTGGAGGTTGTCATTGAGGAACTGCCAGGTCCGGGTGATGTGCAGCACGTCGGTGTCCTGGCGCAGTTCCTCCGGGAAGGGGGCGAAGGGCGCGGCCAGGCGCACGATGCGGACGGCGGCATCGTCGAGGATTTTCCTGCCGGAGGAGCGCAGCACAGTGATGCTGTGGATCGTGCCGTCGTACTTGATGCCCACGTCGAGAATCAGGCTGCCGGAGATGCCGCGGCGCTTGGCCTCCTCGGGATAGTTCAGGTTGCCGATGCGTTCCACCTTGGCGCGCCAGGCATCCAGGTAGGCGGCATCCCGGTAGGCCCGCGCCCGGGACGAGATATAGCGGTGGCGCAGGCGCTCGGCGTAGGACTGCAGGGAGCGGTCGATCTCGGCGCTCAGGTTGGCGATCTCGCGGCTGCGCCTCAGCAGTTCCGCTGCGCTTAAGGGCGCGGGCCGCGCGGGCTCCGTCTGTTCCTCGACGGGACGCTTGCGCGCGGCCTTCTCCAGGGTCAGGCTGGGGGCGGTGTCCGCCGGCCGGGGCGGCGGGGCGGTTTCCGGGGTCACGGCGGTGTCGTGGCCGGGCCGCTCGGGGGGGATGGGCGTGGAGGCCGGGGAGGTGGGGCGCACCTTTTCCCGGGTGTTGCCGCCGCCCTCGACGTTGGCCTGGGCCAGGTATTCCGCCTTCTCCGGTGCCTGCTCGCTGCGCTGGTGGACGAGAATGATCTCGATGGGGGGATGCTCTTCCTGGGGCGGCTTGACGAAATCCGGTTTGAAGCTGATGCCCAGGATCAGGGTGGCGTGGACGACGACCGCGAAAAACAGGGTCAGTCCCAGCCGGTCGGCCGATGTCACGGGAGCGGGCTGCAGGGCAGTCATGGGGCTTGAGGGGGTTGGGGGGCTTGAGAGGTTTGGGGAGGCTGGCGCTGCGTGCGCGACCGCTGGAGGGCCGGCAGCATGGACTGGACGATGAGGCCGCTGGCCAGGCCGAAGCCCGCCGCCAGGGTCATGAGCACGGGCAGCAGGGCGAACAGGCCCTCATGGGGGATGAACAGGGCATGGGCGCAGAAGAACTGCCCGGCCATGTGGGCCTGGGCCGCCATCAGGCCCAGGCCCACGGGTCCCATGCCCGGGATTCGGCTGCCCAGCGCCAGCGCCGCCAGGCCGGCCGCGGCGCCGGCGGCGCTGAGCATGAAGGTCGGTGTGAGAAAGGTGCCGATGAGGAGACTGCCCACCAGCACCCGCAGCAGGGTGACCCAGGCGGCGGCGCGCCACCCGTAGTGATACAGCACCGCGAGGGTGACCACGTTGGCCAGCCCCGGCTTGGCCCCGGGGAGGGGGCTGGGCAGGGCGCTTTCGGCGACGTGGATGGCGATGGCCAGCGCCGCCAGCCAGGCGATGCGATGATCCTGGGGGGTCGTGACGAGGGTCAGGGCTTGTGTGCCGGCGGGATCTTTGGAGCTTGCCATGGTCTTCGGAACCGGTCAGAAATTGATGCTGTCGAAGTGCCGGTCACGGCTGCGGACCGCGACGCTGATGCGATTGGGCAGGCAGGCGGCGAATTCGCCCCCCTGTTTCAGCCAGCCGGCGTGGATGCACTGCTTGCCCCGGCAGGGCGAGGCGACGAAGCGCACCTGCCCGTCGCGGATCTCGATGACACTGATCCCCAGGGGGCCGCGGAGCTCCAGGGTCCGGTCTGCGTCCAGCGGCACCGAGAATTCCCGTCCGTCGGCGGTATGGAAATGGGCCAGGTCGGCCGCGCCGGTGCCGCCCCAGAAGGTTCCGTAAAGAAACACCAGCAGCACCAGCGTGGCCGCGATCACCGCGCCGTCGGCGCGGCTCAGCCCACTGCGGATGCCGTCATCGATGCCGGAATCGGTCTCGGTATCGGTCACGGTGGATATTCCGGGTTCGGCACGGGGCATTGACAGTCACTCCAGGGTCGTTCCGGCGTCAATCCGGGGCGCTCACGATCACTTCCGGTATGGGTTGAGACTGGAAAACCAGGCGTCGGTTCATGGCCGGCGTCACGTGAATGCGCATCTCGCTGTCGATGAGCATGACCTGCTCCACACCCATTTGTCGGGCCGTCGCCCGCCAGTCTTGAGGGCCGGCCACGAAGAGGGCGGTGGCGGCGGCATCCGCCGTGGCGGCATCCGCGTGGATGACGGTGACCGACAGGGTGCCCCGGGCAGGGTGGCCGGTGCGCGGGTCGAGGATATGGTGATAGCGCACGCCCTCGTATTCGAAGAAGCGCTCGTAATTGCCCGAGGTGAACACGCTTTCGTCGCCACGGGTCTCCAGCGCGGCGATGATGCCCTCGCCGCGCGGATCACGGATGCCGATGCGCCAGGGACGTTCACCGTGGCGGCCGATGGCGCGCAGGTCGCCCCCGGCGTTGACGATGGCGTCGCCGATGCCGAGCGCCCGCAGGCGCTCCACGGCGCGGTCCACGGCATAGCCCTTGGCGAAGCCCCCCAGGTCGATCTTCAGGGCAGGGTTGGTGCTGTGCAGGTGCCACACGGTATCTTCCGCTTCGGTCGCGTGGGTGATTTCCAGTTCGATGATCCGCGGGCGCCAGGCAAGGAGCCGGGCAGTGGTTTCATCTGCGGGCGGCGGGCCGGCGGGGCGGTCGTCGCTGTGAAATCCCCACAGGCGCACCAGGGCGCCGATGCCGGGCTCGAACAGGCCGCCGCTGAGGCGGGAGAGGCGCTGCGCTTCGGCGAGCACGGCCGCGGTCTCCTCGTCCACCGTGACGGTTTCACCCGTAGCGAGACGGCGGTTGAGATCGCTCAGCGTGCTGGGGCGCCAGGCATGCCAGGTCTCATGGACCCGGTTCAGTTCCGCCTCCACGGCACGCACCGCAGCAGCCCCCTGGTCCTCGTCCACCCCCCACAGGCTCACCTTCACCAGCGTGCCCAGGGCCAGGAACTGTGCTTCGTAGGCCTGCCGGGGTTCGTCGCGTCCGCAGCCGCCGGCGAGGATCGCGAAGAGGAGCAGGGTGAGGCCTGCCAGGCGACGTGGGCGGCGGGTGCCGGGCATCATGTCAGGCGGGCCTCGATGCGGTCCATGAGGTCGGCGCCGATGTCCAGGCCGTAGAGGCGGTCCAGCTCGCGGATACAGGTGGGGCTGGTGACGTTGATCTCGGTGAGGTAGTCGCCGATCACATCCAGTCCCACGAACAGCAGCCCCATCTCGCGCAGGCGGGGGCCCACCTGGGCGCAGATCCAGCGGTCGCGGTCACTCAAGGGGATTCCCACGCCCTGTCCGCCGCTGGCCAGGTTGGCACGGGTCTCACCGGGTGCCGGGATGCGCGCCAGGGCATAGGGGACGGGTTCGCCGTCGATGAGCAGGATGCGCTTGTCGCCCTCGCTGATCTCGGGAAGATAGCGCTGTGCCATGGCAAAGCGCCGGCCCCGCCCCGTCATCACCTCGAAGATCACGTTGACGTTGGGATTGTCGGTGGTGACGCGGAACACCGATTCGCCGCCCATGGCGTCCAGAGGCTTGACGATGATGTCGCCATGGCGGGCGAGAAAGTCACGCAGGCGCGCGCCGTCCCGCGTCACCAGCGTGGGGGGCATGCACTGGGGAAACCATGCGGTGTAGAGCTTCTCGTTGATGTCGCGCAGGGCACGGGGGCGGTTGAAGACGGGTGTGCCGCGGACCTCCACCCGTTCCAGGAGATGCGTGGCATAGATGTACTCCATGTCCACCGGGGGATCCTTGCGCATGAGCACGGCATCCAGCTCGTGCAGGGGGCGCTCGCTGCAGGGGCCGGGGCGGTGCCAGTCCTTGCAGGCGGGGTCTTCTATATCGTTCAGGGTGATGGCCTGGAGGCGGGCGTGGCAGCAGTCGTCGTGCAGGTAGAGATCGCCCAGGGTGGCGGTCCACACCTGCCAGCCCCGCGCCTGGGCGGCGCGCATCATGGCCAGGGTGCTGTCCTTCCTGGGATTGATGCCCTCCAGGGGATCCATGATCACGGCGATGTCGGTCATGGGCGGCGTCCCTCGCAGGTCAGCGCATGATTGCCGGGTGCCCCGAGTGTCATTATCGAGACGTGCATTATTGGCTGACGGCCGTCGTGCAGCCCGATGCAGGCCGTGAGGGCCGTAATCTCCCTGTCACCTCGACCACACTGCCTTCATTTTGGCCACATTTCCTTGTTATTTCGACCATACTCCTTTGTCATTCAACCTCACTTTCTTGTCATTCCGACCATACTCCTCTGTCATTCCCACCGCACCTCCTTGCCCGTGGCGTCACACTCCCTGTCATTTTTCGCTGCGCTCGGAATGACAAAGCGGTGTCATTTCGACCGAAGGGAGAAATCCTGATCCACTGCCCTTGGATTTCTCGCTGCGCTCGAAATGACAGGGGCAACGTCATTCCCAACGCACCTCCTTGCCCGTGGCGTCACACTCCCTGTCATTCTTCGGTGCGCTCGGCATGACAAAGCGGTGTCATTTCGACCGAAGGGAGAAATCCTGATCCACTGCCCTTGGATTTCTCGCTGCGCTCGAAATGACAGGGGCAACGTCATTCCCAACGCACCTCCTTGCCCGTGGCGTCACACTCCCTGTCATTCTTCGGTGCGCTCGGCATGACAAAGCGGTGTCATTTCGACCGAAGGGAGAAATCCTGATCCACTGCCCTTGGATTCCTCGCTGCGCTCGGAATGACAGGGGTAATGTCATCCCCGCCGCACCTCCTTGCCAAGACCTTCACACTTCTCCTTGTCATTTCTCGCTGCGCTCGGCATGACAGGCGTCACTTGCATGCGCTGCATTTCGCTCCGCGCCATGGGGGCTGTCCATGTCATACATCATCCGGAATCATCGCTGGGCTCCTTTGCGCCCGGGTGGCACTCCTGTGTATCCCGTGTCCTTCCGCGGGCGCGGCCCCTCGGTCGCGAATCGCGGATCTCAAGGCAGACGGGGCGCGCCGCCGCTGGCGGCCTGTTCGCGGGCGGCGGCCAGCAGGGCCAGGCGGGCGATGACGCCATAGGCGTAGAAACGGTTGGGCGAGGCGTCCGGCGCCAGGCCCTGTTCGGGTGTGGTGCAGGGGCGGGCGAAGGCCAGGGGCTCGAAGTGCATCCCGGGGGAGTTGAGGTTCTCGTTGGCGCCGCGCCGGGTGTGCACGCGATAGAAACCGCCCACAACGAAATGGTCGATCATGTAGACGACGGGCTCGGTCACGGCCTGTTCGCGACCCCAGGTCTCGAAGGTATAGACCCCCTCCTGGAGAATGACCCGCGTGGTGGCCATGCCGCCCTTGGAAGCGGCCATGCGGGTGCGCTGCCTGCGGTTGAGGCCGCGTACCTCGTCGGGCGAATGCACGGTCATCACCCCCATGCCGTAGCTGCCTGCATCGGCCTTGATCACCACGAAGGGACGGCAGTCCAGCGCGTACTGTTCGTACTTGCGCCGGATGGCGTCCAGGAGGCTGGCAACATTGCTGGCCAGGCATTCTTCTCCCTCCCGCTTCATGAAATCGATCTCTCCGCACTGGAGGTACAAGGGGGTGATGAGCCAGGGGTCGATGCCGATCATTGCCGCGAAGGCCTCCGCGACGGCACGGTAGTGGCGGAAGTGGTCCGATTTCAGGCGGCGGCACCAGCCGAGGGCGGGCGGCGGGACGACGGGCTGTTCCAGCCCTTCCAGTATCGCCGGCAGCCCGCCGGCGAGGTCGTTGTTGAGCAGGACCATGCAGGGATCGAAGTCGTCCAGTACCAGGCGCCGGCCCTCCCGGCGGATGGGTTCCAGCAGCAGCTTCCGGCCCGACGGCAGTTGCAGGTCCAGGGGCGTGCGCAGGTCCTCCAGCAGGGAACAGATGCGGACCCGGAAGCCTGCCTTGGAGATGATGTCCTGCAGGGTAGCCAGGCTTTCCAGATAGAACATGTTGCGGGTGTGGTTCTCCGGGATCAGCATGATCTGGCAGGCCGTGGGACAGATGCGCTCGATGGCGGACTGCATGGCCTGGATGCACAGGGGCATGAGGTCGGGGCTGAGGTTGTTGAAGCCGGCGGGGAAGAGGTTGGTGTCCACGGGCGCCAGCTTGAAGCCCGCGTTGCGCAGGTCCACGGAGGCATAGAAGGGCGCCGGTGTCTCCCGCCATTGGCCACGCAGCCAGGCCTCGATGTCGGCCTGGCGTTCAAGCAGATGGCGTTCGATCTGCTGCAGGGGACCGGTCAATGCCGTGGTCAGGTGAGGGACCGGCTGCAGGTGGTGGATCGTCATGAGACCAATATTAGCAGAAATCGCCTTGCTTGCTCCCCGTCGCCGACTCACTTACCGCCTCACAGCCATTGGTTCTTCTCTCGGGAAGTGGCAATGCGGCTGTCTGGGATGGACGAGGTCGTGGGCCGGCAATCTCCGAGGTCTGCGCGCCGCAAGAAAGTGTGCGGCACAGCCTTTCCATGAAAAAGATGTGCGTTTTTTCGTCAGTCTGTGTCTGATAAAATCATCGTGAAAAGTTATGATAATGAGTAACTTTTTTCTTACTATTCCCCGAATAGATTGTGGGAATGGATCGAGGGAATGAATCTGCCGGACGGGTCCTGTGCTGCAGCGCGTGGGGCTGTGCCGAGGCCGGCGGTATCCTTTCCCCCTGTCGTGGGAGGAGGGGAGGTTCGTTTTCGCCGTTGTGAGGGGGAGCGGTATATGCGTGTTCGTCTCATTGCACTGGGTCTGCTGGTCCTGCTGGCCGGATCTGTCCAGGGTGACGTCCTGGAGGCGGCGGACTGTGGTCAGTGCCATGGAGAGGTGGTGCATCGTGACCGCACCTTCGGCACCGAAGGCGCGCGAGAATGTCTCGTCTGCCACAACGGCAGGAAGCAGGGCCATGACAAGGCGGCTGGTACGTCGACTGGACACAAGAAGGAAATGCCCTTGCCTGCCGTGGCGGGGCGCCCTCATGAGACGGCGCATCCCAAGGTGGGCGCAGACCCCAATCCCATGGTCCTGGTCCCTGCCGGCGAGTTCATCATGGGTACCGACGACCGTCTGCCCGATGAGGGACCGCAGCACGTCGTCTATCTGGACAGCTTCTACATCGACCGCTATGAAGTGACCAATGCCCAGTACAAGCAGTTCATCGATGCCACCGGCCGGCGTTCCCCGCCCCATTTCCGCAATCGCACCTATCCACCCGGAAAAGCCGATCACCCCGTCACCTACGTGAGCTGGTACGACGCCGATGCCTATTGCCGCTGGGCGGGCAAGCGCCTGCCGACGGACGCGGAGTGGGAGAAGGCGGCGCGCGGCGTGGACGGACGCATCTTCCCCTGGGGCAACGAATTCGATGTCAACAAAGCCAATACCCCGCAACGCTGGGCGAGGCTGCAGCAGGAGGGGGATACCCTGCCGGTGGGTTCCCTGCCCGAGGGGGCCAGTCCCTACGGGGTCTACGACATGTCCGGCAACGTGTGGGAATGGACCGCGTCCTGGTACCAGCCCTATCCCGGCAATACCCACCCCAATGAGAACTACGGCGAGAAATACAAGACCCTCAAGGGTGGCTCGTGGTTCGACTGCTCGTTCTACAAGTGCGGCATCTCGGCGCCGGTGTTCAACCGCGCCTTTTTCCTGCGCAGCACGCGCAACAAGAGCTTCGGGTTCCGTTGTGCCCGTGACGCAGGTCCCGAACCGGGAAGGCACGCTGACACGATGAGGAAAACACTGTCAGGAGACCGACATGAAACGACAGGTTGAAGGGAAAGGGATGCATCATGCCGCCGGTGACAATGCCCGCGTCGCTGCCGGGGCGACGGGCCTTGCGGTATGGCATGCAATGCTGCAATCCATGCGATGGGCCGCACCGGCCCTGGCGTGTCTGCTGGTGAGCGCCCTGGCCGTGGCACAGCCCGCCATCCGGGTCAACGAAAAGACCGGTGAGGTGCTGGTGCTTATCCCCGCCGGACCTTTCCTGATGGGCAGCGACAAGGTGCCCGAGGAGGACGAATCGATCGGTGTGGGCGCAAGAAAACCCTGGTACCTGGACGAACACCCCGCCCGGCGGGTGACCCTCCCGGCCTACTATATCGGCCGCTACGAAGTCACCCGGGCCCAGTATCGCAGATTCGTTGCCGGTACCGGTCGCACGCCGCCCATGCAGTGGGCGAAGGACGGCTATCTGCTGAGCCTGCGCGTTGACCAGCTTCCGCAGCTGGATATCGATCGTCTGCGTCGCCTGGCGGTGGAGACTTTTCGCCTGGACATGGACACCCGCACCATGGACAAGGAGGACCTGCTCGATGCCATCGTCGAGCGCCTGCGATACCAGGACAGGGAGCCGGTGACCGATGTCACGTGGCATGATGCCGATGCCTATTGCAGATGGGCCGGGGAACGGCTGCCCAGCGAGGCGGAATGGGAGAAGGCAGCGCGGGGACCGGATGGGAACGAATATCCCTGGGGAAACGAGTGGCACGCCGGTTACAGCAATACCGGTGATGAGATGTGGGATGACGGCGTGGCGCCGGTGGGATCTTATCCCAGGGACAAGTCGCCCTATGGCGTGTACGACATGGCGGGAAACGTCTCCGAGTGGGTGGCCGACTGGTATCAGCCCTATCCCGGGAGCGATTATCAAAGCGATGCCTTCGGTGAGAAGTACAAGGTATTGCGGGGGGCCGCCTGGGGGCGCGAAGGCCACTATGCCCTGCACCAGTTCCAGCGCGGTGCCTATCGTTTCTACTTGGCGCCGGACTCGATCTTCAACGACGTGGGCTTCCGCTGCGCTGCCGATGTGCCCTGAGACATGAGAAATCAGTGCTGATCGTGGCATCAGGGGCAGGTGTTGCCTGCCCATGCAGGCGTGTGCCGGGCATGCCGGCTGACTTGTGGGGTGGAAGTCCCCATGCCAACCTGGTGGAGGTGAAGGCTAGCGAAGCGCAAGGGCGCTGTTGTGAGGCAGGGTCTGAAGGAAGCGTGTAGCAAAGGTACGAGCCGACGGACAGGAACTGGATACTGAGGCGCCAAGGCTGGACGAGTTAGCGTGAGATAACGAAGTCCATATCCACCAAGGGCCGGCAGCGTAAATCCAGCGGTTGTGTACCGAAGGT
>JALSIC010000022.1 GCA_026981935.1 Gammaproteobacteria bacterium
GGAGGAATCCTGTCCCACTGCCCCCCCAAGATTTCTCGCTGCGCTCGAAATGACAGGGATACTGTCATTTCCCGCTGCGCTCGGAATGACACAAGGACGTTGCCATTCCGACGCCTTGTCATTCCGACCATTTCCCTGTCATTCCGACCGAAGGGAGGAATCCTGTCCCACCGCCCCCCCAAGATTTCCCGCTGCGCTCGGAATGACACAAGGACGCTGTCATGCCGACGCGTTGTCATCTCGACCATTTCCCTGTCATTCCGACCGAAGGGAGGAATCCTGTCCCACTGCCCCCAGATTCCTCGCTGCGCTCGGAATGACAGGCATCACTTGGACGACAGGCGTCACTTGGAAAGACAAACCCCAACTGTCATGACCTCCATTGTTGACTGACGGCCGTCTGCGGCCTGGATGCGGGCCCCGCGCGTGCAACTCTTGTCTCACGAGGAAAACCAGTCCACACCCTTGCCATCCTCCCAGAGTTCTTTCTTGAACCAGGCCAGCGCCTTGCCCTGGTGACGGGTACGCCAGGCATAGTACAGCGTGTGGTGGCTGACTGCCCCCTCTTCCGTGCGCTTGACGATCAGATTGCCTGCGGCAAGGTCTTCGGCAATCATGTGCCGGGGCAGATAGCCGACGCCCAGGCCTTTCTTTTGCGCCTCCCGCTTCATGTGCAGGTTCTGCACCGTGAGCACGTTCTGGCCAGGCAGCAGCCTCACGGTCCTTGGCGGAAGCGCGCGCGAGCTGTCTGCCACGGCTACGGCTCGATGCCTGCGGATGCGTTCATTGGCCAAAGGCTCCTTTTCCCCTGCGAGAGGGTGATGTGGCGCCACGACAAACAGAAACTCGACTTCCCCCAGGGGATGAAGCGCATAGCCTCCACCTGGCGGGCCTTCGCCGGGCGCGCCGATGACCAGGTCGGCCCGTCCCGAGACAAGGGCGTCCCAGGTCCCGCCCAGCACTTCCGTGGAAAGGCGCAGGCGAGTCGCCGGCGCCACCTGGTAAAACGCCTCACACAGCGCCAGGAGCTTTCCAGGCGGCATGAGATCGGCGACCGCAATCCTCAACTCCGCCTCCCAGCCCGTCGCCACCCGCTTCACGTTGCGCGCCACTTCATCGGCCATCATGAGGAGATCCCTTCCCTCGACCAGCAATGCCTCACCGGCAGGGGTCAGGTGGGCACGGTGGCCACGACGATCAAAAAGCGTCACACCCAAACTCTCTTCCAGTTTCTGGATAACATAGGTCACCGACGAGGGCACGCGATGCAGTGCCTCGGCTGCCGCCGCAAAACTGCCGTGACGGGCAATGGCATCGAGGACGAGGAGCGCCTCGAGGTTGATCTCAGATCTCATCTTCTATTTTTTTGAATATTTTTATTCAATAATTTCAATATATATCAGTTATACATGGGGGATATTATGCATGAATTGATTCGATATTGTGAACAAACCTGGTGAATCGCATGAAACTGCGCAATACCCCACACGGCTACGGCCTGGTCTCCATCTTCCTGCACTGGGTCATGGCGATCCTCCTCGTGGGGCTGTTTGCCCTGGGCATCTACATGGTGAATCTGGATTACTACCATCCCTGGTACCACAAAGCCCCGGACCTTCATCGTGACCTGGGCGTGGTCGCTGCAGTGCTGCTGGTCCTCCGCCTGGGGTGGCGCCTGCACAACCCCCTGCCTGCCATCCATGGCGCACCCTGGGAACAATGCACCGCCGTCTGGGTACACCGGTCTTTCTATGTCCTCATCGCCGCCAATGTCATCAGCGGCTACCTCATCAGCACCGCGGACGGTCACGCGCTTCCGGTTTTCGGCTGGTTCGAGATCCCCGCCACGATCCACGGCATCGAAAATCAGGAAGACATCGCCGGCATGGCCCATCAGTGGCTGGCCTACGGCCTGATCGCGCTGGCCGTCTTTCACAGCCTGGCTGCCCTGAAGCATCATTTCATCGATCACGATCCGACGTTGCGCCGCATGCTGAGTCCACGCGAAGCGCCCTCACCTGTTTCATCAACCACTCACATCACAGAGGAGTAGACACATGCTGAAAAAGGTCCTGCTGGCATCTGCCATCATTCTCAGTCTGGCCACGACTTCCGTCCAGGCCGTCGAACACTATGTCATCGACACCAAGGGCATGCATGCCTTCATTACCTTTCGCGTCAAGCATCTGGGTTTCAGTTGGCTGGAAGGGCGTTTCAACCGCTTCTCCGGCGAGTTCGATTACGACGAGGCCAACCCGGCCAACAACCGGGTAAAAGTGGACATCGACGTGGCCAGCCTCGACACCAACAATGCAGAACGCGACAAGCATCTGCGTGACGAGCGCTTCTTCGACACGGAAAAATTCCCCAGGGCCACCTTCGTCAGCACGGCCTGGGAAGACCATGGCAATGGCAAGGCCACGCTCAAGGGCAAGTTGACCCTGCGCGGCATCACCAAGGAAATCAGCATCGATGTCACGCAGATTGGCGCAGGCCCGGACCCCTGGGGCGGCTTTCGCCGCGGGTTCGAGGGCACCACTACCCTCCACCTGCCCGACTACAAGATGAAAAAAGGCGATTCACTCGGCCCGGCCGCCCAGGACATCCTGCTCTGGCTGTCCATCGAAGGTGTGCGGCAATAGCCGCTCCCTGGATTTTCCCATTCAATGCACGGCAGAAGAGCCGTGCCCGTCAGCAAGAAAAGTGCTACCTGCAGGAGGTGACAACATGAACGAGGCAAGAATCGCAGCGAAAGAACCCGCGGTACAGACAGTGGAACCAGGTACTTACTATTGGTGCACCTGCGGCCGCTCACAGAATCAACCATTCTGTGACGGCTCACACAAAGGGACGGCATTCGAGCCCATGGCCGTCGAGATCAATGAACGGCAGCAAGTGGCATGGTGTCAGTGCAAGCGTACCGGCACACCGCCTTTCTGCGACGGCAGCCACCAGCACCTGTAATGTCCGATGGCGGGGCTCGTCCCCGCCGACTCCAACGCCTGCCTATCTGTCCGCCTTGATGGCAGCCGGCATGGCATCAGCATCCCGCTGGGGAACCGAGACCTTCAAGACCAGCGCGAGGCACAAGACCAGCAAGGGATCCGTGATTTCTGCGGTATGGCCGACGATAAAGATCTGGGCGAACTCCACACCCGCCGTCAGAACCACCAACACCAGAACAATCGGCCGCAGGGTGCCCATGGCAAGATACCCCAGCCATAGCAGGGCGCCATAGAGAAAAATCTTTTCCAGCAATGCCGCGATATTGATCAGCATGGAGCCCCCGAGAAAACCATAGAACGGCAGCCAGTGAAACACGCCGGGCCTGGCAGCCAGCTCGAAGGGCCGCAACCCTTCCACCAGCAGCGCCACCGCCAGAAGCGCTGCCATCGTCATGGTGGCCTGTCGCAGAAGCTGCAATGAACGCCACAGCATCAAGCCCAGCACCAGCCCCAGGACATTGGCAAGACTGAGGATATTGTCAACGATGAGCACCTCCAGAAAGAAGACTCCGCCGCCCAGCACCAGCAACCAGCGCCAGGGATGACGGCCATGCCACAAGGTCGGCCAAAGCACGGCCACCGTGGCCCAGCTTATCGTATTGCGCAGCAAATCCAGATAATCGAGACGGGGATGCAGCAGCAGCGGTTTGAGGCTGTCCTTGATTGCCTGCCAGTCCAGGCTGGGCACAAAGGGCAACAGACGATACGCGACCCAGGCACCGAGCAACAGCAGGACAAAGGCCTCCTCCCTGTGCAGACGGCCGCCTCTGGGGGACCAGCGCGCCAGGGGCAACGCCGTCAGGGTCGCACCCAGCCCTGCGCCCAGGAGATTCCAGATCACATCCAGCAGGTTGGCATCGCGGCTGGGCAGAAAGAGCTGCAGTAGCTGCAACGCCACTCCCAGTCCCATGGCCAGTACCACCAGCCACCAGCGGCGCCCCCAGGCCAGCACGCCGAAATAACCCAGGGGAACAAAGAGCACGATGTTGCTCAGGATATCACTGCGAAAGGTGCGGCCTTGCCAGCTCTCCAGCAGGTGATCCCAGTCACCCGGCCCCATGCTTCCGAAATCGAAGGGATACAGGGAACCGTAGACAATCAGGGCACAGATCAGGATAAAAACCTTTTTCATCGCGGGAAATTTTCCGCCGCTTCGGCCACAGGGTTATACTACCATCAGAAACGCCGGCTTCATTGCCTGCCGCATACCAGTGGCCTGCGCTGTTTTGCCAAGGGCGATACGAGAGAAAGGTGAAATGAAATTCCGCTGCCGGGACGCGCTGTTTCTTGCCTTACTGAGGGTCTCGTAGTTGAATGGACATGGTCCGGCTGTTGGTGCACCGGTTCGGTAGCCTGGATGAAGCGCTGCAAGAGCGCAATCCAGGAAACCAGACGGCAAAACCCCCGCACCCGGATTGCGTTCCACTCCATCCGGGCTACACACTGGCGCGTGTCGATCTCAACGGCGACGGCCAGGACGAGGTTGTCTCCACCCTCCGGGATTTCAACGGCCCCGAGTATGCCTGCCGCTTCGATCTGCTCGCCCTCAACAACGACTCCGCCCCCCAG